>NZ_JAHCAS010000001.1:1565057-1878069 GCF_019634775.1 Dokdonella sp.
CGGTGATCGGGCCGTAGGCGTCGAGGGCGACGATCATGCCGGTCATCGACAGCATCGCGGTCGCGGCGACGGCGATGCCGTAGAGGCCGCCGAAGTGGTAGGCCGCCCAGATCGCGATGCACACTGCGATCACCGGCCAGGCCGTCGACTTCATCGACACGCCGATGCCGGCG
Source organism: Dokdonella sp. (assembly GCF_019634775.1). Classification (NCBI taxonomy): domain Bacteria; kingdom Pseudomonadati; phylum Pseudomonadota; class Gammaproteobacteria; order Lysobacterales; family Rhodanobacteraceae; genus Dokdonella; species Dokdonella sp. The sequence goes on from NZ_JAHCAS010000001.1 coordinate 1,565,231, forward strand.
ATGATGTTGGTCGCATGGCCAGTGGTTGAGGCTTGGGCGACATGGCGCACCGGCTTGTACTCGGTGGCCGTGTAGTACTCGGTGATGACGACCATCGCGCCGGTCAGCAGCAGGCCGATCAGGCCGCACCAGAACAGGTTGATGGACGGGATCACGCTGCCCGCGGCGACTTCGAGCCCGCCCGGGAACAGTTCGCGGGTGACGAACCAGAACGCCACCGCCGAGAGCAGGGCCGAGACGATCACGCCCTTGTACAGCGCGTTCATGATTTTCGCGCCCGGCTTGGTGGTGACGAAGAACGTGCCGATGATCGAGGCGACGATCGACACGCCGCCGAGCAGGATCGGGTAGAGCACGGCGTTGGCATTGCCGGCAAACATCACGCCGCCGAGCAGCATCGTCGCAATCAGGGTGACCGCGTAGGTCTCGAACAGGTCGGCCGCCATGCCGGCGCAGTCGCCGACGTTGTCGCCGACGTTGTCGGCGATCACCGCCGGATTGCGCGGATCGTCCTCGGGAATGCCCGCCTCGACCTTGCCGACCAGGTCCGCGCCGACGTCGGCACCCTTGGTGAAGATGCCGCCGCCGAGGCGCGCGAAGATCGAGATCAGCGAGGAGCCGAAGGCGAGGCCGACCAGCGCGTGCAGGGCCTGGTCCGGCGTGTGGCCGAGGCGGGCGAGCGCGACGTAGTAGCCGGCCACGCCGAGCAGGCCGAGGCCGACCACGAGCATGCCGGTGATCGCGCCGCCGCGGAAGGCGACCGCGAGTGCCGCGCCGAGGCCGCTGCGCGCCGCCTCCGCCGTGCGCACGTTGGCACGCACCGAGACGTTCATGCCGATGTAGCCGGCCAGGCCGGACAGTGCCGCGCCGACCGCGAAGCCGACCGCCGTGCTCCAGTCGAGGCCGAAGCCCATGACCACGAACAGGACCGCACCGACGATGCCGATCGTCGTGTACTGGCGATTCAGATAGGCCTTGGCGCCGACCTGGATCGCCGAGGCGATCTCCTGCATGCGCTCGTTGCCGGCCGACTTGGCCATGATCCAGCGGATCGACCAGATGCCATACAGGATCGCCAGGGCCGCGCAGATCAGCGAAATGAGCAAACCGTGTTGCTGCAACATCTATTCCTCCCCGAAGAACAGGCTAGAGAATCCGAAGGCGGTTGGGATTGCGAGCCGGAGAAACCCTGATACTTCTGATCACGACCGAAGCCGCTCCCATGAATCCAAGCCCTGTGCGAGCGGCGTGGGCAGCGAAAGGCTTGATCAGGGGTTCCCCAAAGCTGGTCGAGTATAGCCATCCACGGCTGCGACCGGATGGTGCGTTGCAATAACCGACTGCGTCAGGTCGCCGCGGCGCGGTTCCCGGACGTGGCGTCGGCTGTTGTGCCGGCGCCCAGGGCGAGCAGCAGGGCCATTGGCGCGAACACGATCGGCCAGGTCAGATAGCGCGTCTCCGCGCCAGGCGCGATCAAGGCGAAGCCGGCCGCATGCAGCAGCAGGCTTCCCGCAAACAGGCCGGCCAGATGCGCCATGAACCGGGTCCGCCGTCGCCAGGAGACGATCAGGGCGAGGCCGGCCAGCGCCAGCGCAGGCCACGCGCTCGACCAAAAGCCACCCCCACGCAGCTGCGCGCCGACGTCGAGCAGGCGCGCATGCATGGCCGCAGCGAGCGGCGCGGCCACCGGCGGATTGTCGGCCCAGGCGTGGTATTCGATGAAATACGGAATGCCGCGACGCCCGTCGACCTCGATGCCCGCCATCAGGGCGAACGTGCGCAGACGGTGTCGTGCGTAGGCGAGCGGGTGTCGCAGCACGGCCCTGGACCAGGCTGCACGGATCGCCGCCAGTTGCCCTGGCGCGTACTCGCTTCCTTTCTGTAGCCCGCTCTTCATGCCCGAGCGCGAACGCGCGAACAGGAAGGTATTGCTGGTCGGATCAAAGGCGCCGGTGTCGACGAGCTCGGCGACATCGAGTCCGGGCCCATGGCTGAAGGGCGGCAGCAGCAGTTCGCCGCTCGCGACCGAGAGCGCGGCCAGATCCCACAGGGCGATCGACGGCCACACCGTGTGGCGCTGGCTGACGAAGGCGCGATCGAGCGCGAACGAGGTCGCGAACGTGAGCGCGAGCAGCGCAGTGACGAAGGCCGCGCGCGCACGCCTCGGCGCCAGCACCACGGCCAGCGCCGGCATCAGCGGCAAGGTCGCCAGGATCGCGTTGTGGCGGATGCATCCGGCATACACGATCAGGATCGCCGCGCACCAGGCACTCCAGCGTCGACCGCGGGTCGCGGCATGCGCGACCAGTCCGCAGGCGCAGGTGAGCACGGCGGCGAGATGCGCGTCGGACAGCAGGTGACCGAGCTGCAGGAGGGTCAGCGGCTGCAGGCCGATCGCAAGCATCGCCAGCGCGCGCCATCCCGCCGGCCCGCGTAGCACCGCGGCACACAGGCCGAGCCCGCACCAGAACAACGCGAGGTTCAGCACGAGCAGGCTCGCCGCATCACCGCCGAGGGAAAGCAGCAGCGACCAGATGAGCGGCATCGCCACTGGCGTCGTGTTCCAGAACTGCCCGGTGCGCGCCTGCCAGAGTTGCGTCGCCGCATCGAACGGATACTGGCCCGGGTGGACGAGCAGCAGGGCGATGGCGAAGCCAAGCATGGCAGCACCGGCGACGAGCCAGTCGTGCCTTTGCGGCGGAGACATGCGTGGCGCGGACGGCAATTGAGTATTCGACGTCATCGCGCCGGATGGTAGCCGCATCGCAGGTTGAGGGATGCCTTGGTCCTTTCAGCGAAGATGTCACGACCTCCGCAAGGTAGCGGCTGCCGCTTTCCGGCTTTCCCGCCCTGCTCCCGGCTTCGATGGTCCCTGGACTCGCGATCGGCGTCGCCCTGTTGCAAGCATCCGCCAAGCGGCGCAGGTTCGCGCCCTCGCGTTGCAAGAGGTTCTGCGGCACGACATTCCAGGGCGCCGATCCACGGCACGGGAATGAAACAGGACTCCGGGGAACAGGGGCTCCGGGGTGTGACGGGATCGTCCATCGCTATCCAAGGGAAGGCGCCATGCAAGGCATTCACTCCGCGCGCTCGCGCGCATCGGTTTTTCTCTCTTTTTCTCCCTATGTTTCGGTTCATCGCGCCTTCCCCGGAAAGGCGCGATGAACCTTCTTCAAGGCCCGTCGAAGCCCGCTGCGTTGCAGGCGCGCAGGTCGCGCGGCACGTGGCTCGGGTAGCCGCCGAAGGAGTCGAGGTTGAGGATCGCTTGTTCGGCACGCGGATCGAAGGCGAGGGCACAGAGCCAGGCATCGCGTGCGCGGGTGTTGTCGCCGGCTTGTTGCCAGGCGTAGCCGAGGTTGGTCCAGGCACGCGCGTTGGCCGGGGCGGTGACGAGGCTGGCCGTCCACAGGGCGATCTCGCTGCGGTAGTCGAACGTGCGCAGCCAGGTGGCGATGCCGAGCACGCCAAGGAGGAGGGCGGTGAGCGCATGCGCGGGTTGCGGTCGGCGCCATGTCGACAGCAGGCCGACCAGCAGCCAGGCCGGGCCGAGCAGGGCCAGGTAGAGATGGCGGTCATTGGCGGCGTCGAGGCGCGGCAGCAGTGAGTTCGAAGGCGCCAGCATCAGGAAATACCAGCCGATCGCGAAGGCGAACCACGGCCAGTGTCGACGCAGACGCAAGGCCGCGAGTGCGAGTGTGGCCAGCAGCACGGCGACGACGATCGGCGAAGCGACCGCCCCGACCGCCTGCACCGGCGGATCGATGTTGGTGCGCAAGCCGAGCAGCGGATGCACGAACAGATAGGCCTGGGCTTCGAGTTGCAGCGCGATCTGGGTGGCGAGGCCGCGCGTGCCGAGGCTGACTTCGAAGAAGTGCTGGTAGCCGGGCAAGGCGAGGAACGCACCGAGTGCAGTCAGCACCACGAGGACATGACCGGCATGACGGCGCACGAGCGCGTCGCGGGTTTCGCCGGATGGCGCACAGATCGCGAGCAGCACAAAGGCGAGCGGCACGACCAGGCTGGTCTCGCGCACGCCGAGCGCCAGCGCGAACAGCAGCGGCGAGGCGATCGACCAGCGTTGCCGCGTAGTGTCGAAACGCGCATCGGCCAGCCAGGCGGCGAGCATGAAGGTCGCCGCCAGCGAGATCGAACGTCCGCTTGCGTAGGCGACGGCCTCGGTGGTGGCCGGGTGCAGGGCGAACAGCAGGGCGGCCAGCGCCGCCGCATTCGGTGCATGCAGCCCGAGTCGCGGCAGCCAATGCTCGGCGAGGCGCCACGCGAGCAGGCTGTTGAGGAGGTGGATGCCGAGGTTGACCGCATGGAAGCCAAGCGGGCCTGGCCATGCCACATGGTTGAGGGCATACGAGAGCTTCAACAGCGGGCGGATGCCCGGCATCGACGCCCACCACGCGACCAGCGACCGGACGGCGGGATTGTCGACGATGACCGCGTAGTCATCGAACTGGAATGCGGCTGACAGCGCCGGCGCGTGCGCGGCGCCGACGAGTGCCGCCAGGCAGGCCGCGACCGCGAGCATGGCCACGCCATCGCGGCGTCGTGGTGCGGACTCAGCGAGCGGGGTCGCCATCGTCGAAGGCTCGCTCGATCAGTCCCGCGCTGTCCCACCAGCGGTCGGGTGCGGCCAGCAGCACGGCGAGCACGCGGCGGCCGTCACGCTCGGCGTAGACGATGAGGCAGCGTGCTGCTCGTGGCGTCCAGCCGGTCTTGACGCCACGCACACCAGCGAGTGTGCCGAGCAGGGCGTTGGTGTTGCGCATCACATGGCGCCGACCGCGTTGCGTGCTGAAGGTGAAGGATTCGCGGGCGACGTCGGTGGCGATAGTCTCGATCGAGAGTGCGGTGCGTGTCAGCGTGGCGAGGTCGCGTGCACTGGCGTGGTTGTCGTCGTGATCGTGGCCGCAGGCATTGGCAAAGCGTGTGCGCGTCAGGCCAAGTTCCGCCGCGCGTGCGTTCATGCGTGCGACGAAGCGCGCCTCGTCGCCACCGATTGCATCGGCGAGTGCGCGGCAGGCGTCGTTGGCCGAGCGCACCAGCATCGCCGCAAGCAGGTCGCCGCGGCGTGCGCGGTCGCCGGCTTGCAAGCCGAGCCGCGTGCCGGTTTCGGCCGCGGCTGTTTGCGTGATCGTGATTTCGTCGTCGGCCCGGCCTGATTCGGCCACCAGCACGGCGGTCATCAGCTTGGTCAGGCTGGCGATCGGCAAGGCGTCGTCGGCACGTCCGCCCCAGCGCGGCACACCGTCGATCTCGACGTAGTAGGCACGCGCGATGTCGGGATAGGGATCGGGCAGCGGCGCCGGTGCGCCCGCCGCAAGCGCAAGGCCTGCGGCGAGCAGCGCGAACGGTGCCGCTGTCATGACCACGATGTCATCAGTTGCGTTCGCCGAGGCGTTGGCTCGCATGGCGTGTGCAGAAGTCGCGGTACGGCGAAGCACGCATCGCCGTGTAGCCGCGGCCGGCACACTGTTGGGCGGCCAGTGCACGCGCCTGGTCAGGGCAGTGGCGGGCAACGAAACCGGGCTGCGTGCGCGCATCGGCCGCCGCGCAGGCCGGCGCCACCAGTTCCGGGCATCTTGCGCCGATGAAGTCGAGATTGCCGCTGGCCTTGGCCGCGTTGCAGGCCTTGGCGAGGATCGTCGCGCGTGGCCGTCCGCAGGCTTCGTAGCCTTCCCACGGGAAGCCGATTTCCTGCTTGGGGAACTTCGCCGGGTCGACCAGCGCATCGGCCTGACGCACGATATTTGCGCAGAATTTCTGCTTGAACGCCGCGCACGTGGCCTCGGTGCCAACGAACATCTGCCAGGACAGAGCCGAGTCGATCTGCGATTCGCAGGTCTGCGCGAGCATGGCGTTGCCGATCGCCTCGGGCGATTCGCTGGCGTAGTCGCAGCCGCCGATGCGCGTGCCCTCGAAGCGGATCGTCATCTCCATCGGCTGGCCTTCCACGCGCGTGGATGCGCGGATGCTGCCGCGGTAGGCATCGGGGCCGAGTTGCTCGGTCTCGCCTTCGCCACTCATCGCATCCTTGCCGGTGCATTCCATGCGGAACGTGTTGCGGTTGCCGTTGCGCGCAAAGCCGGTGATGCGGCAGTTGTCGTCGTGCGGGATCATCGAGCTGCTGCCGCCCTGCCTGGAGGTGCACACCTCGCTGGTCTGCGCCGGCATCTGGAATGGCATGCCCTTCATGTCGATGGTGGTCTTGACGCGGTATCGGTCACCGCTTTGTTCGGCGGCGCCGACACTGGCGGCAAGCACGAGGCAGAGGGCCGCGATCAGGCCGCGGCGGCTGTGGAGGTCGGTCATCGGTAGTGGCTCCGGGCAGGGGATGTCGGGCGCGGGCGCGGCACCCGTTGCCACACCTTACGCGGTTTCGCGGCCGATCCAATCAATCGGCGATCACATACTCCGGCAACTTGCGCGCGACTACGATGTTTTTCAGGCGCACGTATTTCGGCAGGCCGTCGCGGCCGTACGGCGGGGACGCCTCGCCACGGACCAGTGGTTCGAGGTAGCGCCGCGCGGCGGCGGTGATGCCGTAGCCATCGCGGCTGATGAAGCCTTTCGGCAGTTTCTTCTCGTGGTTGGCGACCCTGGCCAACGGCACGGCCTCGATCTTCCAGCGATACGGTGCATCGGAAGTACGGATGATCGCCGGCATGACCGCGTTGCGCCCGGCCAGGGCGAGTTCGACGCCGGCCTTGCCGACCGCACAGGCGTGGTCGAGGTCGGTCTTGGAGGCGATGTGGCGCGCCGAGCGCTGCAGGTAGTCCGGCAAGGCCCAGTGGTACTTGTAGCCGAGCCGGTCCTTGACCAGCTGGGCGACCAGCGGGGCGACGCCGCCGAGCTGGGCATGGCCGAAGGCGTCGCGCGTGCCGACTTCCGAGAGGAACCGGCCTTCCTTGTCGCGCACGCCTTCGGAGACGACGACCGTGCACCAGCCGACGCGCTCGACGGTGGCCCTGACGCGGGCGAGGAAAGCGTCCTCGTCGAAGGCGATCTCGGGGAACAGGATCACGTGCGGCGCCTCGTCGGCGCTCTTGCCGGCGAGGCCGGCGGCGGCGGCGATCCAGCCGGCGTGGCGGCCCATCACTTCGATGACGAAGACCTTGGTCGAGGATTCGGCCATCGAGGCGACATCGAGGCTGGCTTCGAGCACGGACACGGCCGTGTACTTCGCCACCGAGCCGAAGCCGGGGCAGCAGTCGGTCACGGCGAGGTCGTTGTCGACGGTCTTGGGTACGCCGACCACGGTGACGTCGTAGCCGAGCGCCTTGCCGACCTGCGAGATCTTGAGCGAGGTGTCGGCCGAGTCGTTGCCGCCGTTGTAGAGGAACCAGCGGATGTCGTGCGCGCGGAACACCTCGATCAGGCGCTCGTAGCGCGCGCGGTCCTGCTCGATCGACTTGAGCTTGAAGCGGCACGAGCCGAACGCGCCGCCCGGGGTGTGGCGCAATGCCGCGATCGCCGCGGCCGATTCCTTCGAGGTGTCGATCAGGTCCTCGCGCAGCGCGCCGATGATGCCGTTGCGCGCGGCCAGCACGCGCACGCCGTGCTTGCGCGCGGTCTCGATCACGGCGCCGGCCGTGGCATTGATGACGGCGGTGACGCCGCCGGATTGCGCGTACAGCAGCTTGCCCTGCATGGATGGTTCCTCGTCGTTCGTTGCCGCGCCACGGTTTGACTGTATCGGCGTCTGCGGCTAGCGTTGCCGAGTCTAGCGCAGCACTGCTTTCGTCCACGCTGCCGTCAACCCAAGGACCACTATGCGACTCGTGCTGCTCGGTGCACCCGGTTCGGGCAAGGGGACTCAGGCTGCCTCGTTGAAGACCTCGCTCGGCGTTCCGCATGTTTCCACCGGCGACCTGCTGCGCGCGGCAGTCAAGGCCGGCACGCCGCTCGGCCTCAAGGCCAAGGCGGTCATGGAGGCCGGCCAGCTCGTCTCCGACGACATCGTCCTCGGCATGCTCGAGGAGCGCCTCGCCGAAGCCGACGCCAAGGCCGGTTTCATCCTCGACGGCTATCCGCGCAACGTCGCCCAGTGCACCGCGCTCGAGGCGCTGCTCGCGCGCATCGGCCAGCCGCTCGACGTGGCGGTCAAGCTGGAAGTGCCAAATGAACTGATCGTCGAGCGCATCGCTGGCCGTGCCGCCGCCGAGGGGCGCAAGGACGACACCCCCGAGACCGTGCGCGAGCGCCTGCGTGTGTATGCCGAACAGACCGAGCCGGTCGCGGGCTACTTCGCCGAGCACGGCAAGCTGGTCGTCGTCGACGGCGTCGGCTCGCTCGACGAGGTGTTCGCGCGCATCACCGCCGCCTTGCCGAAGCACTGATGCGCGCCGCCGCGCGGGCCGCGGCCGGCGGGGACTCCGCGCGATGAAACTGCACATCCTCGGCATCTGCGGCACCTTCATGGGCGGCATCGCCGCGCTCGCGCGCGAACTCGGCCACGAGGTCGATGGCTCGGACGCGAATGTCTATCCGCCGATGTCGACCCAGCTCGAAGCGCTCGGCATCGCCCTGAAATCCGGCTACGCCGCGGCCCATCTCGAACCGGCGCCCGATCTCGTCGTCGTCGGCAACGCGCTTTCGCGCGGCAATCCGGCGGTCGAACATCTGCTCGACACGCGCCTGCCCTACATCTCCGGTCCGCAATGGCTCGGCGAACAGGTGCTCGCCGGCCGCCGCGTGCTCGCCGTCGCCGGCACACATGGCAAGACCACCACCACCTCGCTGCTGGCCTGGCTGCTCGAATCGGCCGGGCGCGCGCCGGGTTTCCTCGTCGGCGGCGTGCCGGCGAACTTTGGGGTGTCGGCCAGGCTGGGGCCGGGATTGGAGATTGGGGATTGGGGAACGGAAAGAGCAGGTCGCGGGAGCCTGCCCGGCGGTGTCGAATCCCCGGTCCCGAATCCCGAATCCCCGCTCTTCGTCATCGAAGCCGACGAATACGACACGGCCTTCTTCGACAAGCGTTCGAAGTTCGTGCACTACCGGCCGAGCGTGGCGATCCTGAACAACCTCGAATACGACCACGCCGACATCTTCCCTGATGTCGCCGCGATCCAGCGCCAGTTCCATCACCTGGTGCGCATCGTGCCGGGCAACGGCTGCCTGGTCGTCAATGCCGAGGACGCGCGCCTCGCCGAGGTGCTGGCGATGGGCTGCTGGTCGCCGGTCGAGAGTTTCGGCATCGATGCCGGCGACTGGCGTGCCGAACTCGTCGAAGCCGATGGCTCGGTGTTCCGCGTGAGCCAGCGCGGCGAGGCGATCGGCGAAGTGCGCTGGTCGATGCTCGGTCGCCACAACGTGATGAACGCGCTCGCCGCGCTGGTCGCCGCTCATGCGGTCGGCATCGACGTGCGCACGCTGCTGCCGGCGTTTGCCGGTTTCGGCAGCGTGAAGCGTCGCCTCGAACGCATCGGCGAGCATGCCGGCATCGTCGTGCTCGACGACTTCGCCCATCATCCGACCGCCATCGCCACCACGCTGGCCGGCCTGCGTGCGCGCGTCGGCGCGGGCCGTCTCGTCGTCGCCCTCGAGCCGCGCTCGAACTCGATGCGGCTTGGTGCGCATGCCGAAGAACTCGCGCCCTCACTGGCTGACGCTGATCGCGTCGTCTTCCTGCATCGCCCCGAACTGCCGTGGGATGCACAGCGCGTGATCGGCGCGCTGGGTGGACGCGGCACGACGGCATCGAGCGTCGATGCCCTGCTCGGCGCGTTGGCCGGCGAGGTGCGGAGTGGCGACCATGTCGTCTTCATGTCCAACGGCGGCTTCGAGGACGCGCCGCGCCGGTTCTTCGCGCGCCTGCGCGGCCAGTGAGCCCGGCGCCGATGCGATTCCGGCGCGAGGCTGTTCCGCCTGTGCTGCGTGCCGCATCGTTGTTGGCCTGGCTGCTGCTCGCGCTGGCAGCGTTGCGCGGCATCCTGTTCATCGCCGCCGAGCCGATGCTGGCCGTCGCCAACAATTTCGACATGATCCGCGTGCAGGCCTGCATCGACGTCTTTCCGGCGCGGGCCGATGATGTGCCGATCGAGGCGTCCAGTCATCGCGCGCCCCTCGAACGCTACCGTTTCGCGCACTCGGACAGTCCATGCTTCATCACCTCTGAACTGTTGTTCGCCGCCCTGGCCGTGCCGGGAATGTGGGTGGAACAGGCGATCCGCGACGACGCGACGTTCTCGTTGCGCTGGCAGGGCTGGATCAAGCTCGCGCTGCTGCTCGCGTTCGCCGCCGCAGTGACGCATCGTCTGCTTGCCCTTGGCCGTGCGGACCTGGCCGTGGGTCACGCGGCCCTGGTTGCGCTGGTGCTGTGTGATCCGGGCAACCTGGTCTACTTCAACACGTTCTATGCGCAGGCTGCCGCCGTGTTGTTCCTGTATGCGCTGCTGGCAGGAACCGTGGTCGTGGTCGCCACGGACGCCGAGCCATCGCGCATCGCGTTGGTCGCGCTGGGACTGTGTGCGGCACTGCTGGCCTTGACCAAGCTCCAGCATGCCGTCTTGCCGCTGGCGATCGTCGTCCTGCTGCTTCCGTTGGCGTGGCGGCATCCGCAACGCTGGCGGCGCCCCCTGCTGGCGATGGTCATCGGTGGAGTGGTCGGCGGTGGCGTGCAGGTCGTGCAGATGAATTCGGCGCACACGGTGGGCATCGCACGGGCCAATATCGTCAATACGGTTTTCCCGACCATGCTCCCCGAGTCCGCGGACGTCGCGCGCACCATGGCCGAACTCGGCCTGTCGGAACGTTGCCTGCAGGCGGTCGGCAAGAGCTGGTACATGCGCGGCATGCAGGACGGAAGCCTGTGCCCGGAGTCGCTGGAGCTTTCGCGTGGTCGCGTGACCCGGGTATTGCTGGCGAACCCGATGATCATCTGGCGCATGGTCAACGGCGCCATCGAGCGCATGCGGCCGTGGTTGTCGCCGCATCTTGGCATGGTGGCCGGTCTCGATCTCGCACCACTGCCCGCCGGTGTGCCGACGCTTGCACGAATCATCGAGGCGATGCCGATGGCTGTCTGGAAATTCGGCCTGCTCGGTTTGCCCCTGCTGGCTTGCGTGATGGCTCTGCGGCGAACACACGGCGCGCAGGTGGCCGGGAACGCGCTGCTGATGACCTGTTGCGTGCTGCCGCTGTTCATCACCGGCGTAGCGGTATACGGCGACGGCTATGTGGACCTGCACGCGCACACGCACTTGGCGTTTCCGCTGTCGATGGTCGCCCTCGTGCTGGTGGCATGGATGCTGGCAATGGATCTCGTCGCCGGGCTGCGCGCCTTGCGGATGTCATGACGCCATTGCGGGATTGATTGCAGCATCCCTAGACTCCCGCGGTGGAATCGACCGACCTCCCGCTGTTTCCGCTGTCCACCGTGCTGTTTCCCGGCGGGCAGTTGCAGTTGCGCATCTTCGAGGCGCGCTATCTCGACCTGGTGCGCGACTGCGCGCGCGACGGCTCGGGTTTCGGCGTGTGTCTGATTCTCGAAGGCGGCGAAGTCGGCGAGCCGGCGATTCCCGCCGCCTTCGGCACGCTCGCGCGCATCAGCGATTTCCACACCCTGCCTGGTGGTCTGCTCGGTATCCAGGTGAGGGGTGGCGAGCGCTTCCATGTCGAGGAGACTCGCGTGCGCAGCAACGGGCTCGTGCACGCACGGGTGCGTTTCCTGCCCGACGAACCGGTCGTCACCGTGCCGGCCGAACATGGCCTGCTGGCGACGATCCTCGAGCGTCTGCTCGAACGCATTGGCGGTGCGCCTGCCCGTGTCGAACGTGCGCGCTACGACGACGCGAGCTGGCTCGGGTTCCGTCTCGCCGAAACCTTGCCGCTGGAGGCGCACGAACGCCAGGAGTTGTTGCAGATGACCGATCCGCTCGCCCGTCTCGGGCGCCTGACCCACCATATCCCGCGCTTCCAGCGCGCATGAAGGAATCCGCATGAGCACGCTTGCCGGCAAGACCCTGTTCATCACCGGTGCCTCGCGAGGCATCGGCCTCGCCATCGCCGAGCGCGCGGCACGCGACGGCGCCAATATCGTCATCGCCGCAAAGAGCAACGTCGCCAACCCGAAGCTGCCCGGGACAATCCATACCGCCGCTGCGGCCATCGAGGCGGCCGGCGGGCGGGCGTTGGCGTTGCAGGTCGACATCCGCGAGGAGGAGCAGGTCGTCGCCGCCGTCGCGCGCACGGTCGAGCAGTTCGGCGGCATTGACATCCTCGTCAACAATGCCAGTGCGATCTGGTTGCGCGGCACGCTCGATACGCCGATGAAGCGCTGGGATCTCATGCACCAGGTCAATGCGCGTGGCAGCTTCCTGTGCTCACAGGCCTGCCTGCCGTACCTGCGCAAGGCGGAGAATCCGCACATCCTCATGCTCGCGCCACCGCCGAGTCTCGATCCAAAATGGTTCGGGCCGCATGTCGCCTACACGATCGCCAAGTACGGCATGAGCTTGTGCGTGCTCGGCATGGCCGAAGAGTTCCGCGCCGAGGGCATCGCCGTCAATGCGCTGTGGCCGCGCACGCTGATCGCAACGGACGCGTTGAACATGATCCCGGGTGTCTCCACCGCGAACGCGCGTACCCCGGCCATCGTCGCCGATGCCGCGCACGCGATCCTGGTCACGCCGAGCCGCGAGCGCACTGGGCAGTTCCTGATCGACGACGAAGTCCTCGCCGCGGCCGGCGTCAGCGACTTCGATCGCTATGCCGTCGCGCCGGGCCAGCCATTGCTGCCCGATCTATTCCTCGACGCTTCGCGCTAGGATCGCCGGCACACAGGGGAGACATCATGTCGAAGCCGTCGTTCGTTCTCGTTCTCGGTTTGTTGGTCGCCTCGTCCGCGCAGGCCGACCTCGTGTTCCACCAGGGTTTCGAGACCTGCTGGTCGTCCGCCTTGACCAAGGCCGATTTCCTCGCCCGCCTGCGCAACCAGGTCGACGGACGCACAGCCTGCCTGCCACCGCAGTCGGGCAACCAGTCCGGCATCGCCTACACGATCTGCAACACGCCGGACGGCTGCGGCAGCGGCGTGCCGGGTTGCGCGGTCACGGTGCAGTCGCAGGACTTTGCCGGTGACTTCATTGCCGGCCAGTTCAGCGCGCCGGGAACGGCGAGCGACATCGCCGTACCGTTGACGACGAGCCTGTTCGGCAACTGCACGATCAACATCACCGGCGTCACCCTGACGACCACGGTCGACTACCTCATGCGCCTCGACGGCATCGACGGCGTCCACGTCGAAGACATGCAGACGCCGCTGGTCGACATCACCAATTACTCGACCAGCAACAACTGCAACCCGGTCGTGGGGGCGCTCATCGCGAGCTACATCCCGCAGGCCGTCACCAGCGCCGAGGAAAATGCCGCAGCGGCCATCGAGCCGGGTCTGCGTGCGGACACGGTCGGCCAGTCGGTCTGTCCCTTGACTCCATGAAACCGGTATCCGATCCGTGAGCATCACATCCGACCTCATCGCAGCGGCGCGCCGTTGCAGTATGCCGGTGTACCGCCCGCGCGAGCTGGTCCTCGAGCGCGGCCAGGGTTCGCGCCTGTGGGATATCGAGGGCCGCGAGTACATCGACTTCGCCGCCGGCATCGCGGTCAGTTCGCTCGGCCATGGTGATCCCGACATCCTCGCCGCCCTGCACGATCAGGCCGCGCGGCTGTGGCACACCAGCAACGTCTTCTACAGCGAACCGCCGATCCATCTCGCCGCGGAACTGGTCGCGGCCAGCGGATTCGCCAGACACGTGTTCCTGTGCAATTCAGGCGCAGAGGCCAACGAAGCCGCGATCAAGCTGGTGCGCAAGTTCGCCGCCGAGGCCGGGCGTCCACCCGAACGACGCACGATCCTCACATTCGAGGGCTCGTTCCATGGCCGTACCCTCGCCACGGTCACCGCCACCGCGCAGCCGAAGTACCAGCAGGGTTACGAGCCCCTGCCGGGCGGCTTCCGCTACGGGCGCTTCAACGACATCGACGCGCTCGATGCCGTGCTCGACGGCGACGTCTGCGCCGTGCTGGTCGAGCCGATCCAGGGCGAGAGCGGCGTCGTTCCGGCCACGCCGGAGTTCCTGCGCGCGCTGCGCGAACGCTGCGACGCGCTCGGCGCCCTGCTCGTGTTCGACGAGATCCAGTGCGGGTTGGGTCGTACCGGGCGCTTGTGGGCGCACGACTGGGTCGGGGTGAAGCCCGACGTGATGACCCTGGCCAAGGCGCTTGGCGCCGGTTTTCCCATCGGTGCCATGCTGGTTGGCGAGAAGGCCAGCGAGACGATGCAGTTCGGTGCACACGGCTCGACCTTCGGCGGCAATCCACTCGCCGCCGCAGTTGCGCGCGTCGCCCTGCGCAAGCTGTCCTCAGCCGAACTGCTGGCCAATGTCGAGCGCCAGTCGGTCACGCTGCGGATCGGGCTTGAGCGCCTCGGCAACGCCAGTGGCGTGTTCTCGCAGGTGCGCGGCCGCGGTCTGATGCTCGGCGCCGTGCTCGCGCCGGACCATGCCGGCCGCGCCGGAGAAATCCTCGACCACGCCGCGCACGAAGGCCTGCTCCTGCTGCAGGCCGGTCCCGACGTGCTGCGCTTCGTGCCGGCGTTGAACATCGGCGCCGAGGATGTCGCCGAAGGCCTGGCGCGGCTCGAGGCCGCGCTGGCCACTTTCACGGCATGAGGGCATCGCAGCGAGCCGTTCGCCGCGCAGGCTCCTGGTCTCAGGGTGAATCGAAGCCGTTGGCAAAGATGACGTCGCTGACCTGGTAGAGGCGGCAGCGGCCGAACTCCGAGGTGCCGAGGTTCCGTGGTGGCACCAGCGGATTGTTCGGCGGGCCGGACAGGCGCGTGGCCGTGGCCATGATCTGCCGCGTGCTGTCGAAGTAGTTGCCGGACAGGCCGGTGATGCCGCCCTGGAAGGTCACGTTGCCGTCGCTGCTGCTGGTGCCGTTGCTGATCTGCACGAAGCTGGAGCCGAGCCAGTCTTCGCCCTGGCCCCAGAAGCCCTGTGGTTGTGCGCCGACGAAGACCAGCGTGCATTGCGGCGCGGCGTAGAAGTCGATGCGGTACCAGCCATTGCGCGAGGTCAGCGTGCCGGTGGCGGTGCCCTGGGCGGAGGTGCCGATGGCGTTGCTGATGGTTGGGTTGTTCTGATTCCCGTTGGCGGCATTGGCCGGCGGCTGGGTGTTGTTGCCGTTGACCAGGTCGCGGCCATCGTCCCCGAGATCGATACCGATGCCGGCGTTGTCGTGGAAGCGGTTGCGCCGGATCGTGTTGAGGTTGGCGTTGACGATGGCTGCGCCGTCCAGGCCATTGAAGGCGATGCGATTGCCCTCGACGCGCTGGCCGGCGGCGCCGTTGGCGATGCGGATGCCGTGGCCGCCATTGCCGCGGTTGGCGCAGGTGCCCACGCATAGGGCCGGGATGCCGATGCGGTTGTCGAGGATGCGGCTGTCGATGGCATTGCCACCGGTCAGTTCGATGCCGTGCGAGGCATTGTTGGAGATGACGTTGCCGCGGATGACATGGTTGCTGCCTCCGGTGATGCGGATGCCGATGTCGTTGCCACGCAGGTCGCCGCCGCTGCGCGTGCCGATGTAGTTGTTCTCGACTACTGCGCCGAGCGGATGGGTGCTGCCTGAACCGCCGATGCCGATGCCGTTGCCGAGGGCATGCACGATGACGTTGCGTTCACCCGCTTCAGGGCCGCCGATGCGTACGCCCTCGGTTGCGCCACCGATGCGCACGCCGGTGCCGCTGGGCAGGGCGGTGAAGCTGCCGAACGCGCCGCCGACCTGCACGCCGGCCAGGCGGTGATCGCGCCCGCCGGCAAACTGCACCGCGGCGATGGAATGGCCGGAGAACCCCAGGCCCTCGATGCTGACTGTGGCATCGGGCGAAGCGTTGGTGGCGACATTCAGGCCATAGGCACCGGTGATCTGATTGGCACCGTCGATGACCACGCAGATGTTTGCATTGTTGCCGGCGACGGTGCTGTTGCGGCTGGCGCCGGGCTGGGTGTAGCCGTCGATGATGACCGGATGGGCGATGGTGGGCAGCAGCGAGGCGAGTGTGATGACGCGCGGGCAGGCGCCGGGGATGTTGAAGTGGATGTGGTTGAGATTGGGCGCGGCGTTGGCGTCGATCAGCGCCTGGCGCAGCGAGCCGGGGCCGCTGTCGTTGCTGTTGCTGACGCTGAGCACCGTGGTGGTGGAGCCGACATTGCTTTCGAATGCGCCCCGATCCGGGGCAGTGCCGAACCAGCGTGGATTTCCGGCGAAGTCTTTCTGGGTGTTCAGGTTGATTTCCACGCGACCGGAGTTGATCGCCGGTGATCCGCCGGCGGGCCGCCAGTCGTTTGCCGCCGGGTTGACGAACTGCGGGTCGGTCGTCAGCGTCGCCACGGCTACCGGGAAGACAGGCCGATTGGCGGAGATGCCGTTGCCGAAGATGTTGTTGAAGGCATGGACCTCGATGTTCGGCACCGAGTTGCGCTTGCGCAGACGCACGTCCTGGGTGTTGTCCCAGAACACGTTGCTGTACAACCGCAGGAGCCAGTTGTCGGTTTCCGGAAGGTCATCTCGGGCGAGGCACAGGGCACCGTCGCCAACGTTGCTGGCGAACGTGGTGTGTTCGACGCGCATCGACTCCAGGTTGTAGGTGTTCACTTCGATGGCGCAGTTGCCAAAGCCGCCCTGGGTGCCGCCGCTGAGCGTGACCAGACTGTTGCGCACGACAACTCTGTCGCCGGTCAGGAGCGACGTGCCGACCAGATCGAACCAGAGGCGCTCCAGAGTTATGCTGCCGTTGCCGCTCCAAATCCGCAGATGTGGCACGTTGCGGAAGGTCAGCCGTTCAATCGCTATACTGGAGCCGTCAAAGCCGACATCGATGTCCAGGGCGGCGCCGGTCAGGACGGTGGCAGCCGGATCTTCGCTGCGCGCTGCGCACCCGGGCAAGTAGCCGCCCTGGATACGCACGGGCTCGAGGTCGGTGAGCAGGTTGCCATTATCGGAGTCGATCCCGCTGCCGCTCATGTTCCAGATGCCGGTGGTCATCTTGATGACCACCGGTTCTACCTGGGCCTTGCTCCAGGCGGTATTGAACTGGGCGACGGTGCTGACGCAGTACTCTTCCTGCGCCGCCGCTGACGGAGCGACGAACGCGAGCAGCAGGGCCGCGAGGCATGCGGGTGCGGTGGCAGCAGGGGTCCGGCGAAGGCGGCCGGTGGTGCTGATCGAAGGCATGGCGGAGCCCTTGGCGAAAGAGGATTGCCGGCAACAACGCAGTTCGACCACAAATCGGGCCACCGCGGCCGAGGTGGCACTCAGGATCCGAATGCCATGGGGGCGGATCAGGCCGCGATGGCGGTGGGCCTGCATCGTCCCGGCCTGCGGCGCTGCCTACTCGAAGCCGTTCGCGAACAGTCTCCAAAGCTCGAATGCGCCGATGTCCACCGCCGGCCCGACCTGGCGCGGGTTGCCGTCGAAATCGGTTACCAGCAGACCGCCCTGCGGATTGTTCACACCGGCGTCGACCATCGGCGAGGAGCGCTTGAGTGGCTTGCGGAAGCAGAGAAAGCCGCAGTTGTCGAACTGCGGATCGACCGACAGGTTGCCGCCGCTGGCCGGGCCGAGTGGGACGTTGGTGTGGCGACCGATATTGTTGTGGACCAGATTGATCGTGCCTTGGCCGAACAGATAGACGTCGCCATAGCTGTCGTTGTCCCAAAGGATGTTGTTGCTCAGCCACAGGTTCGAGGAGGTCGAGGTCGGGTTGGTGTAGAGCACCCAGCCTTCGCCATCGGTGTTCGAGTTTCCGGTGATGGTGTTGTTGCTCAGGTAGTTGTTGCCGTTCAGGTTGATCGACCCGACAGCGTAGTTCGGGGCACTGTTCCCGGTGATCAGATTGTTGCGGATACGCAGCGTTCCCCACCCGGAGATGTCCAAGGCACCGCTGGCTGTTTGCGCACTGCCAAGCAGGATGGCGTTGTTGTCGATGCGCAGACTTGCTCCGCCACCTTGGTCGAAGAGGCGGACATACAGGTTGCCGCCGAAGTTGGAGTAACCCGAGAGCAAGGTCAGGTGCTCGACGACAAGCGACTGCGGGCCGAAAAGCTGCAGATCGAGCACGCGCACGCTGTTGTTGCCATTCAGAACGGTTGAGCCCGTGCGCTGCGTGCAGTCGGCGTTGAAACCGCCGGTGAGTGTCAGTGCAAGGTGGTCGGCGCCGCCCCCGGCGGTGCTGAAAACCAGGCCTTGGGTCAGCGTGATGGTGCCGCTGCGAAAGCGGATGATGTCGGCTTGACCATTGGTGGCTGCTGTCGTGAGCGCCGCCTGGGCGGTGGCTTCCGAATTGACGCAGAACGTCGCTGCCGCGGCGGTTCGCGTCATCGATAGTGCGGGTAGCGCAAGCAGCAGGGCCAACAGCTGTGCCCGTAGCGGATTGGGGCGGGCAAGACGGCGGATGGACATGGCGTGATCTTCCGTTGGCGTGGGTCACGCGCAAAAACGCAAAAGGCCGAATCAACGTGCCAACTTTTCCGCCTGGGCAGCGTCAATGCGGCTGAAGCGATACCGTGTGGTTCAGCGCGAGCGCCGATGTGCCGCCCGCGTGCGCGGGTGGTCGGGGCCGAGCAGCGTGGTGAGTGCGCCGATTTCCCGCTCGCGCCACTGTGCCGCATCGTCATGCCCGAGCAGGGCAGCGGCTTGCGCACGCAGGGTGAGGGTTTCAGCCAGTGCGTTGCTCGGGCCCGGGTGGCGGCGGGTGAGTTCTTCCAGTGCCTCGTCCAGCAGGGCAAGCGCTTCGGCGTCGCCGTTGCGGATGCGCGTGAACGCGAGGGCGGCGCGGATCAGGAAATAGTCGGGTTCCTCGCGGTTGCTGCGAGTGGCGAAGTGGTCTTCCGCGGCGATGAGAACGGGCAATGCCTGCGCGTTCTGTCCCAGATCCAGGAGGGCCAGACCGAGTTGAGCCTCGGTCCAGCCCAGCTGGATGGCGTTGGCTGCGCTGAAGGTGGCGCGGGCGCGCTGTGCGGCGTCCACGGCGTCATCGGGCCGGTTGGTGTACCGGTACAGCCGGGCGAGCATGGTGCGGACGTTGGCCGTCATCGGGTGATCAGGATTCAGGGTGCGCTCGGCGACTTCCAGTGCGGCAAGCCCGGCGGTTTCAGCCTCGTCGAATCGGCCCAGACCGATCAGTGCGGAGGCTCGACCCAGGTGCAGCCAGGCTTGTCGCGATTCGGGCGCTTGCGGGTCCAGTGCCATCAGGCGGCTGGCTTGTGCATAGGCGTGTTCGGCATCGGCGTAGCGGTCGCGCCGGCTGGCGGTGGCGCCGAGGTTGTTCCAGTCCACGGCCAGGCGTGGGTCGTCAGGACCGAGCAGGGCGGAGCGTTCGGACAGGATGCGTTCGTAGAGTTGCTGGCTGGCGGCCAGATCGCCTCGGAACAGGGTGTTCTTGGCTAGCGTTGTGAGGGTGGCGATACGGCCCAGTGCGAGGTCGGGACGATCGAGGCGGTCGTAGATCGCCAGCGATTCCTCGCCTGCGCGGCGGGCTTCGTCGAGCTTTCCGGTGGCGGTGTCGTGCATGGCCTGGATCTGCAGCGCATCGGCGAGCGATGGCCAGGCATCCGGGCCGAGGGTACGCAACTGTGCGATGCCGGTCTCCACGCGCGCTCGGCCTTCCTCGGCTGCGCCCAGGCTGATCAGTCCGTTGCCGATGGCAACCTGCAGTTCGGCTTGCGTATCGGGCGCATCGTCCAGCCCGTCCACGCGGGTGGCGGCGTCGCGGATCAGCGCGATGGCACTGGTCTGCACGCCCTCACGGGAGAGCTCGGGGTTGCTGGACTTGAGCAGCGAGACGACGAAGCGTTTGGTTTCCTCGGCGCGACGCGCCTGCGTCTGGGCCTGGGCGAGATGAGTTTCGGCCAGCGTGCGCTGGCGATCGGCTTCGGCGGCCTGTTCGCGTGCCAGGCGCGCCTGCCACAGCGCGGTGCCGAAGCCGGCGATCAGGGCGATCAGTACGAGTGCGGTGGCGGCGCTGGCGAAACGATGCCGCAGTACGAACTTGCGCAGGCGATAACCGGATGAATCCGGGCGCGCGTTGATCGGACGGCCATCGAGGTACAGGCCGAGGTCGGTGCCGAGCGCGGCGGCGTTGGCGTAGCGGTGCGCGGGTTCGGGTTGCAGGGCGGTCAGCACGATGCGGTCGAGGTCGCCGGCAACGAGCCGGGCGAGGCGCGCCGGTTCCGGTGCCGCCGCGCCCCAGCGCTGCGTCATCTGGCTGTCGTCGAGGCGCCGCAGCGCCTGGCTCGGACGCACCAGCGAATCGTATTCGGCGGAGGTCGCGCTGCCGGTGGTCAGCGCACGATCGCGGCGGTACGGCAACTGCCCGGTCAGAAGTTCGTAGAGCACGACGCCGAGCGCATGGACGTCGGTCGCGGTGCTGATCGGATCGCCCTGGATCTGCTCGGGAGCCGCCCAGGCAGGCGACAGCACGCGCAGGCCGGTGCGGGTTTCGTGGACGTTGCGGGCATCGCCGTCCTGGGCGTCGCCGAGCAGCTTGGCGATGCCGAAGTCCAGCAGGTGCGGTTCGCCCTGCGCGTCGACCAGGATGTTCGACGGCTTGAGGTCGCGATGCACGATCAGGTGGCTTTGCGCATGCGCGACGGCGTCGCAGACCTTGCGCATCAGGGAGAGTCGCTCGCGCAGCGGCAGGGCCTGCGTGCGCGCCCATTCGGTGATCGGCGTGCCCTCGACGTACTCCATGACGAAGTAGGGGCGATCGGAAGCGTCGAGGCCGCCATCGAGCAGGCGGGCGATGTTCGGATGGGTCAGGCCGGCGAGGATGCGGCGTTCCTGCACGAAGCGTTGCAGGATGTCCTCGCTGTCCATGCCGCGCTTGAGGCGCTTGAGCGCGGCCTGCTGGACGAAGCCGCCGTCGCAGCGCTCGGCCAGGAATACTTCGCCCATGCCGCCGCGCCCGATTGGGCGGAGGATGCGCCAGTGGCCGACCTGTTCACAGTCCGCGCGCGTGGGCTCCGCTTCGGCATCGGCCAAGGCCTGTTGCGCGAGCATGCCGAGGCCGTGATCGAGCAGGCCGTCGCCGGCATCGGCGGCGGCGAGCAGCTCGGACAGTTCGGCGGCGAGCGCCGGCTCCTGCTGCTCGATGGCGGCCAGGCGTTCGTGGCGTGCGAGTGGATCGAGGTCGAGCAGCTCGTCGAGCGCGGCGGATTGGCGATGCCAGCGCGCGATGTCATCCGGCGTGGGGGTCGTCATGGGCGAGGTCGCGGTAGAGGAAGGCCTTGGCCTTGGCCCAGTCGCGCTTGAGTGAACGCTCCGCGCGGCCGAGCACTTCGGCCAGCTCGACGAAACCGAGTCCGCCGTAGAAATGCAGTTCGACGAGGCGCGCCAGACCCTCGTCGAACCGCTCGAGGCGTCCGAGCGCGGCGTCGAGACCGAGCAGTTCGTCGTCGCGTCCGGCAATGAGGGCGGTCAGGGCAGGTTCGGGCACTTCGTCCAGCGACAGCGCCGCCTGCCCGTCGCCGCGCTTGATCGCGCCGCGCTTGCGCACGTGGTCGACGACGATCTGGCGCATCGCGCGCGAGGCGAGGGCAAAGAAGTGCTGGCGGTCGTTCGGGCCGGCATCGGCGCCGGCCATGCGCAGGTAGACCTCGTGGACCAGCGACTGCGCGCGCGCGATGTCCGCGCCGCTGCGCAGGAGATGCCGCTGCGCCATGCGATGCAGGTCTTCATAGGTGGCCTTGAACAGCCGGGCCTCGGCGGCCTTGTCGCCGGCACGCGCCGCTGCGATCAACTGGGTTGTTTCCAACGCCCCGCTCCGCTGGATGTCAGCATCACCAAGAATGCCCTGATTCTACCGATCGCGGCTGAGACCGCTCCCACGGGATCAAACCGCTTCGGTGAACGCCCCGCGTGCCGCTTCGAGCGTGTCGGCGATGACCTGCTCGGTGTGCGCGATCGACATGAAGCCGGCCTCGTAGGCCGACGGCGCGAGGAACACGCCGCGCGCGAGCATGGCCTGGAAGAAGCGGTTGAAGCGCGCGGTGTCGGCGCGTGTCGCCTGCGTGTAGGTCTCGACTTTTTCGGCGCTGAAGAACAGGCCGAACATCGCGCCTACACGTGTCGTCGAGAAGGCGATGCCGGCGCCATCGGCGATGGCCTGCAGTCCGTCGGTGAGCAGGCGCGTGCGGCGCGCGAGCTCGTCGTGGAAACCCGGCGTCTGGATCAGTTCGAGCATGGCCAGGCCGGCAGCCATCGCCACCGGGTTGCCGCTCAGGGTGCCGGCCTGGTAGATCGGCCCGGCCGGAGCGATCTGCTGCATGATGTCGCGGCGGCCGCCATAGGCGCCGACCGGCATGCCGCCGCCGATGATCTTGCCGAGCGTGGTCAAGTCCGGCGTGATGCCGTAGTGCGCCTGCGCGCCGCCGAGGGCGACGCGGAAGCCGGTCATCACCTCGTCGAAGATCAGCAGTGCGCCATGTTTCGTGCACAGCGCGCGCAGGTGCGCGAGATAGCCTTCGCGCGGCGGAATGCAGTTCATGTTGCCCGGCACGGGTTCGACGATGAGGCCGGCGATGTCGGCTCCCGCTTCGTCGAACAGGCGCGTCGCCGCGTCGAAGTCGTTGAACGGCAGGGTCAGGGTGAGATCGGCCAGTGCTCCGGGCACGCCGGGCGAGGTCGGCGTGCCGAAGGTCAGCGCGCCGGAGCCGGCTTTCACGAGGAAGGCGTCGCCATGGCCGTGGTAGCAGCCCTCGAACTTGACGATGCGCGAACGCCCGGTGAAGCCGCGTGCGAGGCGGATCGCCGACATCGTCGCCTCGGTGCCCGAATTGACCATGCGCACCATCTCGATCGACGGCATGAGGCGCGTGATCGTCTCTGCCATCGTGACTTCGGCCGCGCATGGCGTGCCAAACGAAAGGCCATCGGCGATCGCGCGTTCGACCGCGGCGCGCACGGTCGGGTGGTTGTGGCCGACGATCATCGGTCCCCACGAGCCGACGTAGTCGATGTAGCGCTTGCCTTCGACGTCCCAGAGATACGGGCCTTCGGCGCGCGCGGTGAAGAACGGTTCGCCACCGACCGACTTGAAGGCGCGCACCGGCGAATTGACGCCACCGGGGAGCAGGGGCAGCGCGCGCTGGAACAGTTCGGAGTTGGTTGCCATCGTTCTTGGGTCCGTCGTCGGTCAGGTGAAACGGGAAGCGAGTTCGCGCGTCGCCGCCGTGATGTCGGCGGCGCCGAACACCGCGGAGATCACGGCCAGATAGTCGGCGCCGGCGTCCACGAGCAGGCGCGCATTGTCGGCGTTGATGCCGCCGATCGCCACCAGCGGCAAGCCGAGCATGCGCGCCTCGCACAGTACGCCAGGGTCCGCAGGCCGCGCGGTCGGCTTGCTCGGCGACGGAAAGAAGGCACCGAAGGCGAGATAGTCCGCGCCTGCCCCGGCAAGCTGGCGCGCACGTTCGATCGAGTTGTAGCACGACACGCCGATGATCGCCCGTGGCCCGAGCCGTGCGCGCGCCTCGATCACGCTCGCGTCACCGGCGCCGACATGCACGCCATCGGCGCCGACCGCATGTGCGAGTTCGACGTCGTCGTTGACGATCAGCGGCGCGCCATGGTCGCGGCAGAGTGACGCGAGCGCACGCGCTTCGGTCTCGCGCCGGGCACGATCCGTGCCTTTGTCGCGATACTGCACAAGGCGCGCTCCGCCGGCGAGCGCCGCGCGCACGGCTTCGACGAGGTCGTCGCGTGGACCGTCGGTGATGGCGTACACGCCGTGGTCGGGGAGTCTGCTCATGTCGATGTGGTCGGGAATGTTCTGATTTTGCCCTTCACGGCTGAAGTCGCTTCCACGAAATCAAGGCCTTGTGGGAGCGGCTGACCAGCCATGACCAGCCATTCGGCTGTTGAAACACGCTTCGGCTGTTGAAAACCAGCCGCGAAGGGATTTCCCTAGGTTTCGGATGGGCAAGCTGCGAGAATGCCGCGCTTGTCTCCACAAGGTCAGCATGATTGTTTCCGCAATGAGCCAGAACGAAGCACCTTTCCGCTCCTTCATGTGTGTGGTCTGCGGACTCATCTACAGCGAGGCTGATGGCTGGCCAGACGACAACATCGCCCCCGGCACGCGCTGGGAGGATGTGCCTGACACTTGGACCTGTCCGGATTGTGGTGTCACCAAGTCCGATTTCGAGATGGTCGAGATCTGATCTCCGGTACGACGCGCCAGCGTTTCGCCCTATTCCACCACGCTCCAGCCCGATATCGGCAGTCGTTCCGACCCATGGCATTGCTCGAATGCAGCCAGGCGATCAGGCCTGATGCAGGAGTCCGTGCGATGCGAATCTTCGTCCCCGTGGAAGACGCCCCATTCGATGCGCGCGTCGGCGCGCTCGTGCCTTACCGCTGTGGCCTGGACTGCGAACACGCGCTGCGCGCTCGTGCCGGCGACACCGATGTCGAGGCGCCATCGTGGTGGTGGCTCGAGCCATCGGCCCCGTCGGCAGGCGAGGCTGCTCTGCCCGCCCTGCAGCGGCGCTGAAAACCGGCGCGCGACATCCTGCCGCGTGCCGCCGGTGCTTCCCATGCGCGGGTCGAGCCGCTAGGATTCGCGCCCCCTCGGAGGAGGGGTCTGCAGGGCGATGGTCTGGAAGGCTGTGAACGTCGATGCCGAGTGTTTTTGGGTGTTGACGGCCCTGAAATTGGTTGTATGATGTCGGGCTCCCTTGGACGAAAGGTCCTCGGGTGCGGGATGAAGGTTATCCTGCAAGTCCTTGATCTTTGAAAGTATGCGCAAGTGTTTTGTGTGGGCGCCTCGGGTTGGATGGAAGTCCAAGAGATCGAGCGTCCAAGCAAACGTCAAAGCAGCGCTTTAGCGAGCTTGGGTTTCACGCTCAAAAGAAATGTCCGTGGGAAGCCACGGGCGACAGGTTCAACTGAAGAGTTTGATCCTGGCTCAGAGTGAACGCTGGCGGCAGGCCTAACACATGCAAGTCGAGCGGCAGCGCGGGGGCAACCCTGGCGGCGAGCGGCGGACGGGTGAGGAATGCATCGGAATCTACCTCGTTGTGGGGGATAACGTAGGGAAACTTACGCTAATACCGCATGAGACCGAGAGGTGAAAGTGGGGGACCCGCGAGGGCCTCACGCGATGAGATGAGCCGATGCCGGATTAGCTAGTTGGCGGGGTAAAGGCCCACCAAGGCGACGATCCGTAGCTGGTCTGAGAGGATGATCAGCCACACTGGAACTGAGACACGGTCCAGACTCCTACGGGAGGCAGCAGTGGGGAATATTGGACAATGGGCGCAAGCCTGATCCAGCCATGCCGCGTGTGTGAAGAAGGCCTTCGGGTTGTAAAGCACTTTTGTTGGGGAAGAAAACCTGCCGGTTAATACCTGGCGGGAATGACGGTACCCAAAGAATAAGCACCGGCTAACTTCGTGCCAGCAGCCGCGGTAATACGAAGGGTGCAAGCGTTACTCGGAATTACTGGGCGTAAAGCGTGCGTAGGCGGTTGGTTAAGTCTGCTGTGAAAGCCCTGGGCTCAACCTGGGAACTGCAGTGGAAACTGGCCAGCTAGAGTGTGTCAGAGGATGGTGGAATTCCCGGTGTAGCGGTGAAATGCGTAGAGATCGGGAGGAACACCAGTGGCGAAGGCGGCCATCTGGGGCAACACTGACGCTGAGGCACGAAAGCGTGGGGAGCAAACAGGATTAGATACCCTGGTAGTCCACGCCCTAAACGATGCGAACTGGACGTTGGGCACACTTAGGTGCTCAGTGTCGAAGCTAACGCGTTAAGTTCGCCGCCTGGGGAGTACGGTCGCAAGACTGAAACTCAAAGGAATTGACGGGGGCCCGCACAAGCGGTGGAGTATGTGGTTTAATTCGATGCAACGCGAAGAACCTTACCTGGCCTTGACATGTCCGGAATCCTGCAGAGATGCGGGAGTGCCTTCGGGAATCGGAACACAGGTGCTGCATGGCTGTCGTCAGCTCGTGTCGTGAGATGTTGGGTTAAGTCCCGCAACGAGCGCAACCCTTGTCCTTAGTTGCCAGCGAGTAAAGTCGGGAACTCTAAGGAGACTGCCGGTGACAAACCGGAGGAAGGTGGGGATGACGTCAAGTCATCATGGCCCTTACGGCCAGGGCTACACACGTACTACAATGGTCGGTACAGAGGGTTGCGAAGCCGCGAGGTGGAGCCAATCCCAGAAAGCCGATCTCAGTCCGGATCGGAGTCTGCAACTCGACTCCGTGAAGTCGGAATCGCTAGTAATCGCGGATCAGCATTGTCGCGGTGAATACGTTCCCGGGCCTTGTACACACCGCCCGTCACACCATGGGAGTGGGTTGCTCCAGAAGCAGGTAGCGTAACCGCAAGGGGCGCGCTTGCCACGGAGTGGTTCATGACTGGGGTGAAGTCGTAACAAGGTAGCCGTATCGGAAGGTGCGGCTGGATCACCTCCTTTAGAGCATGGCTTCGCCGATTCGAGGCGTCCACACAAGGCACTTGCACGTTCAGAGTAAAGCCGGCAGCGGCGAGCTGATCGGACGGTCCGGGAGGGCGGTTCGTATTTGGCGTCCTTGCCATACGGGTCTGTAGCTCAGGTGGTTAGAGCGCACCCCTGATAAGGGTGAGGCCGGTGGTTCGAGTCCTCCCAGACCCACCATTGTCTTCAGGCGAGTCGCTTCGCGGAGAGCGAAAGTCAAAAGGCGCACATCCGAGTGCGCGCTCTTCACGGAAGAGCTTCGGCTTCGGGTGAGGCAGTCGGGAGGCCCGCTGGTTATCCCATGGGGCCATAGCTCAGCTGGGAGAGCACCTGCTTTGCAAGCAGGGGGTCGTCGGTTCGAACCCGACTGGCTCCACCAGACTTCTGGACGTAGCGCATACGAATTGATGATTTGAAGCGGACCGGTGTTGAGGCCGGGTTCGTGTTCTTTGAAAACTTGGGACGTAACAAGCGTTTTGGCTCAATCGAGTCGAACGTGTCGTTGAGGCAAGTAGGCGAAGAAGTTGGTTGTTTGCGTGTGGCCCCGAGGCTTCTTGGGGTTATATGGTCAAGCGACTAAGCGCATACGGTGGATGCCTTGGCGGTCAGAGGCGATGAAGGACGTGGCAGCCTGCGAAAAGGGCCGGGGAGCTGGCAACGAGCATTGATCCGGTCATGTCCGAATGGGGAAACCCACCGCGCAAGCGGTATCCCACGCTGAATACATAGGTGTGGGAGGCGAACCCGGGGAACTGAAATATCTCAGTACCCGGAGGAAAAGAAATCAACCGAGATTCCCTGAGTAGTGACGAGCGAACGGGGAACAGCCCAAAAGTCGTGCAAGTTCTAGGAGAACGGTCTGGAAAGGCCGGCCATAGACGGTGATAGCCCAGTATCCGAAAGGGCTTGCACGATGAAAGTGAGTAGGGCGGGGCACGTGAAACCCTGTCTGAACATGGGGGGACCATCCTCCAAGGCTAAATACTCCTGACCGACCGATAGCGAACCAGTACCGTGAGGGAAAGGCGAAAAGAACCCCGGAGAGGGGAGTGAAATAGAACCTGAAACCGTATGCGTACAAGCAGTCAGAGCCCGAAAGGGTGATGGCGTACCTTTTGTATAATGGGTCAGCGACTTACGTTGTGTGGCGAGCTTAACCGTCTAGGGGAGGCGAAGGGAAACCGAGTCTGAATAGGGCGCATAGTCGCACGGCGTAGACCCGAAACCGGGTGATCTATCCATGCCCAGGGTGAAGGTCCGGTAACACGGACTGGAGGCCCGAACCCACTCCCGTTGCAAAGGTAGGGGATGAGGTGTGGATAGGAGTGAAAAGCTAATCGAACCCGGAGATAGCTGGTTCTCCTCGAAAGCTATTTAGGTAGCGCCTCG
Organism: Dokdonella sp.; assembly: GCF_019634775.1. NCBI lineage: Bacteria > Pseudomonadati > Pseudomonadota > Gammaproteobacteria > Lysobacterales > Rhodanobacteraceae > Dokdonella > Dokdonella sp. The sequence continues at coordinate 1,593,138 of NZ_JAHCAS010000001.1, forward strand.
TGTATCACTGCTGGGGGTAGAGCACTGTTATGGCTAGCGGGTCATCGCGACTTAGCAAACCATGGCAAACTCCGAATACCAGCACGTGCGAGCACGGGAGACACACGGCGGGTGCTAACGTCCGTCGTGAAAAGGGAAACAACCCAGACCCGCAGCTAAGGTCCCAAAATCATGGCTAAGTGGTGAACGAAGTGGGAAGGCATAGACAGCCAGGAGGTTGGCTTAGAAGCAGCCACCCTTTAAAGAAAGCGTAATAGCTCACTGGTCGAGTCGGCCCGCGCGGAAGATTTAACGGGGCTCAAGCCATGTACCGAAGCTCGGGGTGTATCCACTCCACTTGAACACATTCGACGCTTGGCGGCGCAGCCGCACAGGCGTTCCCACCGTAGGTGGGGGAGAGGGAAAGAGTGTGTTGAAGGGAGTGGATACGCGGTAGAGGAGCGTTCCGTACGCCTGTGAAGGTGGATCGTAAGGTCTGCTGGAGGTATCGGAAGTGCGAATGCTGACATGAGTAACGATAAGGGGGGTGAAAAGCCTCCCCGCCGAAAGCCCAAGGTTTCCTAGCGCAACGTTCATCGGCGCAGGGTGAGTCGGTCCCTAAGGCGAGGCGGAAACGCGTAGTCGATGGGAAGCTGGTTAATATTCCAGCACTTCATTGCAGTGCGATGGGGGGACGGAGAAGGGTAGGTGTACCGGGCGTTGGTTGTCCCGGAGAAAGGCGGTAGGCATGAGGGTTAGGCAAATCCGGCCCTCTTTATGCCGAGCACCGAGACGAGTCCTTTTTGGACGAAGTCACTGATCCCACGCTTCCAGGAAAAGCCCCTAAGCTTCAGCTGCAATGGAACCGTACCGTAATCCGACACAGGTAGGCAGGGTGAGAATCCCAAGGCGCTTGAGAGAACTCGGGTGAAGGAACTAGGCAACATAGCACCGTAACTTCGGGAGAAGGTGCGCCCGGAGGCGTGGCTCCATGCGGAGCTGAGCGTTTCCGGGCCGCAGTGACCAGGCCGCTGCGACTGTTTATCAAAAACACAGCACTCTGCAAACACGAAAGTGGACGTATAGGGTGTGACACCTGCCCGGTGCCGGAAGGTTAATTGATGGGGTCAGCCGCAAGGCGAAGCTCTTGATCGAAGCCCCGGTAAACGGCGGCCGTAACTATAACGGTCCTAAGGTAGCGAAATTCCTTGTCGGGTAAGTTCCGACCTGCACGAATGGTGTAACGACAGCGGCGCTGTCTCCACCCGAGACTCAGTGAAATTGAAATCGCTGTGAAGATGCAGCGTTCCCGCGGCAAGACGGAGAGACCCCGTGAACCTTTACTATAGCTTTACACTGAACGTTGAGTTCGTCTGTGTAGGATAGGTGGGAGGCTATGAAACCAGGACGCCAGTTTTGGTGGAGCCATCCTTGAAATACCACCCTGATGTGCTTGACGTTCTAACCTGGGCCCGTGATCCGGGTCGGGGACCGTGTATGGTGGGTAGTTTGACTGGGGCGGTCTCCTCCCAAAGAGTAACGGAGGAGCACGAAGGTGCGCTCAGCACGGTCGGACATCGTGCAGTGTGTGTAAGGGCATAAGCGCGCTTGACTGCGAGATCGACGGATCAAGCAGGTACGAAAGTAGGTCCTAGTGATCCGGTGGTTCTGTATGGAAGGGCCATCGCTCAACGGATAAAAGGTACTCCGGGGATAACAGGCTGATACCGCCCAAGAGTTCATATCGACGGCGGTGTTTGGCACCTCGATGTCGGCTCATCACATCCTGGGGCTGTAGCCGGTCCCAAGGGTATGGCTGTTCGCCATTTAAAGTGGTACGCGAGCTGGGTTCAGAACGTCGTGAGACAGTTCGGTCCCTATCTGTCGTGGGCGTTGGAGATTTGAGAGGGGCTGCTCCTAGTACGAGAGGACCGGAGTGGACGAACCTCTGGTGTTCCGGTTGTCACGCCAGTGGCACTGCCGGGTAGCTACGTTCGGAAGCGATAACCGCTGAAAGCATCTAAGCGGGAAGCGCGCCTCAAGATGAGATCTCCCGGGACACAAGTCCCCTGAAGGAACCATCAAGACTAGGTGGTTGATAGGTCGGGTGTGTATCGCAGTAATGCCGAGCTAACCGATACTAATGATCCGTGCGGCTTGACCATATAACTCCAAGTGGCTTTGCCCAATGCTTGGCTCGACAACACGTCGACCGAAAAGCTGAACCTTGTTACGTCCCAAGACCCCATGCGAGACCGGCGCATCCGTGCGCTGTCTCCACCGCTTGCTCAGTGAACATAGCGCTGTGGAACCACCCGATCCCATCCCGAACTCGGAAGTGAAACGCAGTTGCGCCGATGGTAGTGTGGCTCAAGCCATGCAAGAGTAGGTCAACGCTGAGCATCCAACCCGAACCCCCGCTCGACCGAGCGGGGGTTTTTTATTGCGCCTCGCCAAGCGCAGAATCGCACCCTGACCCACGTTCATGTGGGCGACTTCCGGTGTGATGCTTCGCATGCAGAACGAACCGATCAGTTTCACTGACGGCAGTGCCTACGAGCGCTACATGGGCCGGTGGAGCCGGCTCGCCGGGGACATCTTCCTCGACTGGCTCGCCCCGGACCCCGGTTGGCGGTGGCTGGATGTCGGTTGTGGCAACGGCGCCTTCACCGAGCGTCTGCTTGAACGCTGTGAGCCGGCATCCGTGCATGGCGTTGACCCCTCTGCCGAACAACTGGCCCATGCGCGTGCGCAGGCGTGCCTGAAGGCAGTCAGGTTCGTCGAAGCGGATGCCATGGCGCTTCCGTATCCCGACGACGCCTTCGATGCCGCGGTGATGCCGTTGGTGATCTTCTTCGTGCCCGATCCGGGCAGGGGTGTCGCCGAGATGCGGCGTGTGGTCCGTGCGGGGGGGCTCGTTGCGGCCTACGCATGGGACATGACTGGGGGTGGCTTTCCGTATGAGCTGCTGCATGCCGAGATGCGTGCGCTCGGCATCGCGGTTCCGATGCCACCCAGTCCAGAGGCATCGCGGTTGTCTGCCTTGCGCGACTTGTGGACGCAGGCGGGTCTGCAGGCTGTGGAGACGCATGAGATCAGCGTGTCGCGTCGATTTGCCGATTTCGAGGATTTCTGGGAGACCGCACGTGGTGCGCCGAGCGCCGGATCCTTGCTGACCGCGATGCCGGCCGCGCAGCGCGCCGCACTCAGGGATCGCATTCGGGCGCTCCTGCCGGTGCAGGGCTCCGGCGAGATCATCTGCAGCGCCCGCGCCAATGCGGTGAAAGGGCGGGTGTCGGGCTGATGCTCCGTTGACCGGAGCGGCGAACGACGGGGCTGTCGCACCGAGGCGGAATGGGTGCCGACGAGTCAGTCGTGCCTGGTGTAGTCGACGAAGCGGAACGCGTACGCATGCCGGGAGTCGGCGGCATGCGCGACATCGTCGGTCACACGCCAGATGGCGGTATCGAAGCGGGGAAAATGCGCATCGGCGTCGGCAACCTGCGTGTCGACCCAGGTCAGGTGGAGATGTGTCGCCAGTGGCAGCGCGAGGGCGTAGACCTCGCCGCCGCCGATCACCATGAGCGCGGCATCGCCAACGTGCGCGACCGCTTCGTCGATCGAGCCTACCGCCGTCTGTCCCGCATACGGCGCATCGCCCGAGCGTGTCAGCACGAGATTCACGCGGCCGGGCAGCGCGAAACCGATCGCTCGAGCGGTACGGCTGCCCATCAGGACAGGTTTGCCGAGGGTCAGCGCCTTGAAGCGGCGAAGATCGTCCGGCAGATGCCATGGCATGGTGTTGTCGCGACCGATCGCGAGATTCCGGTCAAGGGCGGCAACGAGGGCGATGCGTGCCATCAGACGGCCACCGGCGCCTTGATGGCCTTTTCCGCGACATAGTCTTCGATCGTGATGTCCTCGTAGCGGAAATCCTCGAGCGCACGCACTTCCGGGTTGAGGCGAAGGCGTGGCAGCGCGTGCGGTGTTCGCGCGAGTTGCTCGCGTGCCTGCTCGAAATGGTTCAGGTAGAGATGCGCATCGCCCAGTGTGTGCACGAAGTCGCCGACGCCGAGGCCGCAGACCTGCGCGATCATGTGCGTGAGCAGGGCGTAGCTCGCTATATTGAACGGCACACCAAGGAAAATGTCGCCCGAGCGCTGGTAGAGCTGGCACGACAGCCTGCCATCGGCAATGTGGAACTGGAACATCGTGTGACAGGGTTGCAGGGCCATGCGCGGCAGGTCGCCGACGTTCCATGCGCTGACGACGAGGCGGCGCGAGTCGGGATTGCGGCGAATCTCATCGACCACCCAGGCGATCTGGTCGATGCTGCGGCCATCGACGCAGTCCCACGAACGCCATTGCTTGCCGTAGACCGGACCAAGGTTGCCATCGGCATCGGCCCACTCATCCCAAATGCCGACACCGTTGTCCTTGAGGTAGCCGATGTTGGTGTCGCCACGCAGGAACCAGATCAGCTCGTGAATGATCGAGCGCAGGTGCAGTTTTTTCGTGGTGACGAGTGGAAATCCCTGACCCAGGTCGAACCGCATCTGCCAGCCGAACACGCTGTGCGTGCCGGTGCCGGTGCGGTCGGCCTTCGGCGTGCCGCGCTCGAGCACGTGGCGCAGCAGTTCGAGGTATTGGCGCATCAGCCCTGCTCCTTCGACTTCGCGGCCCTGGGTGGATCGTTGACGATGCGTGGCTGGAGCACGGGTGCGCGTCGTGACATCGCGACGAGCGCGAGGCCGAGCACGATGAGTGGCAGCGACAGCAACTGGCCCATCGTCAGCCAGCCGCCGGCGAGAAACCCGAGGTGAACGTCCGGCTCACGCACGAACTCGACGAGGAAACGAAATGCACCATAGAGCAGGGCGAACAGTCCGGAGATGCAATAGCGTCGACGTGGTTTCATCGAAACGACGTAGAGGATGCCGAACAGGATGATGCCCTCCAACACCATCTGGTACAGCTGCGAGGGATGGCGCACCTCGGCGGCGAGTTGGCCGGCACGAGCCATCGCCTCGAGCTGTTCGATCGAGGCCGTGTGTTCGAACGCACGCGGGAAGATCATGCCCCAGGCCACATCCGTGTGCCGACCCCACAGCTCTCCACCGATGAAGTTGCCGAAGCGGCCGACACCGAGGCCGATCGGCACCAGTGGAGCAACGAAATCCATGACGTCGAAGAAATGCAGCCGATGCTTGCGGGCCCATAGCCAGGCCACGAACAGTACGCCGAGGAATCCGCCGTGGAAGGACATGCCGCCTTCCCACACGCGGAAAATCGACAGCGGGTCAGCCACGATCTCGGACCAGCCGTAGAACAGCATGTAGCCGAGTCGGCCGCCGAGAATGACGCCAAACATGCCGTAGGAGGCGAGGTCGAAAAACGCCGTCGGCCCGACCGGCAGGCGACCATGGCGTCGACGTCGCTCGCCGAGCCACCAGAACAATGCGCCCGCGATCACGTACATGATGGCGTACCAACGCACGGCGACCGGGCCGATATGAAATGCGACGGGATCGAAGGCGACGACGTAGGGATGCATCGGGGTTCCGTGGAACGGGACGCGCCGCGGGACGCGTCGGCAAAGGCGACATTATGCCGGTTCGGAACGCCCGCGGATGCCCCGAGCGATCCAGCAACGGATGGATTCGACGGTCCGGGCCTGGATCACGGTCAAGGCGTGCTCGAGAAATCAGGGCGTTGCACGAGGGTGGAGCCGGCCGTGACGGACGTTGTTGCGAGCAGCATGGGTGGTCACGCCGCCGGCAGCACGCGCAGGATGAAACCTTTGAGGTAGTCGGTTTCCGGGATTGCCGGATGTACCGGATGGTCGGGGCCTTGGTGCAGCGGGAACAGCAGCTGCACCTGTCGATCGAGGTGGCGCGCACCCTGCTGCACGGCGTCGAGCAGGACGACGCGCGGCATGTGCCACGAACACGAGCAGGTGACGAGGATGCCATCGCGGGCGAGCACCTGCATGCCGAGTTCGTTGAGGCGTCGGTAGGCGATACGGCCCTCGGCAAGATCCTTCTTGCGCTTGACGAAGGCCGGCGGGTCGAGCACGACGATGTCGAAATGCTCGCGCTGCTCGCGCAGGGCCTTGAGATGGTCGAAGGCATCGGCACGCACGGCAGTCACGCGGTCGCTGAAACCGTTGCGCGCGGCGTTGCGCGAGATTGCATCGACGGCGTCCTGCGAGGCATCGACACAGACGATCTCGCGTGCGCCGTACGCGGCGGCGCGCAGTCCCCAGCCACCGAGGTAGCTGAACATGTCGAGCACGCGTTTGCCTGTGCAGAGCTTCGCGAGGTGGTCGCGATTGAAACGCTGGTCGTAGAACCAGCCGGTCTTCTGTCCGCCGACTGGATCGCATTCGAATTCGAGGCCGGCTTCGCGTACGAGCAGCGCCTGTGTGGCCGGCTCGCCGTGGCCAAGGTCGACGTATTCGGGCAGATGCTCCATCGCCCGGATCCCGGCGTCGTTCTTCCACCAGAGCTGACGCGGCGCCAGCACCTTGACCACGGCCGCAGTGATCTCGTCCTTCAGGCGCTCCATGCCGGCCGTGGTCGTCTGGGCGACGAGCACGTCGCCGAAGCGGTCGATGGTCAGGCCGGGCAGGCCATCAGATTCGCCATAGACGAGGCGGTACCACGGTTCGTCGAACAGGCGCTCGCGCAGCGACAGCGCGACCTTGAGCCGGTGCACGATCAGCGAGCGGTCCAGCGCATGCGCGATGCCGCGCTGGACCAGGCGCGCGCAGATCAGCGAGTTTGGATTGACGTAGCCGACGCCGATCGGCTTGCCGCGATGGTCGGCAATGACGCAGGGGTCGCCGGGGGCGAACGCGGACAGGGGCGAGCGGGTGACGTCGACCTCATTGGAGAACACCCACAGGTGCCCGGCGCGCAATCGCGCCTCCTCACCGCGCTTGAGCACGAGCGCGGGATAGGCCAGTTCGTCGGTCACGATGGTTTCCGCTGGAAATGGGATCGGGATTCTACGCGCAGGCGGCACGCTGCAACCGCCTTTGCGCGAGCTCCACGGCGAGCCGGACCGCGGCAAGGAGGCTGCCGGGATCGGCGCGACCGCTGCCGGCGAGGTCGAGGGCGGTGCCATGGTCGACCGATGTGCGCACGTATGGCAGGCCGAGGGTGACGTTGACCGCATGACCGAAGCCGGCGTGCTTGAGCACGGGCAGACCTTGGTCGTGGTACATCGCGAACACGGCATCGAAGCGCGCGAGCTGGTTTGGCACGAAGGCGGTGTCGGCAGGCAGCGGGCCTTCAAGTTGAAGGTCCTCCCCGCGTGCGGTTTCGATTGCGGGGAGGATCGTGTCGATCTCCTCGCGACCGAGATGGCCGCCTTCGCCGGCGTGTGGATTGAGGCCGAGCACGGCGATGCGCGGCGCGCTGATGCCGAAGTGGTGGCGCAGGTCACGATCGAGGATGCGCAGCTTGCGCACCAGATCGTCGTGGGTGATCGCGGTTGGCACGGCAGCGAGCGGCAAGTGGGTCGTGGCCAGGGCGACACGCAAGTCCCCGGCGACGAGCATCATGACGACTTCGCTTTGCGCACGCGCAGCGAAGAATTCGGTGTGACCGCTGAACGACACGCCGGCATCGTTGATGACGCCCTTGTGCACGGGGGCGGTGACGATGGCATCGAACAGGCCGGCCTGCGCGCCGTCGGCGGCACGTGCGAGCGTTTCGAGCACGTAGCTCGCGTTGGCGGGGGCGAGCTTTCCCGGCTGTGAAGGCACGGCCAACCGGCAGTCGAGCACGGCCAGCGTTCCCGGTGGGCTTGAGGCGGTGGTGGAGTCCCACGGCACCAGCGTCGGGGCGACGTCGATCAGGCGCGCGCGTGCCGCAACGAGATCGTGGTCGGCGATGACGACAAGGTCGGCCCCGACATCGACGCCGGCGAGGTGCGCGACGAGTTCGGGACCGATGCCGGCAGGTTCACCGGCGGTCAGCGCGATGCGCGGTCGGCGCGCGCGCGGGTCCACCGTCAGCCGGCGCCGCTCGCGCCCGGCAGGCGGATGTCGATGAAGGCCTCTGAGCGCATCTGACGCAGGAAGCTCTCATATTCCTCTTCGGCCTTGCGTGCCCCGAGCGTCTGCCGCGCCTTGTCGCGCTCGGCTTCATTCGTGCGGTCCTCGGTACGCGTGGCAATTCGCTGCAGGATGTGCCAGCCGACGTCAGTCTCGAAGGGTTCGCTGATCTGGCCATCAGCATTGTCCTGCAAGGCCTCGGCTACACGTGTGCCATAGGCGTTGAGCACGAACCAGCCCATGTCGCCGCCGATGTTCGCGGTCGGTGCGTCCTCGGAGTATTCGCGTGCGAGCGTGCCGAAATCCTCGCCAGCGAGTGCACGGCGGCGGATGTCTTCGATTTTGGACCGCGCCTGGTCATTGGAGACGAGCTCGGTTTTCTTGATGAGGATGTGGCGTGCGTGATACTCGGTGACGAGTTGTTGCCCGCCGCTGCGGCGTTCGACCAACTTGATGATGTGGAAGCCGTTCGGTCCACGCACCGGTGCAGCGGTCTCGCCCGGCGACAGCCTCTCGGCGATTTCGGCAAAGGCAGGCGGTACCTCGTTCGCGCTACGCCAGCCCAGGTCGCCGCCTTCGAGGGCATTCTGCGCATCCGAATAGCGGATCGCGGCAGCGGTGAAATCGAGGCCTTCCGCGATCTGGCGGCTGACATCTTCGGCCTTCGCCCGGGCCACATCGATCTGTCCGGCGGTGGCGCCATCGGGCAGGGTGATGAGGATGTGGCCAAGGTGCAGTTCGAGACTCGACACGCCGCCGTTCTTGAGCATGAGGTCGATCTCGGTGTCGCTGACCTGCACACGGCTCTGTACGACGCGCTGGCGCAGGCGCTGCACGATCGTCTCGTCGTGCACGTTCTTGCGGAACGCCTCCCACGACAGGCCCTGTTGCTGCACGGCCTGGCGCAGCTGGCCGACGTCGAGGCGGTTCTGCCGGGCGATCTGGGTGATGGTTTGATCGACATCGGCGTCGGACAGCTTGATTCCGGTGCCATCGGCCCGGTCGACCTGCAGCTTCACCATGATCAGGCGGTCGAGCACCTGGCGCTCGAGCTCGGCGCGCGGCGGCAACTGCTGGGGGTTGCGTGCGTACTGGGTGATGATTGCCTCGACCGAGCGCTCGAGTTCGCTGCGCAGGATGACGTCCTCGTCGACCACCGCGACGATGCCGTCGAGTGGTTCGCTCGGCATCAACTGCGCATGTGCGGCCGGCAGGGCCATGGATAGGGCGAGAACGGCGAGGACGAACGGCTTGTTCATGCGCGTCGGGGTTCCTGGAAGGATGTGGGGAGCCGGGGCGGATTCTAGGGATGTTCTGATCAATCCCACAACGGCGTCACCGTCCTGTGCGGGCGCAGATCAAGGCGCGACGGCGAAGGCAGACTGGCCGTCTGTCGAGCCGGCGCAAGGCCGAGCTGCGCCCGTACAGGACAGACCCAACCCTTTGATCCCCAATGACGGGGTGATCAGAACACTTCCAGGCGGGCGCCGCGCCGGCGGCGTCAGGATTCCGTTGGTGGCAGGGTGGTTCGGCGCCGTGCTCCTACTGGTAGCCGAGGATAGCACGGCGCAGGAAATCGCCGGTTTTCTGCCCGATCGAGCCGATTCCCTTGAATTCGACCTCGAAGTACAGCGCATTCGTCGCGTCGCCTTCGATGTTGTGCACATAGCGGCGGCCGAGCACGCGCCACGCCGTGCAGCAACTGTCGTGCTCGATACCGGCGAAGGCTTCGAGGGTGGTGTTGTCGCGCAGCGAATAATTCCAGCGCGCGACGAAGCGCCACGCGCCACTGATCGGCACCAGCACTGAGCCGTCGACGTATTCGAGGAAATCGCGGCGGAAGCGATAGGACAGATTGGCCACGCCCTCGCGGCCGAAGCGGTTCTGGATGCCGATCGACGACAGGTCGGTGCGGTCGCTGTTCGGGTTCCACTGGTTGGCCAGGGTGGCGCGCCAGCGGTCGCTGATGCGCAGGTCGAGCTCGCCGATGTATGCCGAGCCGGAGAAATCGGTGGCTGGGCGGCCCGGCAACTGCACGCGCTGGTCGTCGAAATGGCGGATCTGGCCGATGCTCGCGCTGAGGCGCTCGGTGCCATCGCCGTCGAGCAGGCGTGAGGTCAGGGCAAGGGTCAGGTTGTTTGCATCCATCTGACGGTCGGCGCCGACGAAGCGGTTTGTGCGGAACAACTGGCCGAAGCTGAATGGCGTTTCCTGGGTGTCGAACAGCGGCAGGTCGTCCTGGTCGCGATACGGCACGTGCAGGTAGTAGAGGCGCGGTTCGAGGGTCTGCGTCCAGTCGCCGCCGGCGAGGTTCAGGGCGCGCTCGAAACGCAGGCCGGCATCGAGACTGGCGATCGGCATGCCGCGGTCGGGGTGGCGGTTGCCGTCGCGGTCGATGTCGTAGCGCGTGTAGCGGTAGCCGATCTCTGGTCGCATGAAGTACGCCGCAGCGTCGATCGGATACGCGAGATAGGGATGCAGGTCGAGACGGCGGCCATCGACCGCGTCGTCGTTGGAGAAGGCAACGAACTCCGAGCGGATGCCGCCGTCGATCCCGCCGAACAGGTTCCGCTCGGCGTCGAAGGTCACGCGCGGCAGGCGACGGTAGGGTTCGGCGGCACCAGGCAGGGTCGGGTCGGTGATCTGGTATTCATCGCCGCCGATGCGCGCGTTCCACCAGGTGCCGTTGCCGACCACGTAGGCGCGTGACGGCAACAGGCTGGTCGCGGCGATGTTGAGGCTGCGGCCGAAGTCCTCGAACCAGCGGTCGTCGGAGGCGCGGTTGATGTCGATTTCCGCGCCCCAGTGACGGCTGAAGCGTGAGCGGTTGTCCCAGTGGAACAGGCGGCGGCTGCCATCGTCCTTGCGGTCGTCGGGCAGCAGGTTCAGTTCGACGCTGCCACGGCTGGAATCGGTGAGGTATCTGAACTCACCGCCGAGCATGAGGCCGCGGTGGCTCATCAGGCGCGGCGTCAGGGTGAGATCGTAGTTCGGTGCGAGATTGAGGTAGTACGGCAGGCTGAAGTCGAAACCGCGCCGATCGTTGTAACCGAACTCGGGGAACAGGAAGCCGCTCTTGCGCCGGTCGTCGAGCGGGAAGGTCGCGTACGGCAGCCAGAATACCGGCACGTCGGCGATGCGGAAGCTCAGGTCGCGGGCGACACCGACACCTTCGGCTTGGTCGAGTTGCATCTCGCGCGCACGGAACTCCCAGCCTGGCGAGTCGAGCGGGCAGGTGCTGAAGCTCGTGTCGGTCAGTTCGGCGTGGTCGGTGTCCTTCAAGACAGCGGCGCCGGCTCGACCGTTGCCGCGCGAGGACAGCAGCTGGTAGCGCACGCCATCGAGGCTGCCGCTTGCCGGAGCGGTCGTGCCGCGTCCGCTCTTGGCCGACATCAGCAGGTTGCGGTCCTGGTAGCGCACCGCGCCTTCGGCGCTCCATGCCGTCGACGACTGCGTATAGGTGAAGCGGTCGGCGCGGATGAGCTGATCGAGCTGACGGATGCTGGCATCGCCTTCGAGCACATAGGTGTCGCCGTCTGCGGAGCTGCCGTAGCGCGCCTCGACCTCGGTGTCAGCAGCCGTGCGCTCGCCGCTGGTCGGCAGTCCCGGCACGTGGAACTCGAGCAGATCATTCGGAGGGCACTGCGACCAGTCGGCACTCGGGCGCGGACAGGCATGGATACCGATCGGACAGATCGGTGCATCGCTCTCGGCCGCCAGGCCGGGCATGCACAGCGCGCACAGGATGGCTGCGGCGAGCGGTCGCCGCAGGCGGATAGAGCGGGTCGAGTGGATCACGGTCGATGAGGCGCCGGCGGCGAGGACGCGATAGCTTGCCGAATCGGACCGGCGGCGGCAAACCCGGTATGCAGGGTTTGCCGCGCGATCGGCATCAGGTGGTGCGGTCAATCACCCCAGACCCGCCACAGGCCCGAGCGGTGGTAGGCATATCCGTCGCGGATCTGCTGCTGGTCGCGTGGGTCGTCGCCGTAGCTGCCGCCGAAATCGAGCGGGCCGCCCCATTCCGGGCGCGAGGTACCGCTCTGCTGCTGCTTCCAGCCCGCGGCACGCAGGGCGACGTCCTCGGGAATGCCGGCCGCAGCGGCGGTCATGCCGTAGTTGAAGTTGCCGAAGTTCTCGTATTGCGCGCCTTGCTGCTTGTAGTCCCAGGGCGCATGGCTGTCGACCTGGTCCTTGAACCACGGCAGGTTCAGCGGAAAGTCCCGGTGTTGCGAGGCAAGTTCGATGTTGGCGGTCGGCGATGCCGTCGGTGGATGCTCGGGCACGATGCCGATGCCGGCGGCAATTGCCTCGTCGCGGCCGAGCAGACCGGAAAGGGCCTTGGCCGTGTTGTCTGCCGTGGCGTCCAGGCGCGGATCGCCGCCGGGCGTGGAGCTGATCGCCGACTGCATGGCGCCGAGCGCCTCGGCTGCCGATTCGAACACCGTCGTGCGCAGGGCGAGATCGCCACCCTGGGCGGCGCCGATGATGCGATCGAGCGTCGCCGGCTGGAAATCATGCAAGGTGACCGGTGGCAGCATTGCGCCGGTCGAAATCGTCGTGCTGGCATGGCCGGACGCCGCCTCAAGCACGCCATCGAGCTTGCCGGCCTGATCGAGCCTGCGCACCGCGTCGGCGAATGCATTCGGCGAATCGGCCAAGCTGGCCAGCACGTCGGCGGCGGCGTGTGCCTCGGCGTTGCCGTAGTGGGTGGTCATGCTGCCGAAGTTCGCCGTGAACGCCTGCGGGCCACCCTGGATTTGGCTGCCGAGCGCATCGAGGTATTCGACCTTCTGCGTCGCATCGCCCGCGCGGATCACCGCGGCGGTGGTTGGCTCGACGCCGAAGGCATCGGCGACGCGGGCCAGCTGTGTGCCGTCGAGCGCGCCGGCAAGCGTGTTGAGCAGGGCATCGCGGTCACCGGCGCTGAGGCCGTTGACCCAGCTGTTGGCCTCGTCTGCCCAGTGTTGCAGTTCCTCGTCGCCCAGCTGCGCGACGACATCGTTGATTTCGCTCGGTGAAACGCTGGCGAGCGTGGAATGGATGTCCTTGAGATCGTCCTCGGTGACATCCCAGTCGGTGAGCGATTCGGCGAGCCTGTCGCGGACGGTATCGAGGGTGTCGGTCATGGCAGTGTCACACAGGCGGACAGGCGGCCATGCTGGATCGCGAGGCCAGCGGCAGGAACTGGGGAAAACCCCGGGCTGCCGTGATTCAGCGGGCGTCGGCCTTCGCGCGTTCGATGTTGTGGCGCATGCCGCCGGGTGGTGCGCCAGGATCGGTGCGGCCGGGTGCGAATGCGAGGTCGAAGCCGGCACCGACGGCGGTCACGCCAGCGGCGTCCCGGCGCGTCGTGTAGGCGTCGAGGTAGCGGATCTCGAGCCGGCGGGGAGACGTCCATGCCAGGCTGGCGCCATAGGCCTGCCGGTTGCGCGTCGCGCCGACCAGTTCGGCAACCGGATCGCCATGCACGGCCGCGCCGGCGGCGACGACGTGGACGTGGTAGACGAAGGTGGTCGTCGCACCGCCGTTTGACTCGGCCAGTACCGCGTCGAGGCGGCCATCCGGCGAGGTCGCGCGCGCGACCTCGTCCCAGCGTGTCGGCGGCGAACACCCGGCCAGTGCGAACAGGGCGGACAGGAGCGTGGCGAAAGGGAGACGATTCATGCGCACAGTGTGGATGCGGGCGCGTGGATCGTCGAGGGTGTGGCGGCGGATGGGTGAACGCGAAGCGTTCAGTCCGGATCACAGCCGTGGAGCAACTCCGTGACATGCACCGCCACAGTCTCGCGCAAGGCGGTCAGGCTGTAGCCGCCCTCGAGTGTGGACACGATTCGGCCCTGTGCATGGCGTTCGGCCAGTTCGACCAGGCGGCGCGTGATCCAGGCGTAGTCGTCGCTGTCAAGGTCGAGGTTGGCGAGTGGGTCGAGCCGGTGCGCATCGAAACCGGCCGAGACGAGCACGAGCTGAGGGGCGAAGGCATCGACCGCCGGCAGCACGAGGTCAGTCATCGCCGCGCGGAATCCAGCCGAACCGGTGCCCGGCGGCAGCGGTGCGTTGATGATGTTGCCGACGCCGCGTTCGCGTGCGCTGCCGCTGCCTGGATACAGCGGCGACTGGTGCGTCGAGGCAAACAGCACGCGTGCCTCGGACCAGAAGATGTCCTGCGTGCCATTGCCGTGGTGGACGTCGAAGTCGACGATGGCGATGCGCGCAAGGCCGTGTTCGGCCAGCGCATGCATGGCGCCGACGGCGATATTGTTGAACAGGCAGAACCCCATCACCGCCTGTGCGGTGGCATGATGGCCCGGCGGGCGCACCGCGCAGAACGCGCGGCGGGTGTCGCCTTGCATGACACGGTCGACTGCCGCACAGACCGCACCGGCCGCGCGCAGCGCTGCTTCCTTGGAGCCGGTCGACATCACTGTGTCGGCATCGAGACGGCGACCGTCGACGTCGGGCGCATCGAGTACGCCGGCGAGGTGTCCGGCGTGGTGTGCGCGCAGCAGTTGCGCGCGTGTCGCGCGCGGCGCTTCGATGCGTTCGAGCGTGGCGAAACGATCGTCATCGAGCGCCTGCAGGACGGCGGTCAGGCGCGCGGGCGATTCGGGATGGCCGGGACCGGGGACGTGGTCGAGGCAGGCCCGATGCGTGTACAGGGCGACGCCCATTGGCCGTTCAGCGGCGCACTCGCTCGTGTTGCCACAGCACCTCGCCGTGCGCCGAGGCGCGGGCAAGCACGCGGGCGATGACGAACAGCAGGTCGGACAATCGATTGAGATAACGCATCGCCTCGGCGCGCACGCTCTCCGTGCGCGATAGTGCGACCACTTCGCGCTCGGCGCGCCGGCAGATCGTGCGGGCCAAGTGGCATTGCGCCGCGGCCATGCCGCCGCCCGGCAGGATGAAATCCTTGAGTGGCGGCAGATCCTCGTTGAAGCCATCGAGCTCGCGTTCGAGGCGCTCGATCTCGGCGGCGTGCACAAGCGCCATGCCAGGAATGCACAGTTCACCGCCGAGATTGAACAACTCGTGCTGCACGCGCGTCAGCACGTCGCGCACGGCCTCGGGCACCTCGCAGGCGAGGACGACGCCGAGCGCGCTGTTGAGTTCGTCGACCGCGCCGTAGGCACCGACGCGCGGGTTGTCCTTGCCGACGCGGCTGCCATCGCCGAGGCCGGTCGAACCGTCGTCGCCGGTGCGTGTATAGATCTTCGAGAGGCGGTTGCCCACGCCAGGCTCAGCGTGTCGCGCGCACCGCGCCGGGCAGGGCCAGCGCGGCGATCGTGTGGAACGCTGCGGCGATACCGGCATAGGTCGCCGTGGTGCCGACGAAGGTGAGGTACCAGTCACCGAGGTTCTTGAACCAGCCGCCGAAGCTGCGCTCGGTCACCATTGGGCTCAGCCAGTAGAAGCTGCCGTTGCTGACCAGATAACAGAGCGTCGCCGCCACGAGCAGCGAGGAAACGAAGCGGCCGAGCGTGGCGAGGGTGATGCCGTCGTAGCGGCTGCGCAGCCATGAACCGCCGAACCACAGCACGGCATAGGCCGGCAGCAGCATCCAGTAGGCCGGCGACACGCAATAATGCGTCCAGAAGTCGAGTCCCTGGCCGGTGACGACGAGGATGTCGACGGCCACCGCCAGCGCCATCAGCAGCGGGAACGCCCAGCGCACCGAACCGCGCAGATAGAAGCCGGCGACGAAGAACACCGCCCACGAGGCATCGGGCACGGCGGCGAAATGGTGGAAGCGCGTCGCCACCATGGCGATGGCAAGAACGGTGAAGATCGCGATGCGCTGCGGCGTGCTGAGGCTCATGTCGGGCTACCGGGTGGACCAGACGCGCATCTTAGCCCATGCGCCTCGTTCAGTCCGCCGGGAACACGGCGCTGTTGACGCAGGCGACGTCGAACTGGCCGTTGCGCCAGCACACCCGCGTGACCTTCGCCGGTTCGACCGCGAGCGCGGTCGCGCGTGCCGGCGGCAGGCCGAGCGCATGGCAGAGCAGGGCGCGGATCGAGCCGGGGTGAGCTACGGCGAGCACGCGGTCGTTGCCCTGCGTGGTGCCGAGCAGGGCCGACAGCCAGACTGCGGTCCGGCGCAGGACGTCGGCGAAGCTCTCGCCGTCCGGAGCCGGCTGGATCACCCAGTTGTCCAGCCAGTGCCGGTATGCCAGCGCATCCTCGCGCGCGATCTGGTCCCAGCGCCTGCCCTCCCATCGGCCGAAATCGAACTCGCGCAGGCGCTCGTCGACCAAGGGCTCGATTGCAAAGCGCGCGGCGAACACCTGTGCCGATTGCTGCGCGCGGCGCAGGTCGCTGCTGAACAGGAAGCGCGGCGCCGCCCCGGTCCAGCCCGCGGCGAGGCCTTGCACGTCGGTGAAGCCGCGTGCCGACAGCGGTGGATCGCCATGCCCCACGCAGAGCGCGGCATCGGCATCGGTGGTGCCGTGGCAGGTGAGGATCAGGTCCATCAGAAAAAGTTCGTGCAGGTCTGGTAGGGCCGATGTTGCGAGCGGGGCGACGCGGTTTCGTAGGAGCCCGTTCACGGGCGATCGGTGTTGCGATGGAACGAACGAAGGAAAGCATCGCCCCTGAAGGGGCTCCTACAAGGAATCGAAGTGAAGGATCGCATTGGTCACGAGCGGGTAGCTGCCGAGCGTGGCAGCGCGGTACAGCGGGTTGATCGCGAACAGCAGCACGCGGCCCTTGCCGTGGCGGGCTTCGACGAGGGCGGCGCGTTGCGCAAGTTGACCGCCGCCGTCGAGCAGGCCCGAGACGAACAGTTCGTTGGCATCGGCGAAGCGCAGCAGGGCCCGCGGGCGCAGGGCTTCGGGGATCACGCGCGGATTGTTGCGGCGGTGTTCGTCGCTGAGCGGCAGGGCCTGCCAGCGTTCCGCATGCGGAAGCTCCGGTGGCGTGCCGAAGCCGGCGGTCTGCGGCAGGTCGATGTCGTCGGGGCCACCACGGCCGGTCGGGCGCCTGTGGTCGTCGGCACTGTGCGGCGGACGCCCGCCGGCCTGCTGGCTCAGGGTGAACGACAGGCCTTCCGCGGTGTAGACGGTGAATGGCTTGGCGTAACCCCAGGTCACCGGACTCGCCGATTCGGTCGCCTGCGCGCGCACGAGGGTGCCGTTGAGGCGCAGGCCGTCGCGTTTGGCGATGCCGACGCCGGGTGCCAAGCCGATCTCGATCGCGAGTTCGGCAGTGTCGCCGGCGGTGACCAGCAGGCCGCCGTCGGCGACGAAGCGCTTGAGGTTGTCGACACCGCGTGCGCCGAGACCAGGGCGCACGTCGTCCGTTTCGTCGATGCGGCCGAGGTTGGGCGTGAGCGCGGTCTTCTTCCACGGCATCGCATTGCCCCACATCGGCAGGCCGTCGACGATCTGGCGCACCGGGCCGGCATCGACCGGGCCGAACAGGATCACGTCGTAGCGTGAGCGCAGCCTTGCATCGGTGGCGACATCCTGCGTGCTGATGTAGTCGTAGCGGATGCCGAGTTCGTCGAGGGCGAGGCGCCACCAACCTTCGGTCTGGGTCGAAAGCCAGCTGTGCAGCACGGCGACGCGCGGCGTGCGCAGTGCGCGCGTGGGCACCGACGGCGCGCTGTCGGTGGCGGTCACGTCGAGGTGGAGGCGGCGTGCGATGTCATCGAAGCCGGCATCGGCCTTGCGCACGATCAGCGATCCGGCGGCGTAGTCGCGTCCGCCATGCTGGAACGCCTGCGTGGCGACCTCGATCGATGCGCCTTTCGCGGCGAAGCGCAGGCTGGCCAGTTCGGCGGTGGCGCTGTTGGCGACGATGCGCAGCGCGCCGCTGCCGGCGATCGCGCGCGCGGGAAGGGCGCCGTCGACGCGCCGCATGCGCGCCTTGAGGATGCCGGTGTCTGTGACGCGCTCTACATCGACGCCGAACTGTTCGCCGAGGGTCCAGCCGGTGTCGTCGTACGGACGCTTCTGCGGATCGTCCGGCGACCAGTACTGGCGGTCGAGCAGTACATCGGCGACGCGCGACCACGGCTGGTCGAGGCGCACGACGAAACTGCCGGCAGGGAAGCTGCGCGTTTCGGGTTCTTTTGCTGTGTCCTTGTCATTGGTTTCGCCGGGCTTGCGCCGCGGCGACGGCCGCGTGATCGTCAGCGCCTCGTCGAGGCGATGGATCTCGACATGCTGGCGACGCATGACCTCGAGCAGCTTCGCCTGCGCGGGACTGCGCGGATCGTCGGCACTGAACACGTAGGCGGCCGGGCCGCTCTCATGCGGCTTGGCGATCGCGCGCTTTGCCTTCAGCCAGTGATTGCGCAGGAAGGTCTTGCCATTCGCGGCGAAGTAGTCGAGCGCACTGAGCACGCCGCTCTGCGAATAATTGTTGTTGTTGCGCTGCGACCACAGCACCTTCGCGCGGGGTGGGTTCGGCTTGTACCAGGTGCGTTCGTACTCGTCGGGATCGAGCTGGCGCTCGACGGTGTCGGCGCCGCCGTTGCCGAAGGTCTCGTAAAGGCGGCTGATGCCGTTGCGCATCGCCGCGACGAACATGAGATAACCCGGGCTCCAGGTGTCGAAATTGCCGTGCGTGTACACGCCGGGCAGGCCGAGGCGGGTCAGCGTCTCGACATTGCTCCAGCCGAGCTGGTGCCATTCGTTGACCAGCAGAGGATCGATCCAGGCGTTGTACGGGCCGTCGCCGACCGTGTTGTCGTAGAGAAACGGCACCGACTCGTGCAGGTCGTGCAACACCTGCGGATGCCAGTCGGCCCAGGCGTCGATCATGTTCCGGGTCAGGGCGAGCGAGGCGATCATGGCGTCGCGGTTGTTGTCGTGGGCGACGTAGTGGCCCCAGTACAGCAGGCGCGGATACTGCGCATCCGGATGCGCGCGATGCCAACGATAGAGGTCGACCATGCGCTCCCAGCCGTCCGCCTCGACGACCGGCGTGATCAGGGTGATGACATTGGCGCGGATCGTGCGGATGTATGGCGCCTCGTCGACGGTGAGGCGATAGGCCAGCTCCATCAGCGAAGTCGGCGTACCGGTTTCGGTCGAGTGCAGGGCACCACTCAGCCAGTACACGGGAGTTGTGGCCGCCACCAGCTCCGCGGCGCGCGTGTCATCGAAACCAATGCGGCGCGGGTCGCCGAGGTCGGCGAGGCGCGCGCGGTTCGCGTCGAGGTCGGCGATCAGCTTCGCGTCGGCGATCGCCACAGCGATCATTTCTCGCCCCTCCTCGGAGCGCCCGATCGAAAACACCTTCACGCGCGGGCTGGCCGCCTCGAGCATGCGGAAGTAGCCGTGCACGTCGGCGAGCCGCGGCAGGTGGTTCGGCGCACCCGAGACGTCGCCGAGTACCTTGGCCGGCGTCGGCACGGTTTCCGAAGCCGGCAGGTAGTCGGTCAGGATGGTGTTGAACGCGGGTTCGGTCGTGTATTTGGCGATCTGCGCGCCATACCACGCATCGACCGGCTGTGCCGGATCGCGCGCAAAATGCGCCTCCATCGGCGAGATCGGCGCCGGCTGAGCGGTGGCGACCAGCGGCAGCACAAGCGAAGCGGCAAGCAGGAACGTTCGGCGCATGGCGAATCCGGCGGCAGGCCCGCACAGGGACATGAGCCCTGCATTGTGCCAGCGACGGGCGGGAGCGGCATGCGACATTCGTAGGCAGTCAGGCAGGGACGCGGGCTCGGCTATCATCCGGCGCATGAAGGAACGATTCGACATCGTCATCGTCGGCGGTGGGTTGGTCGGGGCCAGCCTGGCGATCGCGCTCGACCGCAGCGGTCATCGGGTCGCCCTCGTCGAGGCCGCCTTGCCACGGGTCGAAACGCAACCAAGCTACGACGAGCGCAACCTCGCCCTGGCACGGGTGACGATCGATGGCCTGGCCTCGCTCGGTGTGTGGCCGCATGCCTCGGCGGCAGCCACGCCGATCCGGCGCATCCATGTCAGCCGGCGCGGCGATTTTGGCAGCGTGCACCTGGATTGCGTGCAACTCGGACTGGCCGAATTCGGGGCGGTACTGCCGGCGCGCGAACTCGGCCGTGCCCTGCTCGCGCGGCTGGGAGCCTGTACGCGGCTGGTGCGCATCGCGCCGGCCGAACTGGTCGGCCTCGACGTGCACGCCGATGATGCCGACGCGTGTCTGCGCACGCCGGAGGGCGAACGCCGGCTGTCGACACGCCTGGTGGTCGGTGCCGACGGCACGCAATCCTTCGTGCGCGATGCGGTTGGAGTGGAGGTCGATGAAACCGATTACGCGCAGAGCGCCTTCGTGACGACCCTGACCTGCGAGCGCCCGCTCGATGGCCAGGCCTACGAGCGTTTCACCGACACCGGCCCGGTCGCATTGCTGCCGCTCGGCGGTCGGCGCGCCGGTCTCGTGCTGAGCGTGGCGAGCACCGATGCCGCCCGCGTAGCCGCGCTCGACGATGCCGCCTTCGTTGCCTTCGTGCACGAACGGTTCGGCTGGCGCGCGGGCCGTTTCAGCCGACCCGGTGCGCGCCGGCCGTATCCGTTGAAGCGCACGCTGGCGCGTGCCCTGGTCGCCGGCCGTGCCGTGCTGGTCGGCAATGCCGCGCAGACCGTGCATCCGCTCGGTGCGCAGGGTTTCAATCTCGGCCTGCGTGATGCGCTGACCTTGGCCGAGCTAGTCGAGGCGGCAGACGATCCCGGTGCGGCGGACCTGCTGGCAGCCTATGTTGAACGCCGTCGCCCCGACCGCGAGGCGACGACCGCTTTCAGTGACGACCTTGTGCGCCTGATGGGCAACGACAGCGCGCCGTTGCGCGCATTGCGGTCACTCGGCTTCGCCGCGCTCGCGGCCAGCGATGGCTTGCGCCGGCGTGTCGCCCTGCGCGGCATGGGTTTTCGCGGTGATGTGTCGGCACGGGCGCTCGAGCGATGAATCGTCGTGCCGAGCTTGATGCGATCGTGGTCGGTGCCGGCATCGTCGGCTCGGCGACCGCGCTCGCGCTCGCGCGCGAAGGTTTCGACGTCGCCCTGGTCGAGGCGCAGGCGCCGAAACCATGGCAGGTCGACGATCCGGTCGATCTGCGCGTGGTCGCGCTCGCGCCTGATGGCGCGGCCCTGCTCGATGCGCTCGGTGTGTGGCAAGGCATCCTCGCCGCGCGCGTCGGTCCGTACCGGCGCATGTGCGTGTGGGACGCGCTGGCGCCCGGCGAACTCGTCTTCGACGCGATCGAACGCGGCGAGTCCGCGCTCGGCTGGATCGTCGAAAACCGTCTTTTGCAGCATGCACTGTGGCTGGCGCTTGAGTGCGGCGCGAATCCGGTGCGCCTGCGCTGTCCCGACACGCTGGCAGGCATCGAGGATGACGACGACGGCATCGTCGCCACCTTGGCCAGCGGCGAACGCCTGCATGCGCGCGTCCTGATCGGCGCTGACGGCGTCGCCTCTCCGCTGCGCGAACGCTTGCGTATCGGCACACACGGTCGCGATTACGGCCAGCGTGCGGTGGTTGCCCATGTCGCAACCGAGCGCGCGCATGAAGCGACGGCCTGGCAACGCTTCCAGCCGGGCGGTCCGCTGGCCTTCCTGCCGCTTGCCGACGGGCGTTGTTCGATCGTGTGGTCGCTGCCCGAGGCCGAGGCCGCACGCGTGCTCGCGCTCGATGACGAGTCCTTCCGCGGCGAACTCGGTTGCGCACTTGATTTCCGCCTCGGCACGATCACCGTGACCACGCCACGCGCCGCGTTTCCGTTGCGCCTGCGCCTGGCCGAGCGCTATGTCGCCGGCCGTTGCCTGCTGATCGGTGATGCCGCTCACGGCGTGCATCCGCTGGCCGGACAGGGCATGAACCTCGGCCTGCGCGATGTCGCCAACCTGCGCCGGCAATTCATCGAGGCGCGCACGCGCGGCGGCGACATCGGCGCGGCCCACGTGCTGCGCCGCTACGAACGCGAGCGGCGCAGCGAAAACACCGTCGCCGCACGCGGCTTCGACCTCATCGAGCGCGTGTACTCGTCCGATTCGATGGCGCTGGCCTTGCTGCGCGGCAGTGCACTGGCCATGGTCAATCGCATCACCCCGCTGCGCGATCTGTTCGGCGCCGCCGCGGCCGGGCGCTTGTGACGGTGCATTGCGTGATCCGAAGGAAGCGGAATGGTGCCGGCGGTCGGCATCGGGCGCTCCGCGAATGGATGACTCAGGCCACCCCCTGGCCCGACGTGATCGCATCGAGCTCGCGCAACCGGCGTTCAACCTCCGGCGCGCTGTCGAGCGTGCGGAAGCCGCGCCATTCGTAGCCGGGGGCGACGGTGCAGCCGACCAGGGCGTATTCGCCGAGCGGGCGTGCCGATTGCCAGCAGCCGGCCGGGACGACGAACACCGGCGCGGTGTCGGCGTCGACCGGCCCGAGGCGGTGGCGCGTCAGCGCGCCGTCGCGCGGGTCGAAGCGCAGCAATTCGAGCGCCTCGCCTTCGTACCAGTGCCACAGTTCGTCGGCGTCGACCGCGTGCCAGCGGCTGATCTCGCCTGCCGTGAGCAGATAGTAGATCGAGGTCGCTACCGCGCGCGGACGAGCTTCCTCGCCGAAGGCGGTCTGTGTGGTCGACTCGTAGATGCGGCGGTAGCGTCCGCCTTCGACATGCGGCTCGAGCGCGAGCTTGCGCGCGAGCTGTTCGGATCGGGGGTTGGTCATGGGCGGCATGATACGCGAGGCCGCTGCACGCCCCGAATCGGCGGTCCGACGGGTATTCGCGCGGCCTTGCCTACCAGGTCTCGTCCGCGCCGGGCGGGCCGATGTCGATGCCGGCGTCGCGGGCGACGTCGACGACGCCGTCGATGCCGGTGATCGAGCGCGCGACGGCGGGTGTGGCCGTACCGGTGATGCTGCCGATTTCGGCGAGCACCGCGTCGACCGAGAACCCCTTCTGCTCGAGTTCGCGCGCGATGTCGCCGGCCGCGTGCTGCGGGTCGGTCGTGACGATCCAGCGTTGGCGCTTGCTCATGGTCCGATCCAGGGCTGCGGCATGGGCCGGCATCGGCCGGCCCATGCCGGTGGCGTCACGGTGCCTGCACGAGACCGGCGCCGACACGCGAGGCCGGGTACGGCAGCCGCCGTGCGGTCGCCTGCAGCTTGCGCCACAAGGCCATGCCGCGCAATGCCCCGCTGGTCTGTGCCCACAGCGCCGCGCATCCGGCCACGTGCGGAGCGGCCATGCTCGTGCCGCTGATCGTCCGCGTCAGCGTCGGTCGCGGCCATGACGAGAACACGTCGCGGCCGGGCGCGGCGATCTCGATCTTGCCGCGGTTGGAGTAGCTCGACGGCGCGAGATTCGAGTCGAGCGACGCGACCGACATGATCGTCGGCGAATTCGCCGGTGCGCCGGTGTTCGACGCGGCATTGCCGGCAGCGGCGACGACGAGGCAGCCGCGGGCGAGTGCGGCGGCACCCGCGTTGGTGTACGCGGCCTGCACCGGCGACTGGCTGCCGAGCGACATCGAAATTACTTCGCAGCGGTTGGCGATCGCCCAGTTCATGCCGGCGAGCACGCTGGCGCCGCTGCCGCTGCCCGAGTTGCTGAGCACCTTGCCGACGAAAATGCGCGTGCGATAGCCGATGCCGTAGCGCGGAACCAGGCCGGGCGGCGACTTCGGGCCGCACGCCGTGCCGATGCAGTGGGTGCCATGGCCGTGCAGATCCTGCACCGGTTGTCCGACGAAGCTGGCGCCGGTGATGATGCGGCCGGTGAAATGCGGATGACCGCGATCCATGCCGGTATCGAGCACCGCCACCTTGATGTTGAGGCCGCTGCGGGCGCTCTGCGGCACCCGGCAGGCGCGCAGCCCCCAGGTGGCGCCGAGAACCTCGGCGTCGACTTCGTCGGATTCGACGCCTTCCGTGGAACCCTCGCCGAGATCGCGTGCGATCGTGCCGGCGGCGCTGAGGAAGCCGCGCAGGTACTCGCTGCCTTCGGCGAAGACGAAGTATTCGGGCTCGACGATCTCGATCGGCTCCGCGTCCGAATCCGCCTCGGCGCGGGTGGCGAGACCGCTGGTCTCGAGCGCCTCGCCGCCGACGAGGGCGACGCCGATTTCGGGGAACACGAGCGCGTCGGCATCGCCCGTGTCCTCGGCGGACACCGACTGCCCCTTGAAATCGCGGGCGTCGGCGACGCGCAGGCTGCGGCTGCCGAATGCCTTGATGCCGGCGTCGAGGGCGCCCTCGCGGAAGGTGACGAGATAGCGGCCGGTTTCGTTGGCGTCGCCGCCGCGCTCGAGCGCGGCGAGCAGGAGTTCGTCGATGCCGGATGCCAGCGATGCGCGCGGTGTTTCCGCCTGCAGCGTCTTGCGGGCGCTGCCGCGCGAGGTTTTTCGCGTTGTCTTTCGTGTGGCCATGTTCATTCTTCCTGAATGAGTGGAGGAGTCACTGCGCGGCGTCGCGAAGGACGCGGTTCGGGCGCAGCGAGAGGGCTTTGATGCCCTCTCGAACATGCATACGGAGGAACGATCGGATTTCTGCCACGGAGCGAGCGTGTGCCGCCGCGCGTGCCGTCGGCGATCGCGTGCGCGGGGGGGCGAGGCGACGCGGGCATCCCCGCGGCTGCGGTGACGTCGCGTCAGCGCTCGTAGCGGTAGTTGATGCCGGCGCGGCTGCCGGTGGTGGCGTTCTGTGCCTCGAAGTTCCAGCGTCGGTGGAACAGGTAGCGCAGGGTGACGACTTCGCCGGGTTCGAAGATGCCGACGCCGTAGCTGAGGTACAGCTTCGGCGAGAGGTATTTGCCGACCGTGAACGCGGCACCGCCGAGTGCGGCGTTGTCGGAGACGCCGATGTCGTCGACGCCGAGCCGGCCGCCGATGCTCTTGGCGAGCAGGTCGCCGCCGGCCGTGCCGAGTGCGCGCGCGGCGGTACCGAGCATGTCGCCTTCGCCGCTCTTGAGCGCGCTCAGCGGCTTGCCGGTGACGAGATAGGCCAGCGCGTCCGACTGTTCCATCGCGGGATCGGCGTACACGGTGAGGACCGGCAGCCGCGCGGTGCCGCGCACGAGCAGGCCGGCGCTGACCTGGTCGGCTTCGATCCTGCGCGAAGCGCGGATGTCGAGGCCGGGGTTGTCGATCGGCGTGCCGGCGAACAGGATGCGCCCGGTTTCGATGCCGAGATTCTGGCCGTAGGCCTTGTAGGTGCCGCTGACGTCGAGTGTGCCGGTACCGGTCGTGGCACGGCCGGGTCGCTCGTTGACGACCAGCCGGCCGTCGAGCTTGCCGTCGAAACCGAAGCCGGCCAGTTTGACGTCATCGCCGAGCACGACGGTGACGCTGGCCGTGATGGGCGGCCGCTTGCCGGCCTGCTCGCGCTGGGCGTCGACGATGACGACATCGGCCGAGGTCGACGCTGCGCCGCCACCGGGAAGTTTGGCCAGATCGACCCTGGCCGAAGGCACGCCGACCTTGCCATCGACGACGAAGCCGCCGGCACCACGTTCGATGGCGAGATCAGGATTGATGAGGACGCGCGCGGCCGGGATGTCGGCGGCGAGGATGTTCTCGCCCTTGATCCTGAGCTTCATCGGCGCGTCGGCGGCGAGGCCGCCCTCGCCGTCGAATGAAAGTCGACCCTCGCCCGAGGTGATACCGCCTTCGAGGACGAACCGCTGTGCGTCGACCGCGCGCAGGTCGATGTGGCCATCGTGCAGCCTGAGCCCGGCCGCTGGCACCTCGGTGGCGAAGTCCTCGAGTGTGAACGCACCGCGCAGCTCAGGTTCGGCGCTGTTGCCGCCGATGCGGTAACTGGCGACGAGGCGACCTTGCGGATTGGCCACTTCGGAAGTCAGCAGTTCGATGAAGGCGAGGCGCTTGAGGACGAGTTCGATCTCGCCATCGAGCGCCTGCGGCGCGCCGGCTGCGCCGGACAGTGCGACACGGCCGTCGAGACGGCCGTCGTGGTCGAACGTGGCATGCAGGGTGGCCGTGGTCGATTGCGGGCCGAATCGCGCGTCGGCGACGAAGCCCGTATAGCTGAGCAAGGCGTCGTTGTTGCCTTCGTGGTGCAAGCTGCCTTCGGCCGAAGCGAGGGTCGCCGTGCCGGTCAGGGTGCCGTTGGCATCGCGCACGATGTGGCCCGCGCCGCCGAGCATGCCGCGCAGGCGCACCGGCGCATCGGGCGCGGCCAGGCGCATGAACAGGCGCAGCGGCAGGTGTTCAAGCGAATAGCGCGCGTCGAGGCGACCATCGGCGAAACCTTCGCCGCCGATGCACAGGCGCGCCGGCTCGCGTTCCACCGTTGCTTCGCGCGCGACGGCGTCAGCGTCAGCGCCGCTGGTCCTGGTCGGTGCGGTGTTCGCGCGGCGCGCGAGCGTGCCGACCAGGCAGCGTTGCTCGGCGCCGAAACGCGTGCCATCCCAAGTCAGTGCCATCGGCGCGTCGAGGGCGAAGTCGGGCAGGGTGCGCTGGCGTGGATCGAGCTCGAGCGATTTCAGGCTGCCGTTCCAGCGGCCATCGCGTGCGCTGCCGGCGAGGCTCAGGCGCAGCGAGGCCGGCGTGCCGACGGCGTCGACAGCGAGTTCGTGCGCACCCTCGTTGCCATTCGCCTCGATGGCGACGGAATCGAATCGGGCCGTGCCCTGGTTCACGCCGTTCGCCTTCAGCGTGAGCGCGCCGGCGGGCTTTTCGAGGTTACTCAGGTTGACGACGAGATCGAGCGAGCTCACGCGCAGGTCGCCATGGGTGAGATCGCGCGCCTGCGCATTCGCCTCGACATCGAGCGCTGGCCAGCGTCCGTGCAGGCGCAGCCTGCCGTCGGCACGACCTCCGGCATCGGGCAGCCAGTCGCCGAGCGTGGCAACGGCGAAGCGTGCATCGACGTCGGTGGCATCACCGTCGCGGCCTCGCAGGTTCAGCGTGCTGCCGCCCGCAGCGAGGTCGAGCGTGCCGTCGACGATGTAGCCGGGCTTGATGGCGAGATCGGCCTTGCCCGATACGCGCCGTTCGCGCAGCGTGCCGGCGAGGCGCTCGATGGCAAGCGTCGCTTCGATGCCGTGGTCGACGAGCCTGCCCCGCGTGGTGACATCGAAGTCGAGTGCACCGGGCCAGCCGGCGGCGAACGCGCCCGGATCGAGGGCCTTGGCCTGTGCCGCGATCTGCCAGCCGATGGTCGGTGCGAGCATGACCGTGCCAGTTGCATCGAGGCCGCCCTTCGGTTGCACCAGGGCCAGCGTTTCCAGTGCGATCCGCTCAGGCGTGCCGCTCAGCTTGAGGCGCAGGTCTGCGGGTTGACCGGGTGGGCCGATCGTCAGGGTGCCGTCGGCGGCGTAGTGAGCGGCGCTGCCGGAGACGTCCAGCGTACCGTGCGTGGCCAATGCCTGGCCGACGAGGTCGGCCGGCAGTTCGACGCCTTGCCAGGCGAGCGTGAGCATGGCGCGCGGCGGTGTCTCGTCGAGATGCACCTCGCCGTGCGCATCGAGCGAACCGCCCGCATCGGGCGAGCGCAGGGTCAGCGCCTCGATCGTCAGCAG
This sequence comes from Dokdonella sp., assembly GCF_019634775.1. NCBI lineage: Bacteria > Pseudomonadati > Pseudomonadota > Gammaproteobacteria > Lysobacterales > Rhodanobacteraceae > Dokdonella > Dokdonella sp. Next base: position 1,620,644 of record NZ_JAHCAS010000001.1, read on the forward strand.
CTCATCGGCGAGCGCAAAGCGCAGTGGATCGATGGCGATCTTGTGCGCATCGAGCGTGACCATGCCGCCGAGCGTGCCGCGCGCGCGGTCGCCGCTGCCTTCGAGGGCGAGGGCGACCTGGGTGAGGCCGCTGTCCTTCGCAAGCACCTTCGGGTCAAACGCCGGCGCGTCGAGCTTGAGCGTCCAGGGCAGGGCATCGTCCTGGCCGAGCGTGGCGTCGAGGTTGGCCGCGAACGGCGCGGCGAGGATGAACCTGATCGATGCGCGGCGGCCATCACTCGTGGCATCCAGCGTGCCGGTGTATTCGGTCTCGCCGATACGCCAGCGGAAGCGCGTCTCGCCTGCTCCCGACCAGCCGCCAAGCGTGGCCAGCGTGCCTTTCAGGTCGACTTCGCCATCGGCCGCGCGCAGCCGCAGGTGGTTCACGGCGATGCCGTTGCGCAGCCACGCGGCGGCGAGTTCGAGGCGGTCGGCGGTGAACACGGGTTCGCCGTCCTGGCGGATGTTCGCGCGTTGCAGGGCGAGGCGGTCGACGACGATGTCGATCGGCGCATCGAGCGAGAATGGCGGTGAAGGCTCGTCCTTCGGCGGCATCGTCGTCAGGGCCAGGTCGACGTCGTCGATCGCGAGGTCGTCGACCTGCACGCGCCAGGCGAACAGCGCACCGATGCGAAGGTCGAGCGAGACGCGGCCGATGCGCGCATCGACGCCGCTTGCCGGATCGTTCCAGCGCAGGCCTTCCAGTACCAGCGGCCCGGCCAGCGAACCGCGGTGGTGCTCGACTGAGAGCTTGCCGTCGAGCACGCCCTGCGCGCGCGCCAGCACGAAGCCCGCACCGGCCTCGCTGTTGAGCGCCCAAGCGAGCACGCCGGCGAGTACCAGCAGGAATGCCAGCAGGACGATGCCGAGCCGTTTGAGCCAGCGCTTCACAGGTCCGGTCCGATGATGACGTGGAGTTCGACGCCGCTGGCGTATTTGTCGCCGATCGGCGTGCCGAGGTCGACGCGCACCAGGCCGACCGGCGAACGCCAGCGCAGGCCCAGGCCGGCGCCGAGCTTGAGGTCGAAGTGGCTGCCGGTGAAGGCGTCGCCGGCATCGACGAAGGCCGCCGCGCCCCAGTTCGGGCTGAAGTAGTGCTCGTATTCGGCACTGGCGACGGCGAGCTGCTCGCCGCCGATGACCTGCGGATCGTCGCGGCCCGGCACCGGCTCGCGCGGACCGATGGTTTGGAACGAGTAGCCGCGGATCGAGCGGTCGCCGCCGGCGAAGAAGCGCAGTTCCGGCGGCAGCTTGGCGAAGGTGTCGACCTTCGTGTAGCCAAGCGCGCCGCGCGTGATGAATCTGCCATGGTCGCCGAGACCACGGATCCATTTCGCATCAGCGGTGACCTGGGCAAAGCTCGTGTCCGACAGTAGGCCATCCTGGCCGGCGCGCGCGGCCAGTGTCAGCGACCAGCCGCGGCGCGGGAAATTCGGATCGTCAGCGCGCTTCTTCGTCAGCGACATTTCCGGATAAAGCAGGGTGGTATTGCCCTTCTGGTCGGCGACCTTGAAGTCGCCGGTCAGGAACTGCAGCCCGAGCGTGCGCGTCCAGCCGTGCCAGATGCGCGAATCGGTCGCGGCCAGACGCAGGGTCTTCGACTGGCTGGTGTCCGTGTTCTCGTCACGATAGGCGATGCCGAAGTTGAGGCTGTGGTTGTCCCGTCCCGGCAGCGGGATCTGGTACAGCGTGGAAAGGGTCTGCAGGCGCTGGGCGAGGATCGTCTCGAACTTGAGCTTGTGTCCGCGCTTGTTGACCCAGCGTCGTTCAACGCCGCCACGCACGCCGGGGCCGGTGTCGGTGCCGACGAACAGGCCGCCGGTGTAGACCGTGCGCTTGGCCGGCGCCAGCATGACCGTGATCGGCACGTGGCCGTCGGCGGCTTTTTCGGTATCCGGCGAAACCTGCGCGATCGAGAAATAGTTGGCATCGACCAGGCGCTGCTGCAGGGCGAGCAGGGCGTCTTGCGAGTAGTAGTCGCTGGCGTCCCAGGGAATGTAGCGTTCGAGGAAACGATCCGGGAACTGCGCGCCCTCGAAATGCGTGTCGCCGAAGCGATAGCGCTCGCCGGCTTGCCATTCAAGCCTGATCGTCGCGCTGTTCTCGGCGCGCGTGACCTCGACACGATGTCCGGTGAGCCTTGCATCGAGGAAACCGGCACCGAACAGCGCGGCGTGGATCGCCGCCTTGCTGCGTTCGTAGGCGGCGTGGTCGAGGCGTTCGCCCGTGTAGGGGACGAACGTCGAGCGGGCCATGTCGATTGCGCGGATGCCCTCGACTGCGCCGACGATGCGGATGTCGAGTTCGCCGATCGTGACCGGCGGGCCGATCGCCAGCTTCAGTGCGGCGACGAAGTCGTTGCCGTCCTGGCGCAGTTCGCCCTCGACCTTGGCGTTGTAATAGCCGTAAGGTTCGAGTGCGGCCTGGATCTGGCGCTCGGCGCGCCGGTAGAGGCGTCGTGCCTGCGCCGGGCTGATCTCACGTTCGGCGTACTGCTGCACCTCCAGAGCAGCCAGCACGGCCGTGCGCAACTCGCCATCGATGCCCTCCAGTTCGACGCGGATGCGCGCAGCCTCGGCTGTCGCCGCAACGAGCAGAGCGGACACGGCGAGCAGCAGGCGGAGGGGCGTGCGCAAACGGGACGACTTCATCATCGAACGCGGGCAGGGGAGGCGGGTTTATAGCAGGAGCGACCTTGCCGGGATGTTGTCGTGACGTTTTTTGTCGAGGCAAGAGCCGCGTGCGCGGCCACACGAATCCGCAGGAGCGCAGCGTGCGCGCGATCGAACCATCACGACCGTCCATCGCGCACAGGGTGCGCTCCTGCGAAAGAACGGCAACGCGCGCTTTGCCTTGCTTCGGCTCCTGCTCCCCGGGCCCCCTGCGGAAGCGCCGATGCCGGGGTGTCCTTTCCTTTGCTTGCTTTCCTTGACTCCGCGCATCCTGCGCTCCGCCCTTTCGGGGCCGGCTTCGCCGTTCGCGCCGCTCCTGCGGCGCAGTGGACAAGCAAAGGAAAGCAACGCGCTTGCCGCCGAGGCGAGCGGAACACCGAGAAAATATCGCCAAGAGAAAGCGAAGAGCCAAAGCCAGGAGCTGGATGCCGGCCTTCGCCGGCATGACGCGACGAGGGGTGCTGCCGAATCAGAATCGTTACCACGCGCATGCGTACTCACCCCACCGAATCGCCCGATCGGTGCGCCACCCAGGCGCCGATCAGGGCCGAAACGTAGGGAATCGCCTGGGCGGCGAGGATGCCGACCCAGAGCTTGCCTTCGGTGTACTGGATGCCAGTCGAGTGGATCATGCCGATGATGCAGCCGGCCAGCGCGACCGCCATCAGCAGTTCCTCGCGCACCGACGAGAACGCGCTCGGCTTGCCGCTCAGACGCCGGCTCTTGGCCGTGCGCACGAACTCGCCCTTCTTCTTCCAGAGGCCGAGGAAGATGCCGCGCGCGATGGCGTGCGACAGCCCCATGCTGGCGATCGAGGCCATGATCGTGTCGTACCAGCCGCAAGGCACGCGCTTGCGGTACAGCACGATGCCGAACACGGCCTTGCTGACGAAGAATCCGATGACCGGGATCAGGAACAGCTCCATCGGCAGGGTGAACAGGGTCGGCCAGCCGACCATGCCGATCGTCCAGGCGATGGCCATCATCGTGAACACCAGGTGCAGCGCGTCCGCAAACCAGGAGAACCAGCCGGTCAGGAAGTGGAACTTCTGGCCGCGGCTGAGCGGGCTGTCCTTGCGCGTCATCCAGCCGAAGCGCGCCTTCATGATCTGCATCGCGCCGAAGGCCCAGCGATAGCGCTGTGACTTGTAGGCAGTGAAGTCGGCCGGGGTGAGACCCTTGCCCATCAGCTCGTCGACGTAGACGAGTTCATAACCCTGGTGCATCAGGCGCAGGCCGAGTTCGGCGTCCTCGCAGATCGTCCATTCCGACCACGCACCGGTGTCGACCAGCATGTGCCTGCGCACCATCGTCATCGTACCGTGCTGGATGATCGCGTTGCGTTCGTTGCGATGGTGCATGCCGATGCGGAAGAAGCCGTCGTACTCCCAGGCGGTCATGCGGCGGAAGCGGTTGTGCTCGAAGTCACGGTGCGCCTGCGGACACTGCACGACCGCGACCTTCGGGTCGGCGAAATACCCGGTCAGTGCGCCGAGCCAGTCCTTGCGTACCACGTAGTCGGCGTCGATCACGGCGACGATTTCGGCGCGCGGGTCGGTCTGTTCGAGGCCGAAATTGAGCGCTCCGGCCTTGAAGCCGGGCCAGGGATCGAGGTGGAAGAAGCGGAAGCGCGGTCCGAGTTTCGCGCAGTATTCCTCGACCGGGCGCCACACATCCTCGCGCTTGGTGTTGTTGTCGATGACGAGAACCTCGAAGTTCGCGTAGTCGAGCGCGGCCAGCGAGTCGAGGGTCAGGATCACCATCTCCGGCGGCTCGTTGCAGCAGGCCAGGTGGATTGACACGAACGGCTGCGCTTCGGGCGGCGACGGTTCGAGCAGCCCGGCGTGTCTGATCCAGCGCGGCCGCCACAGCACTTCGGTGAATTCGAAGCCGTTGATCAGCAGGACGAGGATGATCGCGATCTGTGCCGGAAACAGCAGCAGCAGCATCGACCAGTCCAGTGGGCTGAGATAGAACGCCAGCGGCAGGCTGATCGACCACACGATGACCGAGGCCGAGAGCTGGATCAGGCCGAGGAAGAACACCAGGCCGGTCGCGTAGAAGCGGATGAAGTGGCGCGCGAACCAGAACATCGGCAACAGCGCGAGCAGGCAGGCGGCGATCGCCTTGATCTTCCAGGTCGGATCCTCGACGACCTTGCCGGTGAAGGAGAACTTCGGTTCGCGTGCGGCGTTGAACACGCCCCAGTAGGCCTCGGCGCGTCCGCCGCCGTGCGACTCCTTCCACGGCTGGTCGATCGCTTCCATCACGTAGTAGTCGATGCGCTCGCGCGCGGCGACGTTGAACCATTCGCGCAGGAACTGGGCCTCGTTCTCGACTGACGGCTGCGCATAGGTCTTGCGGTCGCCGTTCGACGGCCAGCCGATTTCGCCGATCACGACCGGCTTGTCGGGGAACAGTTCCTTCAAGCGCTTGTATTGGCCGAGGGTGAAGTTGATCGCGTCCTTGCGCGGGATGTGTTCCCAGTACGGCAGCAGGTGCACGCTGATGAAGTCGACGTGGCGGGCGAGCTCGGGATTGCGCTCCCACACGAAGAATGGCTCGGCGGTCGACACCGGGATGTCGAGCTGCGCGCGCGCGCGGTCGATGTAGGCGATCAACTGTTCGACCGAAAGGTCGCCGCGCAGGATGGACTCGTTGCCGACCATCGCGCGGGTGATGTTGGCGTGTTTTCGCGACAGCGCGATCAGGCCCTCGATCTCCTCGTCGTTCTTCTGCAGGCGGCGGTCGAGCCAGGCGCCGGACATGACCTCCATGCCGTAGAAGTCGGCGATGCGCGGGATCTGCGGACTTTCGATCGACGAGTAGGTGCGCAGGCGCTTGGCATGCCTGGCCATCAAGCGGATGTCCGCGGCGAGTTCGCTCTCGCTCGGGAACAGGCCCTTGGTCGGATCCTGGTTGCGCTGGAACGCGCTGAACGCGAAGCCCTCGACGCGGCCGGTCCAGTCGGCGATCTGCACGGGCCGGTTGAGGAAGGCCCACAGACCGTAGTTGAGTGCGGCGATCGCAAACGCGAACAGCAGCGCACGCCAGGTCGATTTCGCGGAGGGATCGGCGGTCTTGCTGCTCAACGGAAACGCGCTGCGGTCGCAACCGCGGATGCGGCGCGGCAGCATAGCCGAAGCGTGCGCGGTCGCTCAATTCGCCCCCGGTTTGCGGAAAGTAGGCATCCGGGCGATGATGCGCGACCCTGCGTGCCCGCCACGCGTGAACACGATTGTGGCCGCGCTGCGGTGGCCCGGCCGGGCGGTCCCTGGCTGCGAACATGCACAAGGAACCCATCATCGGCATGCAGGACGCATCGACCCTTGCTCGCCCGACTTCGTCGCTCGCCGCCCGTTTGCTCGCCTGGGGCGTGGCTGCCGTCGCCGCAGCCTGGATTCTGGCGACGCTGCTGGTGATCGTCGAGTTCGGCCTGCGCTATCCGGCCTTCGACCAGTTCAGGCTGTATCCGCTCTATCTCGGCCTGGCGTTCCCGGATTCGGCGATCCAACTCGAGAACGGCCATCGTCCCGTCCTGCCTGCGCTGGTGCGACTGCTCGAAGTCCAGTGGTTCGGCGCCAACCAGCAGCTGCAACTCGGTGTCGGCATTGCGCTGGTGCTGGCAACGGTCGCCCTGATCGGCCTCGCCGGACGGCGTGATGGTCGAACCGCCCTGCGTGGCTCGACCGCCTGGCTGCTCGCCGTCCTCGCGGTGCTTTGGCTCGGCAACGCGCGCATGCTCATCCATGGCAACGAACTCGTCCACGCCTACCTGGTAACGAGCTTCACCGTGCTGAGCCTGTGGGCCGTGCATGCCGCGACACTCGGCCGGCCGCTGCGCTGGATGCTCGTGGCTGGCCTGTGCGCGTCTGGCGCGGCTTTCAGTTTCGGCTCCGGCATGGCGGCGTTTGTCGCTCTGTTCTTCACCGCTGCCGCCGGCCGCGTGGCGTGGCGGGCATGGCTCGCGCCATTGGCCCTGTTCCTGGCCGCGATCGGGCTCTACCTGGCCGGCATGCCGGGCGACTCGGGGGTGCGCAACTCCCTGTTGCTGTCACCGCTGGACAACGTCGTCGTCGGCCTGCGCTGGTTGTCGGCCCCGTGGATGCATGCCTGGCTCGGCTATGCCAATCCGGCGATGTTCCCGTTCGTACCGACGCCGGCCGAACCGGCGAACCTCGTCGAAGCTGCGCTGCGCGGCAGTGCCGGCTTCGTGCATTCCATGCTCGGTACGCACGCGTTTCGGATCGAGGGCATCGTGATCGGTGCCGCCGCTGTGGCGGCGTGGCTGGCCTGCCTGTGGCATGTGCGCCGGCACGAGGTTTGGCGCGGGCGCCTGGTCGCCTTCGGCCTGGCCACGTTCGGCCTCGCCGTCGGCGCGACGATCTGCCTGGCCAGGCTGGCCCATTTCAAGACCAGCCCCGGCGACGTGCTGGCCGAGCGTTACCTGCCGTGGAGCTGCCTGTTCTGGCTCGGACTTGCGCTGTATGCGCTGGCAGCGCCACGTCGACCATCGCCGCGCCGCGATGTGATCGCCGCCATGTTCGCCGTCGCGCTGGCCGTGATGCTGTATCCGAGCCATCTCTGGTGGGTCGGCTGGGCCGCCGCCGTGAATCGCATCAACAACGCCTCGGCCGTGGCGGCGCAGATGGGGATATGGGACCCCGAACGTTTCCCCGACGGCCCTGACGCGCGCAAGGCCGACGTGTTGCGCTCGCTCGAACTGATGCGCGAGCGCCGGCTGTCGATGTTCGGCGAGCCCGGTTACGCACTGTGGTCGTCGCAGTGGCGGGAGCCGGCGTTGCTGCTGCCGCCGCAGTCGGGGCTGTGGCTGCACGCGATGTCGGAGTTCCGCAACGACGACGGTCGCCGCGTCGTGCGCATCGAAGGCGTCCTGCCGCGGTCGGGTCCGTTGCCGCAGGACGCGGTGATCGCCCTTGTCGCTGCCGGCGGCGGCTTGCGCGGCATGGCCAAGCCGAGCTTCTTCGAACCTGACGAAACGCTTCCACGACGGATCACCGGCCTGCGCCCGGGTTTCGATGGCTACCTCATCGATCCGCAACCGGGCGAGACCTTCGAGCTGCTGATCATCGCAGCCGATGCGCAGACTGCGCTCGTGCGCTTCCCGATTCCGCAGGGTGCGATACCCTGACCGGACGTTCACCGCTACACTCCGCGGCGGAGTCGGCCAGGCAGTCGCGTCACGCATTGCGTGCCGAGGAAAGTCCGGGCTCCACAGGGCAAGGTGCCAGGTAACGCCTGGGCGGCGCGAGCCGACGGAAAGTGCAACAGAGAGCAGACAGCCGAACGGCATCGCAAGATGTGCGTGGTGATGGTGAAACGGTGCGGTAAGAGCGCACCGCGTGCGGGGCCAACGCCGCACGGCACGGCAAACCCCACCTGGAGCAAGACCGAATAGGGGAGTCATGACGTTGCCCGCGTCGCTCCCGGGTTGGTCGCTCGAGCCCTGCGGCGACGCAGGGCCCAGAGGAATGACTGTCCACGACAGAACCCGGCTTATCGGCCGACTCCTTCTTTTTTGGGAAATAGGGAATAGGGAATGGTAGAAGCGGGAATCTCTTCCTGCGTTGGCTCTATTCATTCCCCGTTCCCCGTTCTCCATTCCCGGCTTCTCATACAATGCCCCGCATGTCCGAACGCCTCCTCATCCGCCTCGCCAGTGACGGCCGCCTGACCTGGCGACGCCTGGCGGTGGACGCGCGGGCGTCGCATGCGAGCGCGCAGGGCAAGCCGCCTGCAGCCGTGCTCGCCGCAGCCGAGGAGGTCATCGTGCTGGTGCCGGCCGAGGATGTGCTGCTGACCCAGGCGAAGATCGGCGCACGCAATCGCACGCAGCTGCTGCAGGCCGTGCCGTACGCGGTCGAGGAAAACCTGCTCGGCAATGTCGAGGACCTGCATTTCGCCGCCGTGCCGATGGCCGATGGCGATACCGGCATCGCCGTGGTTGCGCGCGCCCGCCTGCGCGAATGGATCGAGCGTCTCGCAGCCGACGGCATCCGCGCCGATGTCATGCTGCCGGAATCGCTGGCCCTGGCGCCGGCCAGCCTGCTCGTCGAGGACGGTCGCGTGATCGCGCGGCTGGCGCCATGGACCGCATTCGCCTGCCCGTTGGGGGACGCGACCAATTGGCTTGCACGGGTGCGCGACGCCGGCTTCGACACGCCGCTAGACGTGCATGTCGTCGGCGAGGACACGGCACCGGTACCGATCCAGGCGGTCGACCTGCGCACCCAGGTCGGTGTCGGCGATGCGCTCGCCTTCTTCGCCCGCCAACTCGGCGCACCGACGCTCAACCTGCTGCATGGCGAGTTCGCCGGTCGCCAGCGCCAGGCGCGCGGCCAGCGCTGGTGGTGGCGCGCGGCGGCTCTCGCCGCCGCCGTGGTCGTCATGGCCTTCGCGCATCGCATCGTCGAGGTCGTGCAGCTCGGTCGCAGCCTCGATCGCATCGAGGCGGCCAGCGCGGCCAGCCTTGCCGAAACCTTTCCCGACCTCGGCGCGGCCGAACGCGCGCGTCCGCCGGAACTGGTCATGCGCGCGCGCCTCGAAGGCCTGCGCGGTGGCGATGCCTCGAGTGGCCTGTTGCGCCTGCTCGGTCGCATCGCGCCGATCCTCGGCGCGACCACGCGCGTGCAGTTGCGCGGCCTCGAGTTCCGCAACGAGATGCTCGAGATCAACCTGCGCGCACCTGATGTACAGACACTCGACAGCATCCGCGAGCAGGTTGCCGCCACGCCCGGCCTCGGCGCCGAACTGACCGCGACCAACCCGATCGACAACGCGACCGATGGTCGCCTGCGCATCCGTGCGGTGGCGCCATGATCGCGACCTGGTGGCAGGCACAGAGCGCACGCGACCAGCGCATCCTCAAGATCGGCGCGGTGGTCGTTGTCGGCGTGCTGTTGTGGGCATTTGCCTGGCATCCACTCGGTGTCGAGCGCGACCTGCGCAGCGAGCGCCTCGACCAGGCGCGCCGCGAGCTCGCCTTCGTGCGCGCCTCGGCGGCCGAAATCGCACGCCTGCGCAACGCAGGCACGCAGACGCGTGCCGACCGCCAGGGGAAGTCGCTGCTCGCCCTGGCCGATGCCAGCGCGCGCAGTGGCGGCCTCGATGGCGTGCTCAAGCGCATCGAGCCGGTCGGCCCACGCAGCGTGCGCGCCGGCTTCGAGTTCGCCGCCTTCGACACGATCATCGATTGGATCGAACGCCTCGCCCGCGAACATGGCGTGCAGGTTTCGGATTTCTCGGCCGACCGCATCGACTCGAGCGGCCTCGTCAACGCCCGCGTAACGCTCGAGGATGTACCTTGAGCATCGTGCATTTTCCCGCCTTCGCCTCGCCCAAGAACCGATGATGAAACTGATCAAGTGGCTGTTTGCCCTGCTCGTGCTGGCCCTGGTGGTTGCTGTCGTGGTCGCGTGGACGATGCCGGCCGACGTGGCTTGGCGCTACATCGCGCCGAAGGCCGGTCCGATCAGCCTGGTCGGCGTGCGCGGCACGGTCTGGGACGGTCACGCCGATGGCATCAGCGTGTTCGGCCGCGATCTCGGCGAACTCGACTGGCGCATCGACAAGGCGCCGCTGCTGAGCCGCCGGGTGGTCGCCGACCTGCGCATCAAGGGTGCCGACATCGACGGTTCCGGCGTGCTCGAACGTACCGGAAGCGGTCGCATCGAGGCGCGTGACGTGCGTTTCCGCGTGCCGGCCGCACTGTTCGCGCCGGCGCTCGACATCCCCTCGCTGAGCCTGCTCGGTGCGGTCACCGGCACCTTCAGCAAGGCCACCTTCGCCGATGGTCGCGTCAGCGATGCCGCGGGCACGGCGCGCTGGACCGAGGCCGGTGTCAGCGGCAGCGCCGAGGCGCGCTTCTCCGACATCCTCGCCGATTTCGCTTCCAGGCCGGATGGCAGCATCGCCGGCACGCTCGCAGACGACGGGCGCGGCGATCTCGCGGTCGAAGGCCGCTTTTCCGTGTCACCCGCCGGATTCGATGCCGAGGCCTTCCTGTCCGCGCGCAACGACGATGTGCGCGTAAGCGAGGCCTTGCGCTACATCGGCCAGCCGCAAGCGGATGGTTCCTCGCACCTGGTCATCCGTGGCGAGCTGTTCAAGCTGTTCTGATGACTCTCGCACGCACCTTTCTCGACCGTGCCCTCGTCGCCGCGCACACCGCCGCCGATGCCGCCGAGGTCGGCATCCGCGCGCACTACCGCGCGCGTGACTTTGCCGTCGAGACCAAGGCCGATGCCACGCCGGTGACCGAAGCCGACCGCGAGGCCGAGGCGGCGATCAAGCGCGTGCTGCGCGCGGCGTTTCCCGGCCATGCCTACTACGGCGAGGAGGAAGGCCGCGAAGGCGACAGCGACTTTCTCTGGCTGATCGACCCGATCGACGGCACGAAGTCGTTCGTGCGTGGCTATCCGTTCTTCTCGACCCAGATCGCGCTGATGCACGAAGGCGAACTCGTGCTCGGCGTGTCGGCGGCCGGCGAATACGGCGAACGCACCTGGGCGACGCGTGGCGGTGGCGCTTTCCTCGGCACGAACGGGCGCGACGGGCGCGCGATCCGAGTATCCGGTGCGCGCGAACTCGGTCCGGCGACAGCGATCTCGACCGGCAACCTCAAGTCGCTGGCCTGCGATCCGCGGCGCTGGAACGCACTCGCCGGCCTCGTCGCACGCAGCGGTCGCATCCGCGGCTACGGCGATTTCCTGCACTACCACCTGCTCGCCCGCGGCGCGATCGACCTCGTCATCGAATCCGACCTCAACATCCTCGACGTAGCCCCGCTCGTCGTCGTCGTGCGCGAAGCCGGCGGCGTGTTTACCGCCCTCGATGGCGGCAAGGTCGATCTTTCACTCTCGAGTGCGCTTGCGGGGCCGCCGGGGTTGCATGGTTTGGCGCTCGAGGCGCTCGCCGCGTAGGAGCCCCTTCAGGGGCGATGCTTCTTCTTTGCATCGCGCCGAAAAACATCGCCCTTGAAGGGGCTCCTGCGGGAGGCTGTGGCTTCCCTCCAACCCCGCATGCGATGCATCTTCGTTGCATGCCACCACGACGGGCCGCGCCGCGGTTCGCATTTCCAGGGAAGCCTTGCCGATGAGCCTGCCTTCGATCCTTTCCGTGCGGGTGCGTGCGTTGTTGTTGACGCTCCTCTTCGTAGCCTCCGTGCCGCTGCATGCCGTATCGATCGTCGCGCCACCGCCGCCGCGGGTCGAGCTGCGCGACGGGGGTGAGCCGGTCGCGCTGCGTGACCTCGACGTGCGCGCCGAAATCGTCGGCGGACTCGCGCGCACGCGCGTCGAGATGGTGTTCGTCAATCCGAACGCGCGCGTGCTCGAAGGCGAACTCGTGTTCCCGCTGCTGGATGGTCAGGCGGTCGACGGTTTCGCGCTCGACATCGACGGCGTGCTGCGCGATGCCGTGCCGGTCGAGAAGGCCAGAGGCAAGCAGGTGTTCGAGGACACGATCCGCCGGCGCGTCGATCCGGCCCTGCTCGAAACGGCCGGCGGCAACGTGTTCCGCCTGCGTGTGTATCCGTTGCCGGCCAAGGGCACGCGCCGCGTGGTGGTCTGGATCAGCGAGGCGCTGGAAGGCCGCGACGGCCAGTGGTCGTACCGTTATCCGCTCGCCCAGGCCAACAAGCTGGCTTCGTTCGCGCTCGAGATCGACGTGGCAAACGCGGCGCAGAAGCCGGTGCTGACGCGTGCCGACGGCCTCGACGGTGCGCTGAAACTCGCAGCGGTCGGCACGCGCTACCGCGCCACGGTCCGCCGCAATGATTTCGTCGCGCGCGGCTGGGTCGAACTCGCCGTGCCTGATGGTGGTGCCGACACACCGGCGCCGGCGTTGGTCGAACGTTGGAACGGCGCACGTTACCTGTATGCCGATCTGCCGCTCGCACTGCCGCGCCTTGCACGCAGGCCGGCGTCGCGTGTCGGTCTGGTGTGGGACAGCTCCGCCTCCGCACGACAGCGCGACCACGCGGCCGAGTTCAGCCTGCTCGATGCGTATTTCAGGGAGATGCGCAATGGTGAGGTTGCGCTCGTGCGCGTGCGCGACGTGGTCGAGGATGGTGGCCGCTACACGATCCGCGACGGCGACTGGCAGGCCCTCAAGCGTGCCCTGCAGGAAACCGTCTACGACGGTGCGACCAACCTCGCCGCCTGGAAGATCGACGCCACGCTCGACGAAATCCTCGTGTTCACCGACGGCCACGCCAACTACGGCACCGGCGTGCTGCCGGCCGGCCTCGACCAAGCCAAGGCACGCATCATCCCGGTCAACGCCTCGGCCTCGTCGGATCGTGCCGTGCTGCGCCGGCTCGCGCGGGATGGCGTCGTGGTCGATCTCACGCGCGGCCTCGAGGCGGCAAGCGGCGCGCTGCTGACGACGACGGCGACGATCCTCGCGATCGAGGCGGCCGGCGATGCCGACATCGTCGCCGATGCCGAAGCCTGGTCGCGCGGTCGTCTGCGCCTGCACGGCCGCATTACCGGCGAACCGCCGCGCGAGTTGCGCGTGCGCGTGCGTGAAGCGATCCGCGGGGAGCGCGTGGTGAACATTCCGCTGGCTGCGGCGGTCGAGGCGGAGCCGGGATCGGTACCGTTCGCGGCGCGACTGTGGGCGCGCCAGCGCATCGAACGCCTCGAAGGCGAACGCGGCCTGCATCGCGCCACGATCCGCCGCCTCGGCCTCGAGTTCGGCCTGGTCACACGCGAGACCTCGCTGATCGTGCTCGACACCGTGGCCGACTACGCGCGCCACGGCATCGAGCCGCCGGCGCCGCTGCGCGGCGAATATCTCGCCCTGCGCGAGCGCGAGCAGGTGCGCGAGCGCAAGGACAGGGATGCCCACCTCGACACGATCGCCGCGCAGTATGCCGACAAGCTCGCATGGTGGAATCGCGACTTCCAGAAGACGAAGCCGCCGCTGCAGAAGGTTGCCGGGGAAGCGTATCGCCAGAGTCACGCGGTCCTCGCCGAGGCTGCGCCGATGGCCGCTGGCGCACCGCCACCGCCGCCTTCGCCGCCACCGTCCGCCGCGCCGGCGCGTGACGAGCAACGGCTGGAATCCGTGCAGGTCACGGGCAGCCGCATGCGTCGCGCCGATGTGGCCGCTGCCGCGCCCGGACAACCCGCGCCGGTCGAGGCCACGATCGCGTTGAAGAAATGGACGCCCGACGCGCCGTACATCGCGCGCCTGCGCGAAGCCGATGCCAAGGCGTTGTACGCGACCTATCTGGACGAGCGTGTGGACTGGCAGGACAGCAGCGCCTTCTACCTCGACGTCGCCGACCTGCTGTTCGAGCGCAAGCTCGATGCGCTGGCCCTGCGCGTGCTGTCGAATCTTGCCGAACTCGAGCTCGAGAACCGCCAGGTGCTGCGCATCCTCGGTTATCGCCTGCTGCAGGCGGACCAGGCCGCACTGGCCGTGCCGCTGTTCGAGGAGGTGCGTGAGCTGGCGCCGTTCGAGCCGCAGTCGTTCCGCGACCTTGGCCTGGCCTACGCCGCCGCCGGCACAACGCAGAAGGCCGCCGACGCGCTGTACGAAGTCGCCGCGCGGCCGTGGGATCCGCGTTTCGCCGAAGTCGGCCTGATCGCGCTGACCGAGCTCAACGCGTTGATCGCGACGAAGGCCGGCATCGATACCGCGCGTTACGACGCGCGCCTGCTGCGCAACCTGCCGGTCGACCTGCGCGTGGTGCTGAGCTGGGACGCCGACAACTCCGACATGGACCTCTGGGTCACCGACCCGCACGGCGAGCGCGCCTTCTACGGCCATCGCCTGACCCACCAGGGTGGACGCATGTCGGCCGACCTGACCGCCGGCTACGGTCCCGAGGAGTTCATGCTCAAGCGCGCCATCCCGGGCACCTACAGGGTCGAAGTGAACTACTACGGCAACCGCCAGCAGGTCGTTTCGGGCACGGTCTCGCTGCGCCTCGCCTTCTTCACCGGCTTCGGCCGCCCCGGACAGCAGGAGCAGTCGGTGATCCTGCGTCTGCGCGACCAGCGCGAAACGGTGCTGGTCGGCGAGTTCGAGGTCAAATAGCCGCCCCATGCCGGTAAGATGCGTCGCATCTCGACCACGGAACGCAGGCATGGCCGACCCGGTGAAGGCTCCGCTGAGCTACTCGGACATCCCCGAGCGCAACACGGCCGACAATGTGTTGCGCACGGCCCAGCAGCACCACGTGCAGTTGTCGGCGATGGCCGACACCAAGGCCAACATCATCATCACCGTGTCGTCGATCGTGCTGACTCTGTCGCTCGGTCGCGTCAACGACCCCGAGCTGCGCACCGGCGTGCTGATCCTCGCCGGTTTCACCTTGGTCGCCCTGCTGCTGGCGATCCTCGCCGTGCTGCCGAAGTACCGGCCGATCCGTCTCACGGACGAAACCCTGCCGCCGCATTTCAACCTGCTGTTCTTCGGCCATTTCGCCGAACTCTCGCGCGAGCGCTATCTGATCGAGATGAACCGCGTGCTGATGCCGGGCGGGGTGCCGTATGCGACCTGGGTGGCCGACATCTATTCGCTCGGCACCTATCTGCGCCGCCACAAGTACCGCTACCTTCGCTACAGCTACCTGTTCTTTCTCGCCGGTTTCGTGCTGGCCTGTCTCGAACAGGGTTGGCGTTTGCTCGCCCATTGAGCAAACCCCGGCGACTTCCTCGTCGCGTTGCATCGCCATCGTTCCGAAGTGGAGGGACCATCATGCGTGCATGGCTGCTGATCTCGATCCTGTTGCTGGCCGTCACGGTGGAGGCCGCCGAACCGGTCGTGCCGGCACCGCTCGAACCCTGGCGCGCGTGGGTTCTGAACGGCCATGAACATCGTGCCTGTCCGCTGATCGCCGGCCGCAACGGGGCGCAGCGCGACGATTACCTCTGCCAATGGCCCGGCGTGCTCGAACTGGCTGCGGATGCGAGCGGCGTCGCCATCACGCAACGCTGGCAGCTGGCCGCGGAAGGTTGGGTGCCGCTGCCCGGCAATGCGCAGCACTGGCCGCAGCGGGTCACGGTCGGTGGGCGGCCTGCGGTCGTGGTCGACCGCCAGGGACCGATGCTCTGGCTTGGCGCCGGCAGCCACGAGCTGCGCGCGCGCATCGACTGGGATGAGCGTCCGCAGTCGCTCGACGTACCCGAGGTGATCGCCTCGATCGCGCTCAGCGTCGACGGCAGGCCGGTGTTGCCGGTGCAGCGTACGGGCAAGGCCCTGACGCTCGGCCGCGCGCAGGGTGGCGCGGTCGAGGCCGACAGCGTCGATCTGACCGTGTTCCGCAGGTTCACCGACAACGTGCCGGGCGAGCTGACCACGCGCGTGTCGATCGATGCTTCCGGGCAGGCGCGCGAAGAACGCTTCGGTCCGGCGTTGCCGGAAGGTTTCGTGCCGGTCGCGCTGTCCAGCACGCGTTGGCCCGCGCGACTGGACGAAGACGGCATGCTGCGCGTGCAGGTGCAGCCGGGGTCGAACGAAATCAGCCTGATCGCGCGCGCGATCAGGCCGGTCGAACGTCTGGTCGCGCGCGTGCCGGAACAGTGGGCGAGCCAGGAGGTGTGGAGTTACCAGGCGATGCCCTCGCTGCGCGTGACCGGAGTCAGCGGCGCCGTGCAGGTCGATCCGCGTCAGGCCAACGTACCCAACGACTGGCAGGCATTGCCGGCATTCGCGCTCGATGATGGCGGCACCTTGGCAATCGAGGTGCGCTCGCGCGGACTCGATCCGGCCGAGGCGAACCGGCTTGTCCTGGTGCGCGAAGCCTGGCTCGACTTCTCCGGCGCCGGCTGGTTCGCGCGCGACCGTGTGAGCGGAACCATGCAGAGCGGCTGGCGCTTCGACGCGGCCGCGCCATATGCCTTGCAGCGCGCGGGCAGCGGTGTCGAGGGCGACGACGAATCGCTGCTGGTCACGCGCGGGCAGGGCGAAGGCCTGACCGGCACCGAGTGGCGCACCCCGCAGGTCGATCTGCGTGCCAGTCTGCGCATCGATGCCCCGGCCGGCACACTGCCGGTGACCGGCTGGCAGCAGGTGTTCGACCAGGTCACCACGACCCTGCACCTGCCGTACGGTCATCGCCTCGTCGCCGCGCCGGGCAGCGATCGCGCCGTCGGCAGCTGGCTGTCGCGCTGGACCCTGCTCGATGCTTTCCTTGCCGCAATCATCGCGCTGCTCGCCGCGCGCCTGTTCGGCCTCGTCGGCGGCGTGCTCGCTGCGATGTACCTGCTGCTTGCCTACCAGGAGCCTGGTGCGCCGGTGTGGAGCCTGCTGCTCGTGCTCGCATTCGGGCTCGTCGTGCGTGCGCTGCCGACTGGCCTGCGCCTCGCGCGGGTGCTCGGCGCGCTGCGCATTGCCGCACTGATCGTGTTCGCCTTCATCGCCTTGCCCTTCGCCGCGCAGCAGGTGCGCATGGCCTTGTATCCGCAACTGGAAGGACGATTCGGCTTCGGGCCAGGGCCTGCGCTCGCCAATCTCGCCATGCCACAGACGCCGATGCCGGCACCGGCGATACCCATGATCGCTGTCGAACAGCCGATGCCGACCGAACCCGACGTCGAGAGTGCGGGCAAGGTCGGCAGTTCACGCGTGCAGGACACCGCCACACGCGAGCAGGTCACGGTCACCGGCTCGCGCATCCGCCGCGCCGACCAGATGGCCAAGTACAGCCAGAACACCGTCGTGCAGACCGGTGGGGGCGAGCCGGGCTGGCGGCTCGGCAACAGCTACACGCTGTCGTGGAGCGGGCCGGTGTTGCCGGCGCAGGAAGTGCGCCTCGTCGTCGCGCCGCCATGGCTGGTGCGCAGCCTGCGCATCGTGCTGGCGGTGCTGGTCGGCCTGCTCGGCTGGCGCCTGCTGGCTGGTATCGCCCGGTCGCGTCGCGGCGTGGGCACGGTCACGAGTGCATCCGCGCTGCTGCTGGTCGGCCTGCTCGTCGCAGGCTCGCCGGTACAGGCGGAGGACTATCCGCCCGAACACCTGCTCGACCAGTTGCGCGCTCGCCTGCTTGAAGCACCACCGTGCGCGCCGGCCTGCGCGAGTCTCGCGCGTGCCGAGGTGTCGGCGCGCGGCGAGGAGATTCGCGTCGTACTCGAAGCGCATGTTGCGGCAGCGCGCGTGGCCTTGCCGGTGCCGCTCGACGAGCGTGCTGCACCCTTGCGCGCGGCCTACATCGACGGCAGCGCAAACCCCAGTCTCGTCCGCTTCGGCGGCAAGCCGTGGATCGCGCTGGAGCGCGGCGTGCATCAGGTCGAACTCGTGTACGCCGCGGTCGGTGACAAGGTCGATCTCGCCTTTGCACTGCCGCCTCGCCATGTCGTCTACCGCGGCGATCGCTGGCAGGCCAGTGGTCTCGCCGATGGTCGCCTGCTCGCCGACACGTTGACGATCGCGCGTGCGCGCGATGCCGATGCGGCGCGTCCGACGGATGGCGCGCAGAGCTTCCCGGCCTGGGTGCGCGTGGTGCGCGACATCAGCTTCGACCTCGACTGGAGCGTGGCCACGCAGGTGCGGCGTGTAGCGCCGCGTGAAGGCGGTTTCACCGTCGATGTGCCGATCCTCGCTGGCGAACACCTCGGTGATGCGCGCCTGCGCGTGCGCGACGGCAAGGTCGCGGTCTCGCTGCCGGGCAATGCGCGCGAGATGGCCTGGCACTCGACGCTCGACAAGGCCGATACGCTGAGCCTGACCGCGCCATCGCTCGGTGAGCGCGCCGAGGTCTGGCAGTTTGCGGTCAGTCCGACCTGGCACGTCGAGTTCAGTGGCGTGCCGGAGTCGGCCATGGCCGTCACCGATGCCGCCGACTATCGTCGCTTCGAGTTCCATCCATTGCCCGGTGAAACGCTGACCCTGAAGGTGCGCCGGCCCGAACCTGCCGCCGGGGCCACGCGCGCCATCGACAAGGTCGACCTCACCAGCGAGTTCGGCAAGCGCGCCAGCACGCACACCCTGCGGCTGCAGGTGCGCGCAAGCCAGGGTGGCGACCAGGTGATCGACCTGCCGGCAGGCTTCGACGTGCTCGCGGTCAGCGTCGATGGTGTCGCCGTCAATGCGCGGCCGATCGACCAGCGCTTGAGCGTGCCGGTACGTCCAGGTGCGCAGACCATCGAGGTTCGCCTGCGCGGCACCACCGAACCGGGCCTGCGCGCGCACACGCCGGCGATTTCGCTCGGCCTGCCGGCGGCGAACATCGACTTGCGCGCACAACTGCCGCGCGACCGCTGGCTGCTTGCCGCATCAGGTCCAGCGGTCGGACCGGCCGTGCTGTTCTGGGGCGAACTCGCGGTGATGATCGTCGTCGCCGTGCTGCTGTCGCGCTGGCGGCGTTCGCCGCTGAAGCTGCACCAGTGGCTGCTGCTCGGCCTCGGCTTCTCGACATTCTCGTGGATCGCGCTGGCTTTCGTCGTCGCCTGGTTGTTTGCCTTCGAGGCGCGCAGGCTTGGCGCGGCGGCGAAGAACTGGGTGTTCAACCTCGGCCAACTCGGCCTCGTTGCGCTCACCGTGATCGCACTCGTGTGCCTGTTCGCGAGCATCCACAACGGCCTGCTCGGCGAACCCGACATGGTCGTCAGCGGCTACGACTCCTACGCACGCAGCCTGCACTGGTTCGCCGATCGCAGCGGCGACGTGTTGCCGGTGGCCAGCGTCGTCTCGCTGCCGCTGTGGGTCTACAACATCGTCATGCTGGTGTGGGCGCTGTGGCTGGCCTGGGCCGTGGTCGGCTGGCTGCGCAGCGGCTTCAAGGCCTGGTCGGAAGGCGGCTACTGGCGTCGCTGGAGCGAGCCGAAGCCGATCGAAACCGCCGAAGTGCCGCCGCCGCCACCCGTGCCGGGGGGTTGACCCGGGTGGCGACGATCCGCGATCTCGTCGCCGCGGCTGCATCGTCCGGTGAGATCGATGCCCGCCACGAGGCCGAGCTCCTGCTCGGCCACGTGCTCGGGCGTCCGCGCGCGTGGCTGTATGCACACGCACAGGACGGGGTCGATGTCGACGCGCAGCGTCGTTTCGAAAGTCTCGTGGAGGCGCGCCGTGGTGGTCGGCCCGTCGCCTACCTGACCGGCACGCGCGGCTTCTGGACACTCGATCTGCTCGTCACGCCGGACGTGCTGATCCCGCGCGCCGAAACCGAGCGCCTGGTCGAACTCGCACTCGAACGCATTCCCGTCGACAAGGACTGCGCCGTCGCCGACCTCGGCACCGGCTCCGGCGCGATCGCACTCGCCATCGCCAGCGAACGACCGCGCGCGCGCATCGTCGCCACCGACGCCAGCCCCGCCGCACTGGCCGTCGCGCGCGCCAACGCCGAACGCCTCGGCCTCGCCAACGTCAGCTTTGCCGGCGGCGACTGGTGCGCCGCACTCGGTGCGCAACGCTTCGACGTCATCGTCTCGAACCCACCCTACATCGCCGCCGCCGACCCGCACCTCGGCCAGGGCGACTTGCGCTTCGAACCCGTATCCGCACTCGCCTCCGGCAACGACGGCCTCGACGCCATCCGCAGCATTGCCGCCCAGGCACGCGCCCACCTCGAAGCCGGCGGCTGGCTGCTCGTCGAGCATGGGTTCGAGCAAGGTGAAGTGGTGCGTGCCCTGTTCAGCACAAACGCCTACACCGAGATCGCCACCGCCCGCGACCTCGAACAACGCGAACGCGTCACCCTCGCCCGCACCCCGCTGCGACCCTTGCGGATGTCATGACGCCGTTGCGGGGTTGATCAGAGCAGCCCTAACATGCGCGGTTTCGGGGCCGGGGGATGCTCCGAGCACTGGGACGAATGCAGGGGGAGAGCCGATGTCGGGGAAATGGATTGCGGGCATCCTTGCGTGCTTGATCGGCGCAGGTGCGGCGCAGGCGGCATTGCCGATGCGCGGAGTGAATCTGGCAGGCGCGGAGTTCGGCGAGGGCAATCTGCCCGGCCAGTACGGCGTCGACTACACGTTTCCCACCGTGCAGGAAGTGGACTACTTCCATGCCAAGGGCATGACCACGATCCGCCTCGGGTTTCGCTGGGAACGCCTGCAACTGACGCTCGGCGGTCCGTTGGATGCAACCTATCTGGCCGGGCTGGATACCGTGGTGAACCATGCCGCCAGCCTCGGCATGAAGGTCATCATCAACCCGCACAACTATGCGCGCTATCACGGCAACCTGGTCGGCTCGCCGCAGGTGCCGCATGCGCAGTTCGGCGATTTCTGGGCGAAGCTCGCGCAGCACTATGCCAACGTTCCACAGGCGGTGTTCGGCCTGGTCAACGAACCGCATACCATGCCGACCGAACAATGGCTGGCGGCGGCCAACGCCGCCATTGCGGCGATTCGTGCGACCGGCTCCACACACCTGATCCTGGTGCCGGGCAATGCCTGGACCGGCGCACATGCCTGGTCGCAGAACTGGTACGGCACGCCAAATGCCCAGGTGATGACGGGTGTGGTCGATCCAGGCAACAACTTCGCCTTCGAGCTGCACCAGTACTTCGATGCCGACTACAGCGGCAGTTCTTCGACTTGCCAAAGTGCGGCCGGCACCGGCGCCAACCAGTTGCAGGGTGTCACCCAATGGCTGCGCACGCATGGCTACAAGGGTTTTCTTGCCGAATTGGCCGGCGCCAACAACATCCCTTGCCGCAACGCGGTGGAAAGTGCGCTGGATCACCTCCAAGCCAATGCCGATGTCTGGCTCGGTTGGGCGTGGTGGGCGGCCGGGCCGTGGTGGGGCGAGTACATGCTGACGCTGGAGCCGACCAACAACTTCACCGTCGATCGTCCGCAGATGGCGTGGCTGGCGCCCTATCTTGCCCCGACCGGCAACGCGGCGCTGATCGTCTACGACGACTCCTTGCAGAATGGCTTCGCCGACTGGTCCTGGGGCGGTGGCAGCAACTTCGCCAATACTGCGCCCGTGCACGGCGGCACCCATTCGATTGCCCTGACCGGCAACAACTACAACGCCATTTCGATGACGCGCGAAACCGGCGCACTTTCCACGGCCAATTTTCCGGTGCTGCGTTTCTGGATCCATGGCGGCACCAGCGGCGGACAGGCATTGGCCTTGATCCTGCAGAAGAATTGCGGCACCGGCACCTGCGTGGTTGCCGCACAAGCCAATCTCAACGCTTTCATTGCCGGCGGTGCGCCAGTGGCGAACGCCTGGCGCGAAGTGACGGTGCCGATCACGCAGGCGCCGCTGGCCTACAACGGTGACTACGACCGCATCGACATCCAGAGCGCATTGGCCGGGACACAGCCGGCCGTGTATTTCGATGACGTCTCGCTGCAATCCAGTGGTGGGAGCGGCAACGACCTGGTGTTCGCCGACGGTTTCGATGGTGCGCCAGCGGCCGTGAACGGCTTGGTGCAGGAGCGTGATGTCACGGTGGCCTCGATGCTGAGCGATCGTTTCACCTGGCGTGATTCGTCGAACAAGCCACGCGTCGCCGTACTCGCACACAATGATGGCCAGTTCGGTCCGGTCGCACCCGGCGGTTCGCAGAATCGCGGCGGTGCCCTGCGCGAGTTCCGCTACCAGATGCCGGATGACTCCACCCGCGTGGCCGGGGTCACCAACTACGGCAATGCAGGACAGGGCGGCTTCGGCTACGTCGTCTCGCATTCGGCCTGGCCGAGCAATGGTGGCGGCTGCAATGGCAACGACTCACCGCTCGGCTATGGCTTCCCCGGCGCGTTCCAGCGCGTTTTCGAGGGTCGCCACCACGCAATCTTCCGCTTCACCCAGAGCTACCCGCGCCGCTGCAGTCCCGCGCCCGGCGGCGCATCCACGTCGGTGCCTGTCACCATCGACTGGATGTTTTCCACCGGTCGCGACAACCCGCTGTGGGCCATCACCTACGACATGAGCGCGCTGCCGGCCAACTTCCTGTTCGATGATTCACGCGCGCCCTATGGCGAGCTTGCGATCGACGGTGTGGGTGCCAGCAACATCAGTGGTGTTGCCTGGGGCGATCGCTGGCAGTTCACCAGCACCACGGCACCTCTCACCTTGAACAGCCAGTGGACGTGGAACACGCCCAATACCGTGCCCTACGTGAAGCTCTGGGTGGATTCGACGAACGCGACCATGGGTCTGGTGCAGAGCCAGACCATGACGCAGCAGGATGCCGGGGCGCGCAACCAGTTCTATCACGACATCACCGCGTTCTGGAACAAGACCAGCGCCCAGGGCAATGCCGGCGGCAGTTACGTGATGCCCTGGCAGGACAGTTGGCCCTACCAGGCCAATGCCTATTCGATCGGTCCGTCCACACCCAACGGCAATGCGCGCCTGACCTGGGGCACCTCGTACGGCTTCCTCGGCCAGACCAGCTACAGCGTCCACGATGGCGTCGTGGCCACGGCACCCGGCTATCCGCGCAAGAGCTACGCGCTCTACGTCGTGCTCGGCGCACACAGCACCAGCCCGATCGAGACCCAGCGCAGCGAGATCGAAACCCGCCAGACCCTGACCTTGAGCACCAGCGTCGGCAGTGTCGCCAGCAGCGGCCCGGCCGGCCCCGGCCGCAGCGACACGATGGCCTACCAGCCGGCAGGCAATGATCCGGTGCATGGCGCGTTGACCTTCGTCGCCAGCGGAAACGCGCTCGATGCGAACATCGCGGTGGGTTCCGGCACGCTCCGGAATCCGCTGATCATCGTGCGCGGTGCAAGCGCCTATCCCGCTTCCGTACGGCTCAATGGCGCGCTGCTCACGGCCGATGCCGACTACTTTCCTTCGCTGCGCGCTGGCGCGAACGAACTGTGGTTGACGCTCAACCGCAACCTTGCCGGCGCCAACAACCGCTTGCAGCTGCAGCCCTGACCGACATCCGAAGGGCGACGCCGGACAGGCTGATCACCCCGCGCTGCGCAACGCCGCCTGCGGGATCAGCGCACCGAAGCGTGCGCGGATCGCGGTCTCGATGCCGGTGGCGTCGAGGCCGGATTCGGCGAGGAGTTCCTCGCGGCTGGCGTGTTCGAGGTATTCGTCCGCCAGGCCGAGGTGGAGCAGGGGCAGGGCGATGCCGTGCGCGGCGAGCAGTTCGCCGACGCCGGCGCCGGCGCCGCCCATGATCGCGTTGTCCTCGACGGTGACGATCGCTGCGTGGGTGCGCGCGAGTTCGAGCACGAGCTTCGCGTCGAGCGGCTTGATGAAACGCATGTTGACGAGGGTCGCGCCGAGTGCGGCGGCGGCCTTCTCGGCGGGGGCGACCATGGCGCCGAAGGCGAGCACGGCGATCGCTTCGCCGCGCCGACGCAACTCGGCTTCGCCGATCGGCAGGGTGTCGAGGTCGCTGCCGGGTGCCATGCCGATGCCGCTGCCGCGTGGATAGCGCACCGCAGCCGGGCCCTGGTGGTGGAAGCCCGTGCTCAGCATGCGCCGGCACTCGGCCTCGTCGGCTGGCGCCATGACGACCATGTTCGGGATGCAGCGCAGGTAGGAAAGGTCGAAGCTGCCGGAATGCGTGGCGCCGTCCGGGCCGACCACGCCGCCGCGGTCGATGGCGAACAGCACATCGAGGTCTTGCAGGGCGACGTCATGGATGAGCTGGTCATAGGCGCGTTGCAGGAAGGTCGAGTAGATCGCGACGACCGGCTTGGCACCCTCGCAGGCCATGCCGGCGGCGAGCGTCACCGCGTGCTGCTCGGCGATGCCGACATCAAAGTAGCGGTCGGGATACTCCTTGGAGAAACGCACCAGGCCCGAGCCTTCGCGCATCGCCGGGGTGATGCCGAGCAGACGCTCGTCGGCGGCGGCCATGTCGCACAGCCAGTCGCTGAAGATGTCGGTGTAGGTGGCCTTGCCGGGGGCCTTCCTAGCCAGGCCCTTTTCGGGATCGAAGGGGCCGACCGCGTGGTAGTCGATCTGCGCGTTCTCGGCCGGGGCGTAGCCCTTGCCCTTGGTGGTGATGACGTGCAGGAACTGCGGACCGTCGAGCTCGCGCAGCGTCTTCAGCGCGTGCAGCAGTTGCGGCAGGTCGTGGCCGTCGACCGGACCGGTGTAATGGAAGCCGAATTCCTCGAACAGCGTGCTCGGCATGAACATGCCCTTGGCGTGTTCTTCCCAGCGCTTGAGGAAGCGCCAGGCGTGGCCGTCGCGGCGCATCATGCGCTTGCTGCCTTCGCGCAGGCGGTTGAGCGTGCGGCTGGCCATCAGGCGGGCGAGGATCTTGGTCAGCGCGCCGACGTTCTCGCTGATCGACATCTGGTTGTCGTTGAGGATCACCAGCATGTTGGGAGCGATGTCACCGCCGTGGTTGAGCGCTTCGAAAGCCATGCCGGCGGTCATCGCGCCGTCACCGATGACGGCGACGATGCGGCGCGGATCGGCCTTGCGTTGCGCGGCGATCGCCATGCCCAGCGCGGCACCGATCGAGGTGGAGGAATGGCCGACGCCGAAGCTGTCGTAGGCGCTTTCGTCGCGGCGCGGGAAAGGCGCGAGGCCGTCCTTCTTCTTGATCGTGGTGATGCGGTCGCGGCGGCCGGTGAGGATCTTGTGCGGATAGCACTGGTGGCCGACGTCCCAGACCAGGCGGTCCTCGGGCGTGTCGTAGAGGTAATGCAGGGCGACGGTCAGCTCGACCACGCCGAGGCCGGCGCCGAAATGCCCGCCCGACGAGGCCACCGACTCGATCAGGTACTCGCGCACCTCGCGGGCGATGTCGCCGAGCTCAGACTCGGGGAAGCAGCGCAGGTCGGCCGGTGTCTCGATGCGCGCGAGGCGCGGATAGCGATTGGGGTCGATCATCAGGGGCGGCCGTCAACGGACCGTCATTTTCGGCCTTCCGGCGGTGCGTAGCAAGGAAGCAGCCGGGCACGTGGCAGGCAGGCGGGGCCGGTAGGTTGGCTGATCAAGCTCGACGCCACACACTGCGCGCTTGTGGCTGATGTTATGGCTGGCGGGAGTCTCCGATGGGAACTGATCTTGGGCTGCGTTCCGAGCGAGAAGCCGGTACGCGCGAATCGATGGAGCGCGCCATCCGCTGGACGATCGCCGACACGGTTGGCCCGTGCCGGCGGTGGGGTGCTTCGTCCGTCGAGATCAGTTCGGTACGACGGTGCAGGTGAGCTTGGTTCCATCCCACGAGCAGATCATGCGACTGCCACTGGTCGAGCCGCTCGTGATGGTCACGCCCATGCTCCTGAGGAAGGTGAGATAGGCGGCGAGATCGTTGCCATTCATGGGGTAATTTCCCTGGTATCCGGCTGCATTGCCTTCCACGACAGCGGATCCATTGGGATTTCTTGCGGAGTTCTTCACGACTTCGAACTTTCTCTCATTCACCTTGAAAACCACGGTCACCTTCGATCCATCCTTGAACGTGATATCGATGAAGAGTGTGCTGCTGAGGACGTTGAAGTTGCCAGCAACCATGGCGGCAACGGCCATCAAGTAGGCTGTGACCGTCTGATTCGATTGCTCGAGATTGTCAAGCAGGCTCGTTCTTATCTGGTAGTCGGAAAGGACGCCGTAAACGGAGTCGCCCTCCAGACCGACACCCGTGTTACCTCGATAATCGACTTGTATGTCGGATGCATTGTTGCCGTTGAGGACATAGAAGTCATGCGCCGCATTGAATGCGGCAATCGCGCCTGCGGAAAGTTCCATGACGTCGGCGCGCAACGGGGCACCGAACGGACATGAGCTTGGTCCGGATTGAACGCTTGCATGTGGGACAAGCTTGCCGCCGCTGTCCTGCGACGAACGGTTCCCAATCCGGGTTCCCGGTCCGATGCTTTCAATGACATCGCCCTCGCAAACCACGTTGAATCCATGAACCGAGTTCGTGGAGAGGCTGAATATCCGATGTTGCCCTTTCCCCAGCTGGATGGCTTTGGAGGACATCTGGGAGTAGCTGCATCCCTCGCAAGGGACATCAGCCGCAAGGGCGGTCGTCGACGAGGCGAGCAAAATAAGAACACACAATGATTTTCCGAGATCCATGTGTAAAGTCCTGTTTGTATACGATGCTCCAATGACTCCTGCATGCTCTGCCGTGGCAAAAGCCGCCGATTCGGGCCGCACTTGCATCGTCCGGACCGAACCGGTCGGAATTTTTAGCTAATGCGGGGGGGGGGCTGGCAACCATTGACTTCCTGGTCAACTCCTGAACGCGGAATCGCGGCCGGGTCATCCGAGGACGCGACGTGACACATTCAGGTCGGCCGGCGGTCCTTCGGCAGGTGGTTGACCAGGAACTCCATCTGGTCGGCGAGGATGTTGCGGTTCGACAGGATCAGGTGTTCGACCCAGCTCGGCCGGTACGGCACGGCGAGCAGCGGCATGTGCGCCTGCTGCGGCGTGCGGCAGCCCTTCTTCACGTTGCAGTGCAGGCAGGCCGTGACGACGTTCTGCCAGATGTCGCGGCCGCCCCTGGAGATCGGCACGACATGGTCGCGGGTCAGTTCGCCGCGCGTGAAGTGGTTGCCGCAGTACATGCAGATCATGCGGTCGCGCGCGAACAGCGCCGGATTGGTCAGCGCCGGTGCCGGGTCGATGCCGTGCAGGCGCGCATGGCCGGTGCTGGCGACGATCGGGTGCAGTTCGAGCACGCTTTGCCGGCCGGACAGCCGGTTCATGCCGCCATGGATGGTCAGACAGGGGTCGCCGAGGGTCCAGGCGACCGCCCCGCGCACGTACAGGCAGGTCGCATCCTGCCAGGAGATCCAGTCCATGATGCGCCCGCTCGCGTCGAGCGAGAGCACGCGCGTGGCGTGGATGTCACCGATCGTGCGCGCGACTGCCTGCATTCGGTCCTCCTCGATGGGGCCGGATCCGCGGCATGCGCGGACATGGCCGGCTTGCGAAGCTGGCGCAGCATAGACCAAGTCGATGGCGGATTTGCAACACCTTGTGGCCGGGAACCCCCATCGCCGTCATGCCGGCTATGGGTGTCACCAAGGCGACAACGGGCGACGGGGCATGCGGCAAACCCTGCGGAGCATCCCTACCGCAATGGCTTGACCATGCGCACCGCTTCGACGCCGAAGCCGAACTCCTCGTACAAGGCTATGGCCCGCGTGTTGCCCGGGAACGCGGCGAGGCCGAGGTATTTGCAGCGGTGCTCGCGCGCCCAGCGTTCGGCATAGGCGAGCAGGGCGCGGCCGACGCCCTTGCCGTCGTGGCCGTCGGCGACGGCGAGGTCGGAAATGTGGCAGTTCGGCGCGCCGGAAAAGAAGTCGATGTTGGTATGCAGATGCAGGAAGCCGACGCGCTCGCCGTCGTCGTTCTCGGCGACGAAGACATGGGTCCCGGCCGGCTGCTCGCTCAGGTGGCGGACGATGTCACGGCGAATGCCTTCCAGGTACTCGCCGCGGCGTCGCCATTTCGGCAGTTCGAAGCCGTCGACGAAGCGCGGTACCAGGCCGAGGATGAAGGCGTCGTCGTCGACGTCGGCCAGGCGGATG
The DNA here is from genome assembly GCF_019634775.1 of Dokdonella sp. Lineage (NCBI taxonomy): Bacteria > Pseudomonadati > Pseudomonadota > Gammaproteobacteria > Lysobacterales > Rhodanobacteraceae > Dokdonella > Dokdonella sp. The sequence goes on from NZ_JAHCAS010000001.1 coordinate 1,648,764, forward strand.
TGCAGGTCGGCTTCGGTGTCCACGGCGCGGCTCCGTGTCAGTTGTCGTGGTCAGCCAAACTGTACATCGGAGATGCCCATGAGCGTATCGGCTCCGGCCCGGATCGCCGCGCCGTGGCTGTGGATGCGCGGCAGGATCCGGCTGAAGTAGAAGCGCGCGGTCTGGCGTTTGCCCTCGCGGAAGTCGGTCGATTGTGCCGACGTGGTTGCGGCGAGCACGCTGCGTGCCCAGAAGTAGCCGAGCGCGACGTAGCCGGAATAGAACAGATAGTCGACCGCGGCCGCACCGACTTCGTCGGGGTTGGCTTGCGCCTTCCTGGCGATTTCCTGGGTCAGCTCGCTCCACTCGCGGGTCACGATGGCGAGCGGGGCGACGAATTCGCCGAGGTCCGGGTTGGCCGCGTGCTCCTGGCAGAACGCCGAGATCTCGCCGAGGAAGTGCTTGAGGCCGGCGCCGCCGGTGGCGAGCACCTTGCGGCCGAGCAGGTCGTTGGCCTGGATCTGCGTGGTGCCTTCGTAGAGCGTGGTGATGCGCGCATCGCGCGCGTACTGCTCGACGCCGGTCTCGGCGATGTAGCCGTGGCCGCCGAAAACCTGCACGGCGTCGTAGGTGCACTCCTGGGCCAGCTCGGTCAGCAGGCCCTTGACGATCGGGGTGAGGAACGAAACGAGCTCGTCGCCACGCTTCGCCTCTGCTGTGTCGGCCGAATGGGTCGAGATGTCGTGCTGCAGGTAGGCGTAGAGAGCAAGCAGACGACCGCCTTCGGTGAATGCCTTCTGGGTCAGCAGCATGCGCCGGATGTCCGGGTGCACGATCAGCGGATCGGCCGGCTTGTCGGGGAACTTCGGCCCGGTCAGGGCACGCATCTGCAGGCGTTCGCGCGCATAGGCCAGCGCGTTCTGGTAGGCGCGCTCGCTCAAACCAAGGCCCTGCACGCCGACCGCCAGACGCGCGGTGTTCATCATGGTGAACATCGCATTGAGGCCCTTGTTCGGTGCACCGATGAGCCAGCCTTCGGCACCGTCGAAGTTCATCACGCAGGTAACCGACGCCTTGATGCCCATCTTGTGTTCGATCGAACCGACCGCGAGCGCGTTGCGCTCGCCGACCCTGCCCTCTTTGTCGACCTTGAACTTGGGCACGATGAACAGCGAGATGCCTTTCACCCCCGGCGGCGCGTCGGGCAGGCGCGCGAGCACGAGGTGGACGATGTTTTCGGTGAGGTCGTGCTCGCCGGCGGTGATGAAGATCTTGGTGCCGCTGACGCGGTAGCTGCCATCGGCGGCCGGTTCGGCGCGCGTTTTCAGCAGGCCAAGGTCGGTGCCGCAATGCGGTTCGGTCAGGCACATCGTGCCGGTCCAGCGGCCATCCGTGATCGGCTTCAGGAACACTTCCTGCTGCCAGGCTTCGCCGTGCGCCTTTAGCGCCTCGACCGAGCCGTGCGAAAGCATCGGGAAGTTGCCCCACGATACGTTGGCCGCGTCGATGAACTCCTTGACGATCGCGCCGATCGTCTCGGGCAGGCCCTGGCCGCCGAACTTCTCCGGCGTGGTCAGGGTCGACCAGCCGCCGTCGACGTAGGTCGCATAGGCCTCCTTGAACCCCTTCGGCGTGGTCACGCTCGCGCTTGCCTTGTCGAGCAGGCAGCCTTCCTGGTCACCACTGTGGTTGATCGGTGCGAGCACCTGCTCGGCGAATTTCGCTGCTTCCTCGAGCACAGCGTCGACGATGTCGGGCGTGGCCGATTCGAGGCCGGGCAGGCGTTGGAACAGCGCATCGGCGCCGAGCACCTCGTTGAGCGCGAAGCGGACGTCGTTGATTGGGGCGGCGTAACGGGTCATGGGAATCGCTCCGGAAGAATGCGGTGCAGGCGCATCAGCGCCAGGTGTCGGCGAGGCCGGGGACGGGCGAGAGGCGGCTGCTGCGCTCGAACGGGAAATCGCCCTTCGGCTCGCGGCTGGTGATGCGGCCCTTCAGCTCATACCCGAAGTCGGCGGCGACAAGGGTCGAACCCGCGGCGGGCATCAGGCGTACTTCGAACACGTCGGCGCTCTCGGGGGCGATGTCGAGATCGAGCGCTTCGTCGATTCGGCCGATTTCGCGGCCAGTCACGGTCAGCGTCGCGGTCAGGCGGTTGAAGGTCATCGCCACGTTGCTGAAGTTCTGCAGGCGCAGACGCAGGCGCCAGTGGCCGTCGGGCTGCACGGCAAGTTCCTGGATGCTCGCGGTCGGGGCACTCACGCGCTTGACCGGACCGCCGCCGCAAGCGCTGGCGAGAAGGAGGACGAACAGCGCGGCAAGGACGTTGCGCAGCGACATGGCGGGCCTCGAACGATCGTTTGAATGTCGCCTAGCGTAGCCGGTTCGCCCGGCTGCGCAAAGCGGTCAGCGGATCGCTGTGCCGTGCATTGCAGCAAAGGTGTCGACGGCGCATTGGCCGCCCACGCGGCCGGCCTCGAGCAGGACCACCTGGTCGGCCAGGGCGACCACTTCCTCGGGCTGGTGTGTGACCAGCAGGCTGGCGACCCTGAACTCACCCTTGAGTCGGCGCAGATGCTCGAGCACCTGCGCGCGCGCCTCGCGATGCAGGCCGGTCAGCGGCTCGTCGAGCAACAGGATGCGCGGTCGCGACATCAGTGCGCGACCGATCGCCACGCGCTGGCGTTCGCCGCCCGACAGCGTGCCGGGGCGGCGCGCGAGCAGGGGGCCAAGTTCGAGCAGGTCGACCAGCATGGCGAAATCATCCGCGGCGCGGCGGCGCGCGCGCGTGCCATAGAGCAGGTTCGCGCGCACATCGAGGTGCGGGAACAGGCGGTCATCCTGGAACACGTAGCCGATGTCGCGCGCAGCCGGGGCCAGGGAGATGCCAGCCGCGCGGTCGAACAGGCATTGGCCGTCGAGCACGATGCGTCCCTGCTGTGGTTCGAGCAGGCCGGCGATCGCGTTCAGCACGCTGGTCTTGCCCGCACCGGAATCGCCGAACAGGGCAAGCGCGCGCGCCGGCGAGGCGAAGGCAACCTCGATGGCGAGATCGCGCAGCGCATGCGTGATGGCGACCTCAATCATCGCGGCGGCGCCTCCACGCGGTGCCGCCGAGCACGGCGGCGGCGAGGGTGGCCGCGATCGCAACGGCGAAGGCGACCAAGGTCAGGCGCTGCACGCCGGGCATGCCGCCCGGCACGTTCATCAGTTCGTAGATTGCGATCGGCAGCGTGCGCGTCTCGCCGGGAATGTTCGAGACGAAGCTGATCGTCGCGCCGAACTCGCCGAACGCGCGCGCGAAGGCGAGCACGCAGCCGGCGACGATGCCGCGCACCGACAGCGGCACGACGATCGTCACGAAGCGTCGCCAGGCGCCGGCACCGAGCGTCTCGGCGGCGCGTTCGAGGCGACGGTCGACGCCGTCGAAGGCGACGCGGATCGACAGCACCAGCAGCGGAAATCCCATCACCGCGGCGGCGAGCACCGCGCCGGTCCAGCGGAACGCAAAGACGATGCCGAACTGCGCGAGCCATTCGCCGATCATGCCGTGGCGGCCGAACAGCACGAGCAGGGCGTAGCCGGTGACGACCGGCGGCAAGGTCAGCGGCAGGAACAGCAGCGCCTCGACCAGCACGCGCCCCGGAAAGCGCACGCGCGAGAGCAGCCAGGCCAGGCCGAGTGCGAACGGCAGCGATACGAGCACACTGATGCCGGCCACGCGCAGGCTCAGCGCAAGTGCTTGCCATTCCTCGGGCGCGAGCGCGGTCACCGTGTCGGCACGTCGAAGCCGTGGCGCTCGAACACCGCTTTCGCCCCGGCCGAGTGCAGCAGGGCGAGCAGTGCGCGCGCGGCCGGCGTGTCGTGTTCCTTCAGCACGGCGACCGGATAGACGATCGGCGCGTGCGTCGATGCCGGAAACGTGTCGACCACGCGCACCCCCGATTCGGAGACCGCATCGGAGCGGTAGACGATACCGAGCGGCACCTCGCGGCGCACGACGAAGTTGAGCGCGGCGCGCACGTTGTCGGCGGCGACCAGGCGCATCGATACCGCATCCCAGGCACCGAGCGCAGTCAGTGCGGCCTTGGCGTACTTGCCAGCCGGCACGCTGTGCGGTTCGCCGACGGCGAGGCGGCCGTCGGTGCCGAGCGCGGCGGCGAGGTCGACGCCGTGGACGAGTCCGACTTCGATGTCCGAGTCGTCCGGCGCGACCAGCACCAGCGAGTTGCCGAGAAGGTTCGTGCGCGTGCCAGGCGTGAGCAGGCCGGCCTCGTCGATGACATCCATCCAGTCCTGGTCGGCGGAAATGAAGACCGCCGCCGGCGCGCCGGCCTGGATCTGCCGGGCGAGCTGCGACGAAGCGGCATAACTCGTCCTGATCGTGCCGATGCGTTGCGCGTCTGGCGTAATCAGAATCGAGTCGAGCGCGGGCTTCAGGCTGGCCGCGGCGAACACGAGCACGTCAACGGCGTACGCGCGTGGGCTGGACAGCGCGAGTGCGCAGGCGAGCAGGGCCACCAGGCGTGACATCGGGGACGGTTCCCTCATCGGGTGCGGATCGAGCCTGTAGCATACGGCGCTTTCACGGCGGAGCATCACGATGACGGCGGCTGGCGGAACCCGCGGACGATCCTGCCACCATCGCGCTGGCAGGTTTTGGCTTGTGCTGTGCTGCGCGTGGCTGGTTGCGATGCCGTGCGTCGTAGCGGCCGACGCCACGGCGTCGGCCGCGCATCGCCATGTGCCGCTTGCCGCGAATGGGGCAACGACCGTGAGCATCGGCGGCAAGGTCGAGCGACCGCTCGTGCTCGACCGCGCTGCGCTCGCGGCCATGGAGCGCCGCACCTTGCGCGCCAGCATCCACGGCATCGAGGGCGAGTTCGGCGGCGTGCTCCTGGTCGACGTGCTGCGCGCCGCTGGCGCGCCGCTCGGCGAAACGCTGCGCGGCCGCAATCTTGCGCTCTACGTGCGTGTCAGTGCGGCCGATGGGTTTCGCGTCGTCTACGCCCTCGCCGAGCTCGACCCGAAGTTTCGCGATGACGACGTGCTGCTCGCCGACACGCGTGATGGCAAACCGCTCGATGCCGGTGAAGGGCCGTTCCGCCTGGTTGCCCCGGCCGAGAAACGCCCGGGGCGCTGGGTGCGCCAGGTCACGCGCATCGACGTGCTCGAAGCGGCGGAGTGAGGCCGCGCACGAAAGCAGGCCCCTTCTTATGATGGAAATTGCGAATGTCGACGCGCGCGGGATCACTCACCCTGCGTATTCGCCCGGACGTTGAGGAACGGCACGGTGCCGCCCGGCACCATCGTCGTCGGCAGCACGCCGTTCCATTTCTCGGCCTGGGTCAGCGCGACGATGCCGGTGTTCTGCCTGAGCGCCTCGCCGCGTGCCTTGATCGCGTCGGCCTCGGCGATGCCGCGCACGCGGATCGCCTCGGCCTCGGCCTGCGCCTGGGCGAGCGCGGAGTCGGCGCGCGCCTTGGCCTGGGTCACGGTGATCTCCGCATTGATGCGTTCGGTCTCGAGGTTCTGCCGTTTGGTCTGGATCTCGACCTCGGCCATCATGCGCTTCTCGATCGACTGCTCGTAGGCATCCGAGAAGATCACTTCCTCGATCTGCACGCTGTCGACGACGACCGGTCCGGTGACGGCCTTCTTCAGCGCCTCGTTGACGTCCATGCCGAACTTGGTGCGGTCCTGGATCGCCGAGATCGCGGTGTAGCGGCCGAACACGTTCTTGACCTCGTCGGGCACCTTGCGGCTGATCAGGCGCTCGACCATCTTGTCGATCGTGCCGTACTGCGAATACAGCTCCTCGACGCTGGCCTCGGGCACGCGGTAGCTGACCGAGATGCGCAGCGTGGCCGGCTGCTGGTCCTTGCTATAGGCCTCGACGCGTTCGTAGACGATGGCTTGGTTCTGCACCGAGATCTGCCGCACCGTGTCGACGAACGGGATCTTGAAGTTGAGGCCCGGCTCGGCAATGCCGACCACGGCGCCATAGCGCAGCTTCACGCCGCGCTCGCCCTGGTCGACGGTGTACCAGCTGCCGAACACGATCGACAGCAGGAGCAGGCCGATCACGGCGAGGATGATGCCGACCACACCAAGGCGTTTCGGCAGGGTGAACGGGACGGCTGGTCGATTCATTCTTGGCTCCCCGGATGTGGATGGTGCGAAGCGCGCATCAGCGCCGCGAGCGGAAATCGTGCCAGAAGCCGATCGCGCCGCGGATCATCAGCGCGACGACGACGAGACCTCCGAAAACCTGGATCAGGACACCCATCTGGCTGGCTCCCCGTGCGACCGCGGAGCGGTCGTCGGCACCAATCTGAGGGCAATCCAGGCGCGGATCAAGCGCTGCAGGTCCCGGGTCGGGCGGTGCCCTGATCAGGCCCTTCGCGAGCGAAACTGCTCGCACAGCGCTTTGAGTCCGCGCGGGAGGCGTCAGTCACGATCCGAACGTTCGTGGCCCGCTCAATGCACGGCGTACTTCTTTTCCCCGGCGGTGACGCGCACGGCGAGGCGGTTCTGCGGTGGCGCGGTCGGGCAGACGACATGCGGGGACAATGCGCAGGGCGGGTTGTAGGCGAGGTTGAAGTCGAGCACGACCTTGCCGTCTTGCGGCGGGTCGGCGTAGAGGAAGCGCGCGGCGCCGTAGGTTTCCTTGCCGCTGGTCCTGTCGGCGATGATGAAGAAGAGGCGGCCGTCGTCCTCGACCACGGGTTCGAGGCTGAAACTCGTGCCGTCGCGAGTGAACACTGCCTTGCCCGGCACTTCGGCGGTCTGCAGCGTATTGATGATCGTCACCAGTTCGATCGCATGGGGTGGATCGTAGGGTTGCCAGTCGGCCACGATGCGCCATGACGGATCGGTCGGGAAGGTTTCGATACCCTTGAACGCGGCCAGCGCGGGCGATTCGGGATCGCGCAGGCGCCAGCTTGTCACGTCACCGCTGCGGACCACGTAGAACCAGGCTTTGCCGAAATGGACCTCGGTCGGGCGCTGGCCATCTGCATTGGTCTGCAGTTCGACTTCGCCCTTGATCGGCGCGCCATCGATCGTCGCGTCGGCCTTGGCATCGGCACGGAAATGCACGCGACCATCGGTGTCGAGACGCAGCGTGCCCAGACGATCCGGCCCCTTGGCGAGCACGATGGCATTGCCGGCCCCACGCCCCACCGTGCTTTCGCCTTCGCGCACCATGCCCGAGCCGACGAAACTGAACCAGCCATCCGGTTTCTGCAGCGAGGCGATGCGCGCCGCACGCCACTCCTCGACCGAGCGCGCGTGCTCGTCGTCGGCATGCAGCGGGGCGGACAGGGCAACGATGGCGGCAAGCAGCAGGGCACGGCGCATGGATCGGTTCCTCGGGGACTCCGTGCGAGTATAGGCGCAGCCGGCCGCGATCGTTGGTCGGAGCCGGGAGAGTCATGCTGATCGTTCCGCTGCATCGCGCACCGACCTGGAAGAACTTTCCGTGGATGACGTGTGCACTCATCGTCGTCAACGTGTTCGTGTTTGCCGTGTTGCAGTCGGGTGACGCGCGCGCCCGGGTCGTGGCGATCGACCGATACCTCGCCCATGGTTTGCCGCGCATCGAGTTCCCGACCTATGCCGACTGGCTGCGCGACGAGGGCGAAAGCGAGCGGGCCGAAGCGTTCGACCTGCTGGCCAGGGCAAAGCCGCGGGTTGCCGCCGAGGTACTGCAAAGCGACGACACATTCGTTGCCGCGCTGGCCGACGGACGCATCGTGCCGCGAGCGCTCACCGCCGTTGCCGATGAATCGGCGCGTGGCGACTGGCGACAGGCACGTGCCGATTTCGAGCGGGCCTGGGGTGAAGTCTTCAGTTATCGTTGGCTGCAACGCTTCGATCGCTTCGATCCGGTCACGCTGGTCAGCGCGACGTTCCTGCACGCTGGTGTCGGCCATCTGCTCGGCAACATGCTGTTCCTCGCCGTGCTCGGCCTGCTCGTCGAAGGTGCGCTCGGGCGTGGCCTGTTCCTTGCCGTATACCTGCTCGGTGGCATCGGTGCCTCGCTGGTGTCGCTGGCCAACCACTGGGGCGAGCCGGGCGGTGCACTCGGAGCATCCGGCGCGGTGGCGGCACTGATGGGTGCGTATTGTGTGCTCTGGGGCATGCGCCGCGTGCGCTTCTTCTGGTGGTTCTTCGTTGCCTTCGACTACGTCAAGGCGCCGGCGCTCGTGCTGCTGCCTTTCTGGCTCGGCTGGGAAATCTGGAACCTCGCCTTCAACGGCGATGCCGGAGTCGGCTTCGATGCGCATGCCGGTGGCATCGTCAGCGGCGCGCTGCTCGCGCTGGTCGTGCGCTGGCAGGGCTGGGAACACAAGGAGTTCATGGACGAGGACATGCGTGCCGACGAGGTCGCTGGCGATCGTGCCGCGCTGGACGAGGCACGCGCCTGCCTCGGTCGCCTCGAGGTGGCGCGAGCGCGCGCCCTCGTCGAACCGCTGCTCGCGCGCCGACCCGGCGAGTTCGAACTGCTCGCCCTGATGTACCGCTGCGCACGCTACGAACGTGGGATGCCACGCCTGCATCCGGCTGCCTTTGCCGCGTTGCGTGCCGAACCGGTCGACAGCGATGGGGTGCGCGCGCAGAAGGCGTTGTACGAGGACTACATGAAGACCGCGGCTGGCGCAGCGCGCGTGCCGGCCAGTCTTGCCTACAGCCTGGCCAGGCGTTGGCTGGCGATTGGCGCAGGCGACGAGGCGATGCGCCTGGTGAGCGCATTGACATGGTCGCCGGCGACGTCCGCGACGCTTGCCCGCGACAGTCTTGCCATTGCCCAGGCCGCCCGGCTGAAAGGCTTCGTGCGCGAGGCTGCTGGTGTACTTGAGCGCATCGTCGCCGAGGCGCCGGATTCGACCGAAGCCGGCAAGGCACGCGCGTTGCTGGCGGATGCGGGTTCGTGATTCCCTGCCGACCTGCTCACCCGTAGGAAACGGCTTTGGCCGTGATGCCCTGTCTGTACAAGACCACAAAGAACGAGCATCACGGCTAAAGCCGTTTCCTACGGCGTTGTGCGGCCGGGCATCACGGCTGAAGCCGTTTCCTACGGCGTTGTGCGGCCGGGCATCACGGCTGAAGCCGTTTCCTACGGCGTTGTGCGGCCGGGCATCACGGCTGAAGCCGTTTCCTGCGGCGTTGTGCGGCCGGGCATCACGGCTGAAGCCGTTTCCTGCGGCGTTGTGCGGCCAGGGCATCACGGCTGAAGCCGTTTCCTGCGGCGTTGTGCGGCCAGGGCATCACGGCTGAAGCCGTTTCCTGCGGCGTTGTGCGGCCAAGGCATCACGGCTGAAGCCGTTTCCTACGGCGTTGTGCGGCCAGGGCATCACGGCTGAAGCCGTTTCCTGCGGCGTTGTGCGGCCGGGCATCACGGCTGAAGCCGTTTCCTACGGCGTTGTGCGGCCGGGCATCACGGCTGAAGCCGTTTCCTGCGGCGTTGTGCGGCCAGGACATCACGGCTGAAGCCGTTTCCTGCGGCGTTGCGCGGCCAGGGCATCACGGCTGAAGCCGTTTCCTACGGCGTTGTGCGGCCAGGGCATCACGGCTGAAGCCGTTTCCTGCGGCGTTGTGCGGCCAGGGCATCACGGCTGAAGCCGTTTCCTGCGGCGCATATATGGCCGTTTCCACAACCGCGGTGTTCAACCCGCCGCCGGCGGCTTCGCCGATGCGGCGATGCTGGCGAGAAAGCGGTCGTAGGTCGCGATCTCGTCGTGCAGCGGGTGGTCGGGGAAGTTCTGCAACAGGAATCCGGTCAGCTTGCGCGCCTCGGCGTCGCGGCCGAGTCGATCGCCGAGCAGCCGGGCGGCGAGCAGGTAGTTGGCCGGCAGGTCTTTGTGCTTTGGATGCGTGCGGTGGAAGTTCGCCAGCAGGCTCACGGCAAGCTGTGACTGCCCGCCTTTCGCCGCGCGCTCGGCCAGCATGTTGATCGCGTCGGCCGGTGGGCGGAACGACGGATCGAGCGCGATGCAGTCGCGCGCCAGGTCGAGCGCACGCTTGCCGTCCTCCTGGGCGAGCAGGATCTCGATCCACTCGCGGCCGTGGCGCAGCGATTCCTCCTTGTGCCCGCCGAGCGCGAGCAGCTTGCGGTACTGCTCGTGCAATTCGGGCGTGCCGCCGCGCGAATGCAACTGCTCGCGCAACTGTTCGAGCGCGGCCTCGATATGGCCGTCGCGGACGAGCTGCTGGGTCTCGGCAAGGAAGCGCTCGTCGGCGCTGAGCGGGCGATCGAGCGGCGTTTGGATCACCGGGTCGTAGCCGAACTCGCGGTGGTACTGCCAGATCATGTAGCCCATCAGGTGGAAGTTGGCGATGACGACGTAGTGCGAGGCGAAGTCGTTGATGAGCTTCGCGATGAAACCCGGCATCACCGATCCGAGCAGGCCCGACAGGTTGCCGGCGCTGGCGAGGAACACGAACGACAGCAGCACGACGGCCAGGTACGGGCTGCCGAGGCGGCCGATAACCGCGAACCACGTGCCCGGGTTGAGTGCGTGGCCGAGGCTGCCGTCCATCGCCAGCGACATCGATGCGGCCGGTTGGGCGAAGGTGAGCAGGAGGATGATCGCGATCGCCGCCAGCGGTGGCAGGAAGACGGCGCCGACCGTGGCGATGATGACGATGATGGCCTGCAGCTTGATCATGTCCCAGCCGACCGAATCCTCGACCGTCGTGCTCAGCACCGGCGGATCGAGACGGCCGTTGGCCGTGGTGCGCAGGCACTCACAGGCGTACTTGTACAGCGCGATCCAGACGAAGATGTCGAACGCCCAGCCGAACGGCAGGTAGCGCACCAGGTGGCACAGCGCGAGCACGCCGATTGTCAGCAGCGCGTCGCCGCGAAGCGGGTACAGCGAGATCTCGCGCAGGCGCGACCAGAATGGCTCGATGTTGTCCGGGTCCGGGGCGCGGGCGGTCTTCGGCATGGGTATTCGCAATCCTGTCCGTCAGAGAGCGGCGGCGCGCGAGCATAGCAGCGTGCCGGTTCTATGAATCGCGACCAAAGTCGCTCCCAAAAAGCCGGGGATGAAGCGTGCGCAGCGGGAAATGGATAAACACTTGCTCTTGCGAATCACGAATCACCAATCACGGCTTTTGTGGGAGCGGCTTCAGCCGGGAACCTCGAAGCCGTGCCTGAAGATGAGGTCGGCGATGGTCGGTGTGGAACGCACGCAGTTCCAGGTTTCCCCGATGCGCGGGCCGGTGTCGATGACCTGGAAATGGCTGACCAGCAACGGCGTCGATCCGTTGGCGCCGTTCCAGAACACCTGCGCGCCGATGCCCAGGTCCGACCATTTCGCCGTCGTGTGGCGGTCGCTCTCGAAGGTCAGGGCGATGTTGCCGCCGTCGGAGAGGACGATGCCGTAGCGTTGCATGGTGCGCAGGATCACCCGCGCGGCGGCGTTGTAGCCGCTCATGTCGAAGTCGGCCTTGAGGCGCATGCGCACGCCATAAGGCACCGTGCCGACCGGGCCACCGGGACTGCCGGCATGCGAAGCCGGGCGCACGTAGAGCCGTCCGCCGACACCGCCGAGCGAGGCGTCGTTGGCCATGCGCGCGTTGGGCAGGATGAAGCGGATCGCGTGACCCAGATCGGAATCGGCGCTGCCCTGGCGTGCAGCGACTTCGTCGGCGTTCACCAGCAGCGGCGCGATCGGGAAGCCGGCGGCGTCGGCGCTCGTGCAGTGCTCGCCGCGACCCTCCGGTGGATAGTTCGCGTTGAGATTCCATACGGCGAGGCAGCGCGCGTTGAGCACGTTGCCGTTGAGGTTGCCGGAATAGAGTTCATAGAGCAGATGGCCCTTGCGCACGATCAGGTGGCAATCCTCCGAGTTGTTGGGGCAGGACAGGCCGGACTGCCCCTCGAACGCGGCATCGGCCGGTACCGGCATCGATGCGGGCAGGGCTTCGCAATCGGGCGTCCAGTACTCACCCGAGCCGAGGTGCGGCACGATCGCGCGCATCGGCGCGTCGTTCCCCGCGTCGTGGTGGACATGGATGGAGAAATCGATCTGCATGCGGTTGCCGTTGCCCCAGCCGCCGAGGCTGTTGAGGGTGTCGAGCATCGATGTCGACTGCGGATGCAGCGGCGCGTTGCGGATGTCGGTGTGCCAGACCGAGCCGGGTGGGAACCGCGGCGGTTCGGCGGCGTGCGCGAACGTCGTTGCGGCGAACATGGCGGCGAGGAAGGACAGGCGATGCATCGGGCAGGCACTCGTGGTCGTGACGGGGCATCCAAACCGATCGGCCGGCGTGCTGCCGTGACGCAGGTGGCGATCCTTTGGAGCGTTGATCGCGGCTGAAGCCGCTCCTACAGAAGCTGGTCCTGTGAGAGACCCTGTAGGAGCGGCTTCAGCCGCGATCAGCCCTGATGATGCACCCACACCGCTGCGTGCGCATCCCGCACGACACCGGTAGCATCCGCGCATGTCCGCCGAAGCATTGCGCATCCTCCATTCCGTCTTCGGCTATTCCGCCTTCCGCGGGCACCAACAGGCCATCATCGAGCACGTCGCCGGCGGCGGTGATGCGCTGGTGCTGATGCCGACCGGCGGCGGCAAGTCGCTGTGCTACCAGATTCCGGCACTGCTGCGGCCGGGCACGGCGATCGTCGTCTCGCCGTTGATCGCGCTGATGCAGGACCAGGTCGATGCGCTGCGCCAGTCCGGCGTCGAGGCGGCCTTTCTCAATTCGAGCCTCGATGCTGAGGCCCAGCGCGAGGTCGAGCAGCGCCTCGTCGGCGGAGACCTCAAGCTGCTCTACGTTGCGCCCGAGCGCCTGCTGACCGCGCGCTTTCTCGATCAACTCGCGCGCATCGAGATCGGTTTGTTCGCGATCGACGAGGCGCACTGCGTCTCGCAGTGGGGTCACGACTTCCGCCCCGAGTACCGTCAGCTGACGATCCTGCACGAACGGTTTCCCGCCGTGCCGCGCATCGCCCTGACCGCGACCGCCGACACGCCGACACGGCGCGAGATCGTCGAGCGGCTAGGCCTCGAATCGGCACGGCGCTTCGTGTCGAGTTTCGATCGCCCGAACATCCGTTATCGCGTGCTCGGCAAGGATGACGGGCGCGCGCAGTTGCGCGATTTCCTGCGCGGTCATCGTGGCGAATCCGGCATCGTCTATTGCCTGTCGCGCAGGCGCGTCGACGACACCGCCGCCGCGCTCGTCGCCGACGGCATCGCGGCGCTGGCCTACCACGCCGGCATGGACGCCGAATCGCGCGCGCGCAACCAGCAACGCTTCCTGCGCGAGGACGGCATCGTCATGGTCGCCACGATCGCCTTCGGCATGGGCATCGACAAGCCCGACGTGCGCTTCGTCGCCCACCTCGACCTGCCGAAAAGCCTCGAGGGTTACTACCAGGAGACCGGCCGCGCCGGCCGCGACGGCCTCGCCGCCGAGGCGTGGATGGTCTGGGGCCTGTCCGATCTGGTGCAGTTGCGCCAGTTCATCGCCCAGTCCGAGTCCGGCGACGAGCGCAAGCGTGTCGAATACGCCAAGCTCGAGGCCCTGGTCGGCTATGCCGAGACGACCGCCTGCAGGCGCCAGCGACTGCTCGCCTGTTTCGGCGAGACGCTGGAGCAGCCCTGCGGCAACTGCGACAACTGCCTCGAACCACCGGTCACCTGGGATGCAAGCGTGGCCGCGCAGAAGGCCTTGTCCTGTGTCTATCGCACCGGCCAGCGCTATGGCGCGCGCCATCTGGTCGACGTGCTGCGCGGCGTGGAAGGCGGACGTGTCGCCGAGCTTGGGCACGACCGGCTCAGCGTGCACGGCATAGGCGGAGAACTCGACGATCGGCAATGGCTGGGCGTGTTCCGCCAGCTCGTCGCCAACGGCCTGCTCGCCACCGACGAGGACGGCTATGGCGTGCTGCAGCTCACCGAGGCCAGCCGTGGCGTGCTGCGCGGCGAGACGAAGGTGTCGCTGCGTCGTGTCGCCGACCGCAGCGAGCGTCGCGCCGCGCGCAAGGCCGCGCGCAGCGCACGCGAACGCACCTCGCTCGACATCGCCCCGCAGGAAGCCGCGTTGTGGGATGCCTTGCGCGACATGCGCGCGCGCCTGGCCCGCCAGCAGGGGGTGCCGGCCTACGTGATCTTCCACGATGCGACCTTGCTCGCCATGTTGCGCGAACGCCCCTCCTCACTCGACCAACTCGCTGCGATCAGTGGCGTCGGTGAACGCAAGCTCGCGCGTTACGGTGAGGCGTTTCTCGGCGTGTTGCGCGCGGGCTGAGGTGTTGCGGCGCGAGCGTCGTCGGCTCGGATGTCGCTGCCCGGGCGCCGCGCTCGCAGGAAGCCGTGCCCACGGGAAGGTCAAGCCAGCCTGACTCCCATCACATCGACCCGGCTGCGCGCGCATTCGTAGCGGATCGCGTCGAGCAGGCGGGCGTAATCCGCACGGGCCTCGAGCTCGATCTGCATGGCCACGCTGTGCCAGACCGGAGGCTGCGGCGCACCCGTGGTCGCCAGGCGGTGGCGGGCGAGCACGCCGTTGACGACGGCGCGCGCACGCTCGGCGATCTCGCGCGCGGTCGCCTTGCGGGCGCGGTCTCCGAACAGGATGGTCAGGCCCATGGCTGGCTCCGGTGGCATCGGCATGATCGACGCCGGCCAGTCTTGCCATGTTTGGATGAACGGTGTGCGTACGCGACGGCGCGGGATTGTCGCCGTTGACCCATGTTCACCAATGGCTCCGCCGGCCCTCGCCGGGCAAGCCACGCAAAGCCCCGCGTCCCCGCTTGCCGGCTGCGGCGCCGTCCCCGACAATCGTTCCCGATGAGTGCCGGCAAGCCCCATGACATCGCGGTCTCCGTCGAGGCACAGTTCCTCGACGAACAGTCGCAACCACACGACAACCGTTACGTGTTCGCGTACACGGTGACGATCCACAATCGCGGCACCGTGCCCGCGCGCCTGCTCGGCAGGCACTGGATCATCACCGACGGCAACGGCGACGTGCGCGAGGTGCGCGGCGAGGGCGTGGTCGGCGAGCAGCCGCACATGCGTCCTGGCGAGGGCTACGAGTACACCTCGGGCGCGGTGCTCGAGACCGCGGTCGGCACCATGCACGGCAGCTACCAGATGCTCGCCGACGACGGCACGCGTTTCGATGCGTCGATTCCTCCCTTCGTGCTGTCGATCCCGCGGACCTTGCACTAGTGATGGCGCACACGGACGGGGCGGACCACTGACATGGCAACCTGGGCAATCGGCGACATCCAGGGTTGCCACGACGAACTCGCGCGCCTGCTCGACCTGATCCGCTACGACCAGGCGCGCGACACGCTGTGGTTCTGCGGCGACCTCGTCAACCGTGGCGGGCAGTCGCTCGAAGTGCTGCGCCTCGTGCGTTCACTCAACGCCGGCACGGTCGTCGTGCTCGGCAACCACGATCTGTCCCTGCTCGCCATCGCCGAGCGCAGCGAGCAGGACCAGGCCAAGGTCAACCCCGAGCTGCGCGCCGTGCTGTTCGCCCCGGACCGCAGCGAGCTGCTCGACTGGTTGCGCAGGCGCCCGCTGCTGCATGCCGACCGCGAACTCGGCTACATGATCGTGCACGCCGGCCTCGCCCCGCGCTGGGATGTCGCCCAGGCCGAGCGTGTCGCCCGCGAGATCGAGAACCGCCTGCGCGCCGACGACTACCGCCGCCTGCTCAAGCAGATGTTCGGCAACCGCCCCGATTTCTGGTCGCCGAAGCTGCGCGGCATCGAGCGTCTGCGTGCCGGCATCAACATGTTCACGCGCCTGCGCTACTGCGACGTGCGCGGCCGCATCGCCTTCGCCGAGAAGGGCACCCCGGGCACCCAGCGTCCGGGCCTGTATCCGTGGTTCGAAGTGCCCGGACAGGCGAAGCGCGACTTGCGCATCGTCTGCGGCCATTGGTCCACGCTGGGTCGCTTTGCCGGCCTCGGCGTCTACGCCATCGACACCGGTTGCGTCTGGGGCGGCGCCCTCACCGCCATGCGCCTGGATGTCGAGGAACCCGAGTTCGTCGCCCTCAAGTCGAACCGGCCGAAGCCGGTCGGCAAGGATGGAGACTGACCCGGACGGCGGGGCCGCACCGTTGCACCGGGACCTTCGACCCGCCCGCACAGGGCGCAACCACTTAGCGGCGGGATCACGGCTGCGCTGACGCGGTGTCGGTTTCGCGCCGCCGCCACCAGCCCATGACCGCCCCGATCCGGCCACCGATCAGGACATCCCTTGACGCGCGTCAATGCGTGCGCATGGCCGACTGCCAAGCATGGCGGGATACGGGTTGCGAGGTTCGCAATGAGCACGATCCATTCGACGGCATCCTTGCGCGCAAGGATCCGCCTGCTGTTGCCGATCCTGCTCGTGCTGGCCGGCATGCCCGTGGCGATCGCCGACCCGGTCCCGACCACCTTGCGCGACTTCCACGTCTCCGGAACCCAGTTCGGCGACGCGCATCCCGACAATTTCCAGTCGCCGGCCGTGTGCGAGGCCTGTCATGCGAATACCGGCAGCAGCGGCGAGCCCTATGCCAGTTGGAAGGGCAGCCTGATGGCGAACGGTGGCCGCGATCCGCTGTTCTTCGCCCAGCTCGCCACGGCCAATCAGGATGTCGCCAACGTCGGCTATTTCTGCCTGCGTTGCCACGTGCCGAACGCGGTGTCGAGCGGGCATGCCCTGGTCGCCGACGGCAGTACGCTCGATCATCGCGACCGCGACGGTGTCGATTGCCATTTCTGCCATTCGATGGTCGATCCCGACTACAAGCCGGGGGTGAGCCCGGCGCGCGACGCCGACATCCTCGCCGCGCTCGAATCAGTGCCTGCATTCACCGGCAACGCGATGTTCGTGCTCGATCCGGAAGGGCAGCGCCGCGGTCCGCGCACCGACGCCCAGCCATCGCACGAGTTGCTGGTCTCGCCGTACCACCGCGACAGCGCGCTGTGCGGTTCCTGTCACGATGTCGGCAACGTCGCGGTATCACGCCAACGCGACGGCACATACCGCTACAACGCCCTCGACACACCGCCGGACAGCGAGGATCTGGCGACCCACTTCCCGCTGGAGCGCACCTACACCGAATGGAAGCTCTCCGCCTTCGCTGCCGGCGGCGTCGACATGCAGGGCCGATTTGGTGGCGAGGGCGGCGGCGTCGTCTCGAGCTGCCAGGACTGCCACATGCCGGTGCGCGCGGGCTATGCGAGCTTCATCGGTCCCTTGCGCCCGGACCTGCGCAGCCATGATTTTGCCGGTGCCTCGTCGTGGGTGCTCGACATCATCGGCCGCTACTACGCCAACGATCCCGCGGTCGACCAGGCCGCGCTGGCGGTCGGCATGGCTGCGGCCAACGACATGCTCGGTCGTGCCGCCTCGCTCGAACTCGCCCAGGACGGCGGCGGCGTGCTGCGCGCGCGCGTGATCAATGAGAGCGGCCACAAGCTGCCCACCGGACACATCGAAGGCCGGCGCGCCTGGGTGCAGGTGCGCCTGCGCGATGCCGACGGCAACCTGCTGCGCGAATACGGCGCCTACGATCCAGTCAGCGCCGAGCTCGATGAGCACTCGACCATCGTCTACGAGATGGCCGTGGCGCTGTCCGCCGAAGCCGCCGCGGCCACCGGCCAGGCGCCGGGACGCACCACGCACATGGCGCTCGCCGACACCATCGACAAGGACACGCGCATTCCACCGCGCGGATTCACCAATGCCGCATTCGTCGCCGGCGGTGCGCCGGCGGTCGGCCGCCACTACGCGGATGGCCAGTACTGGGACGATGCGCGCTTCTGGATCCCGCCGGGCGCAGTCAGTGCCGAGGTCAACGTGCTGTACCAGACGGTCACCCGCCACTACATCGAGGCCTTGCGCGACGGCAACCAGACCGACCACTGGGGCCAGACCCTGCATGACCTGTGGGAGCAGAGCGGTCGCGCCGCGCCGATCACAATGGCCTCGGCAACGATCACCCTCGCTGGTTTCCTGCGCGGTGACTTCGACGGCAACGGCGTGCTCGATGCGGGCGATGCAGCACGCCTCACGCGATGCCTCGAACCTGATGCCGATGCCGAGAGCTGTCGCGCCGGCGACTTCAACGGCGACGGTGTCATCGACTGCACCGATGCGGCGGCGATGGTCGCCGCATGGAGCGGACCCGATCCTGCGCCAGTCTTCGCCGCCTGCCGCGGCAGCGAGGCGATTGCGGTTCCGCTGCTGGATGCGCGCATGCTGGCCGTGCTGGCCGTGCTGTTGCTGCTCATTGGCGCAGCCAGGCTGCGGCCGCGCCGTCGCCGGACCTGAGGCGCGCGGCCGGCCCGGTCCAATCCACCCGGATCAGTCCGTCGAAGGTCCGCTGTCGCGGCCGCTGCGGCCTTGTTCGATCGGTGCGCAGAGGCGACCGTCGCGATCGACGACGATGCGCACGCGCCGGCGATCGAGGTAGAAGCTTGCACGATGGCGACCCGCGTCTTCGCCCGTGCCGCGCTCGCACAACTGGGTGATCCGCTGTTGTTCCATCAGCGTGCGGAAGGTGGCGACATCGAGCCCGAACGCCTGCGCGACGATCGCGCCATCGATCTCGATCTCCGGCGCCGGAGTGGTGTGCAGCGGGATGCGCTTGGCCATGGCTCGGCCCGGATCAGTGGGACTGAACGCGATGCTGCGCCCATGCCAGCGCGCGCGGCCCTGATCCAGGTCAGGTGACCGCATTTTTTCCGCGCGCCGTCGCGGCGGGGCCGGCAGCGCTGGCAGCGGCAGCGGTGCGCACGACGCCAGTGCGGGATTGATCGGGGCATCCTTCAGGCCCCGACGCGGATGGCGAGCCTTGCCATTGAGTCCTCCTGTTGGATCATTTGGCCGTTTTGCGGATATTCGAGAACGCCACGTGATGGCGGGGTTCGCTGCGGGGCGCTGGTGGCCGGTCACTCTCCGCAAGCCCGGTCATGATGGCAACATCGGCTGCAATCCAGCATGGCATCGCTGAAGGATCTGCCATGACGATACGGCGCTGAGAACGCAAAGCCCGCGCCGGGCCATCAAGGCCCGGCAGCAACGACATTACGCAAAGGAAAAGAACACGATGGCGCGGAACGAAACCGCCAAGAACGGCAACGGCGGCAACCTCGGCTTCGAGGCGGATCTCTTCAAGGCCGCCGACAAGCTGCGCGGCAACATGGAGCCCAGCGACTACAAGCACGTCGCGCTCGGGCTCATCTTCCTCAAATACATCTCCGACGCCTTCGAGGCCAAGCATAAGGCGCTGCTGGCTGAAGATGCGCAGGCGGCCGAAGACAAGGACGAATACCTAGCTGACAACGTGTTCTGGGTGCCCAAAGAAGCGCGCTGGTCGCACCTGCAAGCCAACGCCAAGCAACCCAGCATCGGCACCCTGATCGACGACGCCATGCGCGCCATCGAAAAAGACAACGAATCGCTCAAGGGCGTGCTGCCCAAGGACTACGCCCGCCCCGCGCTCAACAAGGTGATGCTCGGCGAGCTGATCGACCTGATCTCCCGCATTGCGCTGGGCGAAGAAGGCGACCGCTCCAAAGACATTCTCGGGCGCGTGTACGAGTATTTCCTGGGCCAGTTCGCCGGCGCCGAAGGCAAGCGCGGCGGCGAGTTCTACACGCCGCGATCCGTGGTGCGCGTGCTGGTGGAAATGCTCGAACCCTACTCAGGCCGCGTGTACGACCCGTGCTGCGGCTCGGGTGGGATGTTCGTGCAGTCGGAAAAGTTTGTGCAGGAGCACGGCGGCCGCATTGGCGACATTGCGATCTATGGGCAGGAGAGCAACTACACCACGTGGCGGCTTGCCAAGATGAACCTGGCCGTGCGCGGGATCGACTCAGACATTCGCTGGAACAACGAGGGTAGCTTCCACAAGGACGAGCTGCGCGACCTCAAAGCCGACTACATCCTCGCCAACCCGCCCTTCAACATCTCCGACTGGGGTGGCGACCGCCTGCGCGAAGACGTGCGCTGGCAGTTCGGTGCGCCGCCCGTGGGCAACGCCAACTACGCCTGGCTCCAGCACATCTACCACCACCTCGCGCCCAACGGCACAGCGGGCGTGGTGCTGGCCAACGGCTCGATGAGCTCCAACCAGAGTGGCGAGGGCGAAATTCGCAAGGCCATGCTCGAGGCCGACGCGGTGGATTGCATGGTGGCACTGCCTGGGCAGCTCTTTTACTCCACGCAGATTCCCGCCTGCCTGTGGTTCCTGGCCCGCAACAAGAACCCTGGAAAGGGACTGCGCGACCGGCGCGGGCAAGTGCTGTTCATCGACGCCCGCAAGCTGGGCGTGCTGGTCGATCGCACCCGGCGCGAACTCACCGACGAGGAAGTGCAGAAGATCGCCGACACCTACCACGCCTGGCGCGGTGAGGACGGCGCGGGCGAATACGCCGACGTGGCGGGCTTTTGCAAATCCGCCACGCTGGAAGAAATCCGCAAGCACGGCCATGTGCTGACACCGGGGCGCTACGTTGGGACTGGAGACCTCATCAAAGACGATGAATCCTTCGAAGAACGGATGACTCGACTCACGACCGAGCTGGGGGAGCAACTCGTGGAGTCTGCGAACCTGCAAGCGACGATGCGAGATCAACTGAAGCTCCTAGGCTTCCCCATCGCGGAGCTTGAGCAATGAAGTTGTCCGATCTGATCGATTTCAATCCGAAGCGTCCCATTGAAAAGGGTGCCATTGCGCCATTTATTGAGATGGCGGACTTGCCCGAGGGAGAGCGAGACGTCTCAGGAATCGGCAACCGCATCTTCAACGGTGGCGGCAGCAAGTTCAAGAACGGTGACACGCTGTTCGCTCGTATTACGCCTTGTCTCGAGAATGGAAAAACCGCGAAGGTGAGCGGCCTGCCCGAAGGCAATGTTGCTCATGGCTCAACCGAATTCATCGTCATGGCCGCGAAAGAGCCTGTCGTCGATGAAGATTTCGTCTACTACGTTGCGAGACACCCCGAGTTTCGTGCCTTCGCGCAAGGACGGATGGAAGGAACGTCCGGACGGCAAAGGGTGTCTTGGCAGGCAATTGCGGATTACGAGATTCCGGATTTTTCCGGCCATGAGCGAAGTGGGATCGGAAGCGTTTTGTCGTCGATGGACAACCTCATCGCCAACTACCGCCGGGTCAATCAATCGTTGGAGGCGATGGCGTGCACCTTGTTCAAGGCGTGGTTCGTGGACTTCGAGCCGGTGCGCGCCAAGATCGAAGGCCGCTGGCAACGCGGCCAATCCCTGCCCGGCTTGCCCGAGCACCTCTACGACCTTTTTCCCGACCGGCTCGTCGATTCGGAGTTGGGGGAGATTCCGGAGGGATGGCGTCATTCGACGATTGGCGAAGAAGTGACGGTCTGCGGCGGGTCTACGCCCAGCACCAAGGAACCGGAGTTCTGGGAAGGCGGGCATCACTGCTGGGCAACGCCCAAAGACCTGTCCGCCCTGAAGTTCCCCGTTTTGCTGGACACGGATCGAAAGATTACGGACGCCGGCATTGCCAAGATCAGTTCTGGCCTCTTGCCAATCGGCACGGTGTTGCTCTCTTCTCGGGCACCAATCGGCTATTTGGCGATTGCCGAAGCTCCGACAGCGATCAACCAAGGCTTCATCGCGATGAAATGTGATGGTGTTCTGCCAAATGTCTTCGTGCTGCCGTGGTGCCGGGAAAGCATGGACGCCATCGTCGGCAACGCCAACGGCTCGACGTTCCAGGAAATCAGCAAGAGCAACTTCCGACCACTTCGCGTCGTAGTTCCTTCCGACCCGGTGCTGACAAGTTTCACAAGGTCGGCAGGGCCTCTTTATCGACAGTTGGCCGAAAACGAACGTGAATCCCGCACCCTCGCCCAACTGCGCGACACCCTGCTACCCAAACTGATCTCCGGCCAACTGCGCGTGGCGGATGCCGAGGCTTTTCTCAAGGAGAGAGACATCGCATGAGCAACATCATCATTTTTGAAACCGATGACCGGCAGGTGCAGGTGCGGCTGGAAGGCGATGCCGTCTGGCTGCGCCAGGTGCCACAGCGGTTCGGCCGCGAGCGCTCGGTGCTGAAACGGCAGCGCTTCGAGCAGGATGCCGCCGCGCTGGCACAGGCATCCCGCCGCATCGGGCAGCCAGCCGTTCGTCTGTGGCGTCGTTGTTCCGGTCCCACGTGCTAGAGTTAAGCATAGAAGCCTATGCTTAACGGCATTTCCGCATGAAAGATGTTTCCAATCAACAGGTTGCAGAGCATCTTAAGCGCCTGAACCCGTGGTGGCAGAGCGGGGAAATGGATGCGGACACCTTGTCCCTGCATCCTCGCGCCTACCTGGGCCCGGTGCTGCGCTTGCTGCAGGAACCCAAGCTGCGCCGTGCGGTGGTGCTGCTCGGGCCGCGTCGGGTGGGCAAGACCATCCTGATCCGCCATCTGGTGGCCGACCTGCTGAAGCAGGGCGTGTCCGCGCAGCGCATCGACTACGTCGAGATGGATCACCCGCTGTTGCATGGGCAAACGCTGGAAGCGCTGATCCGCCAGATCGAGGAAGCCGCGCCCGGAGGCGATGGCACGCGCTACCTCTTCTTCGACGAAATCCAGTCGCACCGGGACTGGGAAAAACACCTCAAGCCACTGGTGGATCATCGGCCCGACCTGAAGATCCTGGTGTCCGGCTCGGCGGCCGCGGCGCTCAAGCGCCAGAGCACCGAATCCGGCGCGGGCCGCTTCACCGACTTCCTGCTGCCGCCGCTGACGTTCTCCGAATACCTGCAGTTGCGCCAGGAGCCGGCGGCGATCATCGAGGAAGCGCCCGATCGGTATGCGCTGGTCGATATCACGCGCCTGAACGCGCAGTTCGCCGAGTACGTCAATTACGGCGGCTATCCGGAACTGGCGCTGTCGCCCACCGTGCGCGCCAACCCGGAGCGGTTCGTCAAGTCAGACATCGTGGACAAGGTGCTGCTGCGCGATCTGCCGCAGTTGTATGGCATCAAGGACATCCAGGAACTCAACTCGCTGTTCACCCTGCTGGCGTTCAACACCGCCGAGGAGGTTTCGTTCGAGCAGCTTTCGCAGCGCAGCGGCGTGGGCAAGCCAACCATCCAGAAATACATCGAGTATCTGGAGGCAGCCTTCCTCATCAAGCGCGTGTTCCGGGTGGATCAGGACGGCAAGCGCTATCAGCGCGAGCGTCACTTCAAGGTGTATCTGACCAACTCGGCGATGTACACCGGGCTGTTCGGCGCCCGGTCAGCGGACGACCCGGAATTCGGCCATCTGGTGGAAACGGCCCTGTTCGCGCAGCGCTTCCATGAGGATGCCCGGCTGAACTATGCCCGCTGGGGTAGTGAAGATTGCGAGGTGGATCTGGTCGAATCCTCGCAGACACTCAAACCGGTTGCGGCGCTGGAAATCAAGTGGAGCGACAAGTTCGCGGACAGGCCGGAGGCGCTCAAGGGCTTGATGAAGTTCGTGCGTGGCAATCACCTGCCCCTGGCCTGGGCTACCACCCGAAGCAGGATCGAACAGCAAGTCATCGACGGCTGCGAGATTCGCCAATGGCCCGCCGCGGCGCTGGCATTCCACTATGGCGTGCGCGCCGTGCAAGGCCGGATGGCCGGCTATGAGGCGCAGATCAAGAGCATCACCGCATGACCAGCAACCCGGAGCGGATCTGATGGCCTTTCTCTCCGAAGCTGCCGTGGAACAGGCGCTGCTGGAGCAGTTGCGTGCGCTCGGCTACGGCATCGAAGGCGAGGAGGACATCGGCCCCGATGGGCGCCGCCCGGAGCGCGAGAGCCACGATGAGGTGGTGCTGGAACAACGCTTCGAGGGCGCGGTGGCGCGCTTGAATCCTGGTTTGCCACTGGAGGCGCGTCAGGATGCAATCCGGAAGGTGACCCAGTCCGAGCTGCCCTCGCTGCTGGAAGAAAACCGCCGCCTCCACAAGCTGATGACGGAAGGCGTGGACGTCGAGTATTACGCCGACGACGGCACGCTGACGGCAGGCAAGGTCGCGCTCATCGACTTCGAACACCCGGAGCGCAACGACTGGCTGGCGGTGAGCCAGTTCGTGGTGATCCACGGCCAGAACAACCGGCGGCCCGATGTGGTGGTGTTCGTGAACGGCTTGCCGCTGGGCGTGATCGAGCTGAAAGCGCCGGGCGCTGCCTCCGCGCATCTGCTGGGCGCGTTCAACCAGTTGCAGACCTACAAGCAGCAGATTCCTCACCTGTTCAACACCAATGCGCTGCTGGTGACCTCGGACGGCATTGCAGCCCGGGTGGGTTCGCTCTCGGCAGACCTCGAGCGCTTCATGCCCTGGCGCACCACCGACGGCACTGACGTTGCCCCGAAGGGTGCGCCGGAGCTTTCGACATTGATCGAAGGCGTGTTCGAGCAGCGCCGGCTGCTGGCCTTGTTGCGTGATTTCACGGTGTTTGGCGAAACCGGCTCCGGGCTGGCCAAGATCATCGCGGGGTATCACCAGTTTCATGCGGTGCGGCACGCCGTGGCTTCCACGATCCGTGCTTCGGCACCCGCAAAAGACATGGCTGAAGACCCTGCCGGCTACGGCTTGCCCAGTGTGAAGTCGCAACAGGCGGGCGACAAACGTGCGGGGGTGATCTGGCATACGCAAGGTTCCGGCAAAAGCCTGCTGATGGCGTTCTACGCGGGGCAACTGGTCAAGCACCCGGCAATGGCCAACCCGACCTTGGTGGTGCTGACCGACCGCAACGACCTCGACGACCAGCTTTTTGCCACGTTCTCGATGTGCCGCGACCTGATCCGGCAGACACCGGTGCAGGCCGAGAGCCGCGAGGATTTGCAGAAGGTCCTGAGCCGGGCATCGGGCGGCGTGATCTTCACGACCTTGCAGAAGTTCGGCGAGGTTGCGGAGCCGCTCACCACGCGCCGCAACGTGGTCGTCATCGCGGATGAAGCGCACCGCAGCCAATACGGCTTCAAGGCCAAGGTAGACACAAAGACCGGCGAAATCTCCTACGGCTTTGCCAAATACATGCGCGACGCCCTGCCGAACGCATCCTTCATCGGCTTCACCGGCACGCCCATTGAAGCGGACGACGTCAATACCCCGGCGGTGTTCGGCAACTACATCGATGTCTACGACATCAGCCGTGCGGTCGAGGATGGCGCGACCGTGCCGATCTATTACGAGTCGCGGCTGGCGCGCATCGAACTCGACGAGGATGAAAAGCCGAAGATCGATGCCGAGGTCGACGAATTGACCGAAGAGGACTCCGAGGCCGAGCAGGAGCGCTTCAAGAAGAAGTGGTCAACGGTCGAAGCCCTGGTGGGCAGCGACAAACGCCTTGCGCTGGTGGCCAGGGACATGGTCACCCACTTCGAGGATCGCGTAGCCGCCCTCGATGGCAAGGCCATGGTGGTGTGCATGAGCCGCCGCATCTGCGTGAAGCTCTACGAGGAGATCGTCAAGCTGCGTCCGGACTGGCACAGCACCGATGACAACGCGGGAGCGGTCAAGATCGTGATGACGGGCGCCGCCAGCGACCCGCAAGCATGGCAGCAGCACATCGGCAACAAGGCCCGGCGCGACCTGCTGGCCAAGCGCGCCCGCGACGCATCAGACCCGCTCAAGCTGGTGATCGTGCGCGACATGTGGCTGACCGGCTTCGACGCGCCGTGCATGCACACGATGTACGTGGACAAGCCGATGCAGGGTCACGGACTGATGCAGGCCATTGCGCGCGTGAACCGCGTGTTCCGCGACAAGCCTGCCGGGCTGATCGTGGACTACATCGGCATTGCGCAAAACCTGAAGTCGGCGCTGCAGCAGTACTCGAAGAACGATCAGGAAAACACCGGCGTCGACGAAGCGCAGGCCGTCGCGGTGATGATGGAGAAGTACGAGGTCGTGCGCGACATGTACCACGGCTTCGATTACGCCTGCGCGATGAGCGGCACGCCGCAGGAGCGCCTGGGCGTGATGGCAGGGGCCATCGAATGGATTCTCGACCTGCAACAAAAGCTGGCAGCCGAAGAGAAGACCAAGGAAGGCAAGAAGAACGCTCACCGTCGATACCAGGACGCGGTGCTGGCCTTGTCCAAGGCGTTCGCACTGGCTTCCGCCTCCGACGAGGCCCGCGAAATCCGGGAGGAAGTCGGCTTCTTCCAGGCCATCCGTGCCGCGCTGGTCAAGAGCAGCACGGGCTCCGGCGTGACCCGGCAAGAGCGCGAGCTGGCCATCCAGCAAATCGTCAGCCGTGCGGTGGTCTCGACCGAGATCGTGGACATCCTGGCAGCAAGCGGGCTCAAGAGCCCGGACATTTCCATCCTCTCGGACGAGTTCCTCGCCGAAGTTCAGCGGATGGAGAAGAAGAACCTCGCGCTGGAAGCCCTGCGCAAGTTGCTGAACGACGGTATTCGCTCGCGCAGCAAGGCCAACGTGGTGCAAACCCGCGCCTTCTCGGAGCGTTTGGAAGATGCGGTGGCGCGCTACCACGCCAACGCCATCACCACCGCCGAGGTGCTGCAGGAGCTGATCCAACTGGCCAAGGACATCCGCGCAGCGCGCCAGCGTGGTGAAGAGCAAGGGCTGTCAGACGAGGAGATCGCCTTCTACGACGCCCTGGCCGAGAACGAGAGCGCAGTGCAGATAATGGGCGACGACAGTCTCCGGTTGATCGCCCACGAACTGCTTGTAAGCCTGCGCGAAAACGTGTCGGTTGACTGGGCGCACCGGGACTCTGCCCGCGCCCGGATGCGGGTGCTGGTGAAGCGCATCCTGCGCAAGTACGGTTATCCCCCCGACCTGCAGGACAAGGCGGTGCAGACGGTGTTGCAGCAAGCCGAGGCGTTGTCCTCGGGATGGTCGGCGCCACGTGGAGGGACTGTTCGTTTCGACTGATGGTGGTGGAGTGCGGGCGTTGTTTCGACGCTCCTCTTGCAAGCCTGCGCGCGTCGGCGCGGACGTCGATGGCAACGGGCGTATGCGGGGGCGTTTCCGAGCTTGCCGCGCATTTCCGCAGCAACGAAAACTGCTGATGCAGCGAGGCAAGTTCTGGCGTGAGTGTTCAGCGGACGGCATGACGCGCGTGCGCGGATGTGCGGCGCGATCCTTGCCGTCGTCGGTTCGATTCCGCGTGTTGAATGCAATCGCGCCCTGCACCGAGCCAGTGCCAGTGCCAGTGCGGCGCAAATGCCTGACAATCCCCCCATGTGCAATCGCTTCGTCTCACCCGCGCAGGAAGTGATCGAGGCGCACTGGGGCCTGGAACCCAGCGCCCAACCTGCGTGGGCGGCCTCGATTCATCCGCGCGCACTTGGCCCGTTCATTCGTGCCCGGGGCGACGGGCGCGAACTCATCGTCGGTCAGTGGGCGCTGATCCCGCACTTCGCCAAGACCGCGAAGTTGAACTACTCGACCAACAACGCCCGCGCGGAGGAACTGGCGCAGAAGGCCAGTTATCGCGATCCGTGGAAGCGCGGCCAGCGGTGCATCATCCCGGCCATGTCCTTCGACGAACCGAATTGGGAAACCGGCAAGAACGTGTGGTGGCGCTTCCACCGCGCCGACGGCACGCCGTGGGGGCTGGCGGGCATCTGGAATACCTGGATCGACCGCGCCACGGGCGAGGTGGTCGAAAGCTATTCGATGCTGACCCTCAACGCCGACGAGCACCCGCTGATGCGCCGGATGCACAAGCCCGATCCGGCCTATGGCCCCGACGAACAGGACAAACGTTCGGTCATTCCCATCGAGATCGGTGATGTCGATGCGTGGTTGCATGGCAGCGTCGAGGAGGCGTCGCGGCTGCTGCGGCTTGCGCCTGTCGAGGTGTTTGCCGCTGCACCTGTTGCCTGAAGGCGCGAACAGGCGAAGTTGGCGTAAGGATGCACTGATCAAACCCGCAATGGCTTCATGACATCCACAAGGATCGCTGCGTGGCGGGCGTGGCGATGTGGGCATCGCGGGCGGATCCGGCGGCCCGGCGACGGACCTGCCGCAGGCGCATGCTGCGCGGGACGGGCGAAGCGAACCGGCCGGCGACGGCGGGTTCGTTTGCATGAAGATGGTGGCCAAGGGCGGAATCGAACCACCGACACGCGGATTTTCAATCCGCTGCTCTACCAACTGAGCTACTTGGCCGTTGTGCTGTCGCGTTGCCACGGCGCGGGGGCCGGGGCGGAGGGGCGCGTATTAGAGCGATTGGCCGCACTGGCGTCAAGCTGCGTGCGCCTGCGTCGAATCGGCGCTGCTGTGCGTCCCTGCGAAGGCTGGCTGCATGCGGCACTTCGTGCAGGTGTGGGTGCGGCACCATCGAGATGGTCTGTGTGGTGTGGAGAAATGATGATGACGATGTGGATGAGGATGCTGGCCGGCGCGTTGCTGGCGTCGCTGCTGGCCGGCGCCGCGCAGGCGCAGACGCGCGAGCGGCAGCAGCAGCGGCTGGACGAGCTGATGCCCTATGTCGGTGAGCCGGTGGACAGCTTCCAATTCTGGAAGCTCACGCAATGGGAACTGGTCGGGGCGCAACAGGTGGTGGTCTGGCCACGCCTGCACGAGGCCTATCTGTTGACCGTCGATGCGCCGTGCTCGGAACTGGAGTGGGCGAAATCGATCGCGCTGACGTCGTCGGTGCAGCGCGTGACAGCGCGTTTCGATGCCGTCAGGGTGGGCAAGGATCGCTGCCGGATCAACCAGATCAGGCGGATCGACATGAAGCGCTACCAGGCCGAGCGCAAGGCGTCGCGGGCGCAGTGATTGGCGGCTGCCGTGCCTGCCCGCCGCTTGCGGCATGCAGGGACGCAGGCCGGAGCGGCGGATTCAGGCCGGTGGCACGTAGCCGGCCGGTTTCTCGGCGCCTTCGCCGAAGAAATACTTCTCCATCTCGCCGGCGAGGAAGTCGCGGGTCTTCTTTTCGAGCGGGTTCAGGCGATGCTCGTTGATGAGCATGGTCTGGTGGGCGAGCCAGCCGGCCCAGGCCTCTTTCGACACCTGTTCGTAGATGCGTCGGCCGAGTTCGCCGGGCCAGGGTGCGAAGGCAAGGCCTTCGGCTTCACGGTCGAGTTTCACGCAGTGCACGGTGCGCATGGGCTGACGTCCTCGGGCAGGTGGGTCGGGGCTTGCTCAGAGCATTCCCAGTAGTTTGCGCACGGGCGCGGGCAGGCCGAGGCTGGCGAGTTCGGCCGGCGTCGACCAGCGCAGGATATCGCCGTCGGCGATGTGGCCGGGTGCAGGCGTCGCCTGCAGGCGCAGCGGGGTGATGCGCAGGCGATAGTGGCTGAACACGTGCAGCAGTTCCGGCAGGCGATGGCGCTCGCCGCGTGGACGGGTGTTTCGCCGCGCGAGTTCGTGCTCGATGTCGGTTTCGGCGCTGCATTCGGGCAGGCTCCACAGGCTGGCCCAGACGCCGGTCGGCGGGCGTCGTTCGAGCAGCACGCGGCCGGCTTCGTCGTGGACGATCAGCATGGTCGTTGCGCGTTCGGGAATCGCGCGGCCGGGCTTCGGGGTTGGCAAGCGGGCGACTTCGCCCTCGCGCAGCGCGGCGCAGTCATTGCTGAGCGGACATTCGGTGCAGCGAGGTCGCGCGCGCGTGCACACGGTGGCGCCGAAGTCCATGATCGCCTGCGTGTAATCGGCCGTGCGCGTGGCTGGGGTGTGCGTGTCGGCAAGTTCCCACAGGCGCTTCTGCACGGTGCTCGCGCCGGGCCAGCCGTGGACGCCGTGGACGCGCGCGAGCACGCGGCGCACGTTGCCGTCGAGGATCGCATGGCGGTCGCCGTGCACCTGGGCGAGGATCGCCGCGGCGGTCGAGCGGCCGATGCCGGGCAGGGCGGACAGCGCGGCCAGGTCGCGCGGCAGTTCGCCGCCGTGATGCTCGATGCACAGTCGTGCGCAGCGGTGCAGGTTGCGTGCGCGGCTGTAGTAGCCCAGGCCCGACCACAGCGCGAGCACCTGGTCGAGTGGTGCCGCGGCGAGCGCACCGAGATCGGGCAGGGCGGCGACGAAGCGTTGGAAATACCCGATCACCGTGCGTACCTGGGTCTGCTGCAGCATGACTTCGCTGAGCCAGACGCGATAGGCGTCGCGCGGGTGTTGCCAGGGCAGGTCGTGCCGGCCGTGCCGGTCGAACCAGGCGAGCAGGGCGCGCGCGAATCCGTCCATCGGGCGGCGTGCTACGCCGGCCCGGTCGCGCCGATGCTGGCCGGCAGCAGGCCGTCGACGAAGGCCTCCGCATCGAACGTGCGCAGGTCCTCGATGCCTTCGCCGAGGCCGACGTAGCGGATCGGCAGGCCGAATTCGCGCGCCAGGGCGAACACGACGCCGCCCTTGGCGGTGCCGTCGAGCTTGGTCACGACGAGGCCGCTCACGCCGATCGATTCGCGGAACTGGCGCACCTGGTTGACCGCGTTCTGGCCGGTGGTGCCATCGATGACCATCAACACCTCGTGCGGCGCCTCGGCATCGAGCTTGCCGAGCACGCGACGGATCTTGCCGAGTTCGTCCATCAGGCCGACCTGGGTGTGCAGACGGCCGGCCGTGTCGGCGATCAGCACGTCGGCGCCGCGGGAGCGCGCGGTCTGCAGCGCATCGAAGATCACGCTGGCCGAGTCGGCCCCCGAGCCTTGGGCAATGACCGGCACATGGTTGCGCTCGCCCCAGGTCTTCAGTTGCTCGACCGCGGCGGCACGGAAGGTGTCGCCGGCGGCGAGGATGATGCTGCGGCCCTCGGCCTGGAAACGCCGCGCGAGCTTGCCGATGGTGGTGGTCTTGCCGACGCCGTTGACCCCGACCATGAGCAGCACGAAGGGCTTGCGGCCGTCGACGACAAGCGGCTGCGCGACCGGCGCGAGCAGACGCGCGAGGTCCGCACGCAGGGCGGCGAGCAGGGCATTGGCGTCGGCGAATTCGCGCTTGCCTACGCGCTTGCGCAGGCCGTCGACGATCTCCGTCGCGGCACCGATGCCTACGTCGGCGGTGAGCAGGCAGGTCTCGAGTTCGTCGAGCAGGTCGTCGTCGAGCTTCGGATTGCGCGCGAACAGGCCGCTGAGACCGCGCGCGAAGGCGCTGCCGGACAGGCGCTCGCGCCAGCTGCGCCTTGCCGGCGCGGCTTCGGCTTCGACCGGAGCCGGTTCCTTGGCGATGGCGGAGGCGTGTTCTTCCGTGGCGGCGGTGGCATCGGCCACGACTTCGGCCTCGACCGGCGCCGGCGCGGATTCCGCGGGCACTGCCGGCGTTTCCTTTTTCTTCCAGAACTTCAGCATGGGGTGTGCGGGTGCGCTGGCGGGGTCGGCATGCTATCACTGCGCCTTTCGACCACGTGCGGACAGCAGTGATGCGTTCAAGGTCCCCGAAACCCGCGCCGGCGCGCGTCGGCCACCTGCGCATCGTCGCCGGCGAGCTGCGCGGCAGCCGCATCGAAGTGGTCGATGCGCCCGGTCTGCGGCCGACCGGCGACCGCGTGCGCGAAACGTTGTTCAACTGGCTGGCCCCGGTGATCGCCGGGTCGCGCTGCCTCGATCTCTATGCCGGCAGCGGTGCGCTCGGCATCGAGGCGATCTCGCGCGGCGCAGCGCACTGCACGTTCGTCGAGCGTGAGCGCGCGCTGGCGAAACGCATTGAGGACACGTTGTCGCGCCTGCGCGTCGCCGACCGCGCGCGCGTCGTCTGCGCCGATGCGCAAGGCTGGCTCGGCGGCGAGGCGACGCCATTCGATCTCGTCTTTCTCGATCCGCCGTTCGAGGCGGATCTGTGGGAAGGCGCGGCGCGCCGGCTCGAGGAAGGCGGTTGGCTCGCGCCCGAGGCGTGGATCTACATCGAATCGCCGCTGGCCTTGGCGCCTGCGTTGCCGGCGGCGTGGCACGAGCATCGCGTGGGCCAGGCCGGGCAGGTGCGCTACGCGCTCCATCGCCGCCTGCCGCATGATCCGTTAAGCTAGCGCCCGATCGGCTCGCTCCGCGGCCTGCGCCGCGATGTGGCAAGCCAGAGTTTTCCAGCCGCGGTTCGTCCGCCAGACAGGTCGTCGATGTCCGTTTCCTCATCGCGCGCGCGACTCGCCGTCTATCCGGGTACCTTCGACCCGATCACGAACGGCCATATCGACCTCGTCAGCAGGGCGGCGCCGCTGTTCGACCGCGTGATCGTCGCCATCGCCGACAGCCAGACCAAGGGCCCGAGCTTCGATCTCGACGAACGCATCGCGCTCGCACGCGAGGCACTCTCCGGGATCGCCAACGTCGAGGTGCGCGGTTTCGCGACCCTGCTCGCCCGCTTCGTCAACGAGATCGGCGCGGGCGTGATCCTGCGCGGCCTGCGCGCAGTGTCGGATTTCGAGTACGAGTTCCAGCTCGCCAGCATGAACCGGCACCTGATCCCCGATGCGGAAACCTTGTTCCTCACGCCGGCCGAGCAGTACAGCTTCATCTCGTCGTCGCTGGTGCGCGAAATCGCACGCCTCGGCGGCGACGTGTCCGGGTTCGTCCACCCGGTCGTCCAGCAGGCGCTGCGGCGTCGCTGGTCTTCTCAAGTCCAGAACCGATAGAGGGAGTCCAGACCATGTCCAACAACAAGCTTGCATTCGTCGCGGCGATGGTGGCGATGATGTTCGCGCTCGCCGCCTGCAGCCAGGACAAGGCCGCCGACACTGCCGCGCAGGCGACTCCGGCGGAAACCGCGCCGGTGCCGATGCCGGCGCCCGGTTCGGATGCCGCGGCATGGAAGAAGTATCTGGCCGATGTGGTCATGAAAAACATGCAAGGCGTGAAGACGAACCGCCCGTACATGTACTTCGTGCCCGAGGGCAGCGACGACAAGGCGAACATGGACCGCGAGAACCAGCTCGACAACGTTAAGACCGTGGTCGCGCGCGGTGTCCTGCCGGGCAACATGCTCGCCTTCGGCGGCCCGGATTCGGCGACCACCGCCGATCTCGTCGTCGAGGCCTTTTCCGAAGGCCAGGCCGGCACCCTCAAGGATGTCGTCGTGCTGTTCGTCGGCGCGCAGGCCGATTCCGAGCGCGTCCAGGCGGCACTCGGCACGGTCGGTGCCAGCTACCGTTTCGCCGAGATGAAGTGAGGCAACCGCGGTCGCGTCGCTGTGGCGACGTGACCGCTCACGCAGGCCATGGCGCTCAAGATCACCGACCAGTGCATCAACTGCGACGTCTGCGAGCCGGTCTGTCCGAATACGGCGATCACGCTCGGGCGCGAGATCTATGAGATTGCGCCATCGCGCTGCACCGAATGCGTCGGCCACTACGACCTGCCGCAATGCGTCGAGGTCTGTCCGGTCGAGTGCATCGTCCCCGATCCCGAACATCCTGATACGCGCGAACAGTTGATGGCGCGCTACGAGGCGCTCACGCGCAAGGGAGCCGCATGAGGTTCGCGTTGATTCTCTGTGCCGCCGCACTGTGCGCGGCCGCCGCCGGTTGCGCGCGCGAGTCGTCGACCGCGGTTGCCCCGGCGTCGACCCCGGCTTCCGCAGGCACCGCGGCAATCACCCCTCGCCCAGGCAAGGCGGCGATCGCCAGTGCACATGGGTTGGCCACCGAAGCCGGCTTCGAAGTGCTGGCGAAAGGCGGCAATGCCTTCGATGCGGCGATCGCGGTGGGTGCCGTGCTCGCGGTCGTCGAACCACAGAGCTCCGGCATCGGCGGTGGCGGTTTCTTCCTGCTGCATCGCGCTGCCGACGGTCGCGATGTGTTCCTCGACGCGCGCGAGACCGCGCCGGCGGCGAGCCGGTCGGAACTGTGGGCCGACGCCGAGGGCAGGATCGATCGCGACAAGTCGATCAATGGCCCGCTGTCGGCGGGCATCCCCGGCGAACCGGCTGCCTATGACTGGCTGGCCCGGCATTACGGCAGGCTGCCACTGGCCGATTCGCTGGCGCCGGCGATCCGCATCGCGCGCGAGGGCTTTCCGGTCTATGCACGCTTTGGCCGGGCGATCGGCATGCGCAAGTCGGTACTCGAACGCTGGCCAGCGGGCAAGACCCTGTTCCTGCCCGCCGGTGAAATCCCTGCGGAAGGCAGCACATGGCGCAATCCGGACTTGGCCGCCACGCTGGAATTGATCGCCGCGGATGGTGCGGCGGCGTTCTACCAGGGCGCGTTCGCCGAACGCCTGGTCAAGGCCGTGAATGCAGCCGGAGGCATCTGGACGCGCGCGGATCTCGCCGCCTACGCGGTCAAGGAGCGCACCCCGATCGCGATCGACTACCGCGGCTGGCGCATCGTCACCGCACCGCCGCCATCGTCGGGCGGCGTGGCCCTGGCCGAGATGCTGAACATCCTTGGTGGATACGACCTGGCGCGACGCAACCGCGTCGAACGTGTGCACCTGACCATCGAGGCAATGCGTCGCGCCTACCGGGATCGCGCCGAATACCTCGGCGATCCCGATTTCGTGTCGATGCCGATCGCCGAGCTCACCAGCCCGCTGTACGCGGCTGGCCTGCGCGCCTCGATTCATCCGGCCAAGGCGACGCCGAGCGATGCACTGCCGGGGTACATGTCGCCCGCCGAAGGCGAACACACCACGCACTATTCGATCATGGATGCCGACGGCAATCTTGCCGCGGTGACCAAGACGGTCAACCTCACCCTCGGGTCGGCTTTCGTCGTCGACGGCACCGGTTTCGTGCTCAACAACGAGATGGACGACTTCGCCCTGCTGCCGGGCCAGCCGAATGCGTTCGGCCTCGTCGGCGGCGAGGCCAATGCGCCGAAGGCGGGGCGGCGGCCGCTCTCGTCGATGACACCGAGTTTCGTCATCGGCGAGGACCGTGTCGGCGTGATCGGCACGCCGGGCGGCAGCCGCATCATCACGATGGTGCTCGAAGGCATCCTCGCCTGGATCGACGGCGAAGCGCCCGCGGCGGTCGTGGCGCGCCCGCGCTACCACCACCAGTACCTGCCCGACGTGGTTTCCGCCGAACCTGGTGCGTTCAGCCGTGACGAAGTCCGTGCACTCGGTGCGATGGGGCACATCGTCAACGAAGGCGAGCGCACCTGGGGGCTGATGAACATGGTCGGCTGGAACCGTCGTACCGGCGAGATCGGCGCCGGTTCCGACCCACGTGAACCGATGAGCAGCGCAGGCACGAGGTGATGCGATGAAACTGTGGTCGCTGATGGGCAACTCGCAGCGTCTGGATGGCGGCGCGATGTTCGGCAACGCGCCGAAGGCGGTCTGGCAGAGATGGATCCCCGCCGATGCCGGCAACGGCATTCCGCTGGCCTGCCGTTGCCTGCTCGCGCAGGGTGTCGATGGCAAGACCGTGCTGTTCGAGACCGGCATTGGTGCGTTCTTCGAGCCGAAGCTGCGCGAGCGCTATGGCGTCGTCGAGGAGCGCCACGTGCTGCTCGATGCGCTCGCCGCCGCCGGCTTCAACGATGCCGACATCGACGTCGTCGTGCTCTCGCACCTGCATTTCGACCATGCCGGCGGCTTGCTCGCGGCGTGGCAAGAGGGCGAGTCGCCGCGCCTGCTGTTCCCGAATGCGAAGTTCGTGGTCGGCGCGCGCCACTGGCAACGCGCGCTCGATCCGCATCCGCGCGACCGCGCCTCGTTCATCGCCGAACTGCCGCAATTGCTGATCGACAGCGGTCGCCTCGAACTCGTCGATGGCACGCATTCGCAGGCGCTGGGCCAGGCCGTGCGCTTCGAGTTTTCCGATGGCCATACGCCCGGCCTGATGCTTGCCGAGATCGTCGCTGCGCACGGTGGAGTGGTGTTCTGTGCCGACCTGATCCCGGGTCGACCCTGGGTGCACCTGCCAATCACCATGGGCTACGACCGCTACCCGGAATTGCTGATCGACGAGAAGCAGCGCTTCCTCGACGACAAGCTCGCGCGCGGCGTGCGCCTGTTCTTCACCCATGACAGCGCGTGTGCGATGGCCAGCGTCGCGCGCGATGACAAGGGGCGCTATGCCGCGGTCGACGAGGTGGCCCGGCTCGATGCTTGGCCTCTGGCTGCGTAGGAGCCCGTTCACGGTCGATGCTTTTTTGGATCGCATCGAAAAACATCGTCGCTGAAGGGGCTCCTGCAGGGGTTCATTTCTCCTGCGGTTTGCCCCGCCCTTGACGCGCGCCGCGCGCATTGGCAGCGTGGCGGTTCCTTAAATCCCTCCGGAGCCACCCATGCGCATCCTCCTGCTCGCCGCCGTGCTTTTCGCCGGCCAGGCCTTCGCCCACGACGATCACGCCGCAACCGGTCACGAACGCGAGCCGGCCGCGCCGGTTCCGGTCGAAACGACCGCCGCCGGCGCGGTCTACGGAGCCGTCTTGCCGAAGGACATGCCGGCAGCGGTCGGCATCGACGTGGCAGTGAAGAATCCCGCCGACTATCTCGGCAAGACGATCGCCTTCAGCGGCGAGATCACCCAGGTCTGCAAGAAGAAGGGCTGCTGGCTGGTGCTGACTGGCGCGGACGGCGGCTATGCGCGTGTCGCCATGCATGATCATGCCTTTGGCGTACCGACCGATTCGAAGGGGCCGGCGATTGTCTACGGGACGTTGTCCGAGAAGGTTTTCAGCCAGGCCGAGATCGATCACCTGCGTGAGGACGGGGCAACCGCGCCGGCCGAGCGCGAACTCAACATCGATGCCCTGTCGGTCGTGATTCCGCAAGCCGGCTGACCGGCCGCCGATGGCCACGCGCTCGCCTCGTTTCCTCGCTGCGACGCTCGCCGTACTGGCGTTGGTCGCGGCGGGGCTGGCGTGGTGGTCGCAGGATGATCGCCTCACCCGCGGTGGGGCGTCGTCGACGCAGCCGCTCACGGCAACCGATGACCGTATCGATCCGGCCAACGAAGGCCGCCTGGTGCGGGTGGAGGGCCGGCTCGGCGTGGAGGGCGTGGCCATCGACACCGAGCTCGGCATCAGCAGCGATGCTGCGCTGATGCTGCGCGAAGTCGAGATGTACCAATGGCACGAACGCTGCCTCGCCGATGCGTGCACGCATTCCGTTGCATGGTCGTCGGAGCCGGTCGATTCGGCTCGCTTCACCGAGCCGGCCGGACACCTGAATCCAACCCCGTTCCCACTGCTCGCCGCGCGCTTCAGCGCGCCGACGCTGCGCCTCGGTGCCTTTCGGGTCGCACCCGACCTGCTCGTCGCCCTGCCGTCGGTGCCGCGTCCGGTGTCGGCCGCCGAACTCGCGCCGAACCTCGCCGCGAGCTTCCGCGATGTCGAGGGCGTGTTGTTCTCGGGCGACGACCCGGCCAACCCCGCAGTCGGTGACTTGCGCGTGCGCTACCACATCGTCGCCACTGGCCCCGTCACACTGACTGGCGTGCAGCGCGGCGAATGGCTCACCCCTGCCGCGGGCACGGATTGAGGACCGCCAATGCACGTCACAGGATTCTATGCGGCACTCGCTGCGCTGCTCGTCCTGTTCCTCGCCGTGCGGGTCATCCTGCGCCGCAAGTCGGCACGGATCGGCATCGGCACCGGCGGCGACCATGAACTCGCCCGACGCGTGCGCGCGCACGCGAACGCGGTCGAATACCTGCCCATCGGCCTGATCCTGTTGCTGTTGGTCGAACTGAATCAGGCCCGGCCGCTGCTCGTCCATGTGCTCGGCGCGACCCTGGTCGGCGGGCGCGTGCTGCACGCCATCGGCCTGTCGAAGAATGCGGGCATCAGCCCCGGCCGCACGCTTGGCATGATATTCAGCCTCCTCGCCATCCTCGCCATGGCCATGCTGCTGTTGTGGCAGTACACCACGGCCGCGATGGGCTGAGTCCTTTGCCGCAATGGGTGCGGCGACCCTGCTGGTTGCTTGAAGCCGGTTGCCCCAGGGGCAGTGCTCCGCACTCGCTGCGAAGCGTCGCCGCCCCGCAACGGCTCAGGCGCCGCGCATGGATGCCTCATTGTCGAGGAAGTACAGCCCGGCAAAGATCTTCGGGT
This sequence comes from Dokdonella sp., assembly GCF_019634775.1. Lineage (NCBI taxonomy): Bacteria > Pseudomonadati > Pseudomonadota > Gammaproteobacteria > Lysobacterales > Rhodanobacteraceae > Dokdonella > Dokdonella sp. The sequence goes on from NZ_JAHCAS010000001.1 coordinate 1,686,641, forward strand.
CGACCGAGCAGCCTTCGGCCATGCGTTCGACCAGCCAGCGCGCGGCTTCGTGGCGCGGGATCTCGTGGACGACGATGTCCTCGGTGTCGTCGCCACCGCCGGCCTCGATGCGCTTGAGGTCGTGGGCGCGGACGAAGGCGAGGATTTCGTTGCTCATGCCGGCCGAGGTCGGGCCCGCCATGATGTATTCGATGCGGCCGGCGGCGTAGCCGGTTTCCTCGACCAGTTCGCGGTGGGCGGCGGCGACGGCGTCCTCGTCGCGGGCCTGGGCCTGGTCGCCGACGAGTCCGGCCGGCATCTCGATCGTGCGGCAGTCCAGCGCCGGGCGGAATTGCTCGACGAACAGCAGCTTGTCCTCGCCGGTGACGGCGATGATCATGACCCCGCCGCCAGGGTTGGTGCGCTCGGCGTACTCCCAGCGCCCGCGCTTCATCAGACGCAGCCAGATGCCGTTGCAAAGGGTCGTGGTTTCGTTCATTTTAGGCGGCTTCCCGAACTTTCGCGGGCGCGACGGGTCTCCGTCGCGCGAATCCCGCAAGCATCCAAGGTTCCCCCGATGAAGATCAAGCGACTGTTGTGTTGCCTCGCCCTGCTTGCCGGCGCATCCACCCTCCACGCGCAGGGCCCGGCGACGCAGCCGGCCGGTACCGATACCGCCGAGTCGACGCGCGACGTGCGCCAGCTCACCAAGGCCGAGATCGATGCCATAGACGACGCCGACCTGTTGGGGCGCCTGGTCACCGGTTACGCGAAGATCCGCGACGGTGGTCGCCTGATCTGGACCTACGAGCGCCTGCACACCCTGTACCCGAACGTCGGCGACTACGCCTTCGCGCTGGCCGTGCTGTATGCGAGCAAGGGTGACAAGACAGCCACCTACGACCTCCTGCTCAAGATGAAGGAGCAGGGCTACGGCTACGACCTCGAGAACGACAAACGCTTCGCCAAGGTTGCCGATACCGAATTGTGGAAGTTCCTCGCGCAGAGCCTCAAGGCGAACATGCGGCCGTTCGGCGAGGGCAAGCCCGCGTTCGAGCTGCCCAAGGGCGATTTCCTGCACGAGTCGCTGGCCTGGGATCCGAAGCGCAAGCAGCTCCTCGTGGGCAGCGCGCGCGAGGGAACGATCCAGCTCGCCGGCACCGACGGCCAGCTCAAGCCGTTCATCAGGCCCGATGCAACCAACGGCCTGTGGGGTGTCTACGCGATGGCCGTCGACGCCGATCGCGACCTGCTCTACGTCGCCGCGACCTCGTCGACCCTGTTCAAGGGCTTCAGCCAGGATGATCTCGGCAAGTCGGGCGTATTCAAGTTCCAGTTGTCCAGTGGCCGCTTCCTCGAACGCTACCTCGCCCCCGGGCCCGGCACGCATTCGCTGACCTCGATCACGGTCGGCAAGAGCGGCGCCATGTTCGTCGCCGACGGCCTGCGCAACCTGATCTACAAGATCGAAGGCAAGGGGCTCAAGGTCGCCGTGTCGGACCCGAACCTGAGGAGCGTCCGTGGTCTCGCAGTGAGCGACGACGGCAAGCTGCTCTATTTCGCGGACTACCAGCTCGGCCTGTTCGGCGTGCATCTGGCAACCGGCAAGGGTTTTCCGGTCACCTACAACCCCAAGACACTCGTGCTCGGCGGCATCGATGGCCTGTACTGGTACGAAGGCACCCTGGTGGTCATCGAGAACGGCATGCACCCGCAGCGCGTCATGCGCCTGACGCTGTCGCCGGAGGGTTCGAGCATCACCAGGATCATGCCGCTCGACGTCGCCAACCCGGCGTTCAAGCTGCCGACCTACGGCGCGGTGGCGGGTGACAAACTCTATTTCGTCGCCAACAGCCAGAAAGGTAACTACGGTCAGTACGGTGACGTGAGGGATGCGAATGCGTTCGAGCCGGTGAAGGTGTTCCGCAGCGATCTGCGTTTCAACTGGGGGCAGGGCATCGCTTCTCCGGCGACGTCGGTGCGCACCGCCGCGCCCGAGGAAGGCAAGGAGCTGCTGCGCACGCGCCCGAGCCTGCTCGATAGCGGTGCCCCGCGCGTTGAGCCCGATCCGGCCGAGAAAGCCAAGGACGCGAAGAAGGGCGATTGAGGGGCGCGCGCAAGCGCTGCATTCCGCTTCGTTCCGGGCCATCCCCCAAGCGCCGATCGCGGTGCTCAACCCGCCAGCCCGCGCACCCGCGCCCGCGTCATCGGGCCGATGCGCAGACGGTCGAACAGGGTTTCGACCGCGTCCCAGTCGTGCGCGCGCCGCGCATACGCTTCGACCGAGGCAGGCACTGGCGCATCGACGGCAATGCCGGTCAGTGCACGCGACAGGCGCGCGATGTCGGCGTGTTCGCGCAGGCGCGCCGATGTGGCGGCAGCGCCGCGCAGGCGCAGGAAGGCGACTTCATCGGCACGCGCGAGCAAGGTGTCGAGGGAGCCGAAATGGGCGAGCAGGGTGGCTGCGGTCTTGGCGCCGATGCCGGGTACGCCCGGAATATTGTCGATCGCGTCGCCGGTAAGGGCGAGATAGTCGGCGACCTGTTCGGGCTTCACGCCGAGGCGCTGGCGGACACCGTGCGCGTCCCAGCGCTGGTCGCGGGAAAAATCCCACTGCTCGACCTGGTCGCCGACCAGCTGGCCGAAGTCCTTGTCGGCCGAGACGATAACCACGCGCCGGTCGTGGCGTGCGAGGCAGGCCACGGCACTGCCGATCAGGTCATCGGCCTCGTACTGCCGGTCGGTCAGCACGGTCAGGCCAAGAGCTGCGGCGACTTCGCGGCAGTAGTCGAACTGGCGCACGAGTTCGGCCGGCGGCAGTTCACGGTTGGCCTTGTACGCCGGGTAGATCGCGTTGCGGAACGAACCGGTCAGGGATTCGTCGAAGGCGATTGCCGCATGTCCCGGCCGCACGCGCTCGAGCAGGTCGAGCAGGAAGCGCGTGAAGCCGTGCACGGCATTGACCGGATGCCCGTCGATGTCGGTGAAGTCGGGCGGGATCGAATGCCAGGCACGGAACACGTACAGGCTGGCATCGACGAGATAGACGCGGTCCGGCACGACCTCAGCCTTCCCAGTCGGTCAGCAGGTCGGCCAGTGCGGGTCGCGCGTGTTCGGACGCTGGCTGGCGAATTGTGCCGACATGCACGAAGCCGACGATGCTCTCGTTGCCGGCCAAGCCGAGCAGGGTGGCGACATCGGCATCGTAGGCGGCCCAGCCGGTCAGCCACTGCGCACCGAAGCCGAGCGCCTGCGCGGCGAGCAGCAGGTTGTAGGCAACGCAAGCGGACGAGAGCAGCTGTTCCTGCACAGGCACCTTGTGGCCGGCGCTCACGCGCGCGACGACGGCGACGACCAGCGGCGCGGCGTCGAAGCGTGTCCTGTCCTTGTCGATTGCGGCAGCAGGTGCGTCGGGCTCCTTCGCGGCATGGATGCGCGCCAGTGCCTCGCCGAGGTGCCGTCGTGCGTCACCGCGAATGCGGATCAGGCGATACGGCGTGAGGCGGCCGTGGTCGGGCACACGGATCGCGGCCGAGAGCATGGCTTCGATCTGCGCGTCGTCCGGCGCCGGCTCGCCGAGTTGCCGCGACGGCACCGACAGACGTCGGTTGAGGATGTCGAGAGACATTGCAGCTCCAGGTTGCAGGGCGACTCCGTTTGCGTGTCGCGGATGAATTCATTCCCGCGAATCGGTTCGCTCGGACGCGCCGAAGCGCGCAGTGTAGCGGCTGCGCCGTCGTCGGTACCCTGTGCCTTGTCGCCCAGTTCGGCTAGGATGCACGGGTCATGTCGTCCGGGGAGGGGCCATGCCGGTTGCCGTAGCCGTATTGCGCGAGTCCGCGCCCGGTGAACGTCGCGTCGCGCTGACGCCCGACGTCGCCAAGAAGCTCAAATCCCTCGGCGCCGATATCGTGCTCGAGCAGGGCGCCGCCACCTCGGCCTGCTTCGCCGATGCCGCGTTTGCCAATGCCGAGATCGTCGCCGATGCCGCCAGCGCGCTGGCGCGTGCCGACGTGTTGCTGCGCGTGCAGCCGCCGTCGCTCGACGAAATCGCGAAGCTGAAGGAAGGCGCCGTCGTCGTCGCCCACCTGCAACCGCATCTCGCGCCCGAGCGTGTCAGGGCGCTGCGCGACCGGAAAATCACCGCTTTCGCCATGGAACTGCTCCCGCGCACCACGCGCGCGCAGGCCATGGACGTGCTGTCCTCACAGGCCGCGGTCACCGGCTACAAGGCCGTGCTGATCGCCGCCGAGGCGGCACCGAAGTTCTTCCCGATGCTTACCACTGCCGCCGGCACGATCCGCCCGAGCAAGGTGCTCGTGGTCGGCGCGGGCGTCGCCGGCCTGCAGGCGATCGCCACCGCGCGCCGCCTCGGCGCCCAGGTCGAAGGCTTCGACGTGCGTCCGGAAACGCGTGAGCAGATCGAATCGCTTGGTGCGAAGTTCCTCGATCTTGGCGTGTCGGCCGCCGGCAGCGGCGGCTACGCGCGCGAACTCACGCCCGAGGAGCGCGAGCAGCAACAGCAGGCGCTGGCCGATCATCTCAAGGGTATCGATGTCGTCGTCACCACGGCCGCCGTACCCGGCCGCAAGGCACCGCGCATCATCAGCGCTGCGATGATCGCCGGCATGAAGGCCGGTGCCGTCATCGTAGACATCGCCGCCGAGTCGGGCGGCAACACCGACCTCAGCGAACCCGGCAAGACCGTGCTCACCGCCAACGGCGTCAGCGTGATCGGTACGGTCAACCTGCCGGCGACCACGCCGATCCATGCCAGCGAGATGTACGCGCGCAACCTCTACAACTTCCTCGAGCTCTCGCTCAAGGACGGTGCGCTGAGCCTCGACTGGGAAGACGAACTGATCGCCAAGACCTGCCTCACCCACGCTGGCGAGATCAGGCACGAGCCGACGAAGCAACTGGTCGAAGGGGGCGCGTCATGACCGATGGTTTCCTGTATCTGTACATCTTTCTTCTCGCCGCCTTCACCGGCAAGGAGATCATCGGCCGCGTGCCGGTGATCCTGCACACGCCGCTGATGTCCGGTTCGAACTTCGTGCACGGCATCGTCCTGGTCGGCGCGATGATCGCGCTGGCACATGCGGAGTCGACCTTGGCCAAGGCCATCGGCTTCATCGGCGTCGCGCTTGGTGCCGGCAATGCCGCGGGTGGCTACGTGGTGACCGAACGCATGCTCGAGATGTTCAAGTCGAGCAAGGACAACAAATAGGCCGGGTGGCCGACGTGCCTGGCGCCATGATGCCGGCGCCCGTTCACCGACCGCCCTCCGCCACTGGCGGCTCATGCCTGACAGCGTCGGCCTGATCCGCTGAAACCATCCGGGGAATGCACGCATGGATTTCGAACAACTGCTGGTCTGGGTCGCCAAGGCGAGTTTCTTCCTCGCCGCCGTGTTGTTCATTCTCGGCATCAAACGCATGTCCTCGCCGGTCACGGCGCGCAAGGGCATCGTGCAGGCCGGCATCGGCATGGTCATCGCCACGCTGGCGACGTTCGCGATCACCGGCACGCACAACCTCGGCCTGATCATCGCCGCGATCGTGGTCGGCGTGGTCCCGACCTGGATCTGGGGCAAGAAGGTCGCGATGACCGACATGCCGCAGATGGTCGCCCTGTTCAACGGCATGGGCGGCGGCTCGGCGGCGGCGATCGGCGCCGGCGAACTGCTCAAGTTCTCCGCGCCTGGCGTTACCGGCATTCCGCTGGTCACGGTCGGACTCGCCGTGCTCGGCGCGCTGATCGGCTCGGTGTCGATGACCGGCTCGATCATTGCCTGGGCCAAGCTCGACGGGCGCATGGACAAGCGCTTCACCTTCGCCGGCCAGCAGGTGTTCAACTTCCTGGTGTTCGCCGCTGCGGTCGCAACCGGCATCGCCCTGATCGCCTGGCGCATCGAGCCGTGGCTGGTCGTCACCTTCTTCGCCCTGGCCCTGCTGTTCGGCATCCTGATGACCCTGCCGATCGGCGGTGCCGACATGCCGGTGGTGATCTCGCTCTACAACGCCTTCACCGGCCTCGCCGTTGCCTTCGAAGGCTATGTGATGGGCATCGAGGCACTGATCGTCGCCGGCATGGTCGTCGGCGCGGCGGGCACCTTCCTGACCCAGCTCATGGCCAAGGCGATGAACCGGCCGATCAGCGGCGTGCTGTTCTCGAATTTCGGCGGCGGTGGCGAAGCCAGCGCGATCGCCGGTTCGCAGAAGCCGATCGAGGCGGCCGATGCGGCCTCGCTGCTGTACATGGCCGAGAAGGTCATCGTCGTGCCGGGTTACGGCATGGCCGTGGCGCAGGCGCAGCACAAGATCTGGGAGCTCTGCCAGCAGCTCATCAAGGCCGGCAAGGAAGTCCAGTTCGCGATCCATCCGGTCGCCGGCCGCATGCCCGGCCACATGAACGTGCTGCTCGCCGAAGCCGGCGTGCCTTACGACCTGATCGCCGACATGGACGACATCAACCCCGAGTTCAAGACCTGCGACGTCGCCATCGTCATCGGAGCCAACGACGTCGTGAATCCCGCCGCGAGAACAGACAAGGCCTCGCCGATCTACGGCATGCCGATCCTCGACGTGGTCAATTCACGCCAGGTCATCGTCATCAAGCGCGGCAAGGGTACCGGCTTCGCCGGCATCGAGAATGCCCTGTTCTACGCCGACAACACGCGCATGCTCTACGCCGACGGCAAGGAAGCGGCGAACATGCTCGGCGCCGAGCTGAAGGCCATCGAGGGCGGTGGCGGACATTGAGTCCGTGCGAAACATCGTGTTTCGCCACATGTCGGATCGTGGTTCGGGCGCGAGCCTTGCGTTCCCGTGAAGTCCAGATGCGGCCATCCATGGCCGCACTCGGGGAATGAAGCATCGGTTTCATTGGGGCGTTTGCGCGCCGCTCTCGTAGACGCCCCCGTCATTGGAGTCAAAAGGTTGGGGCTGTCCTGTGCGGGCGCAGCTCGGCGCAGCGCCGGCTCGACAGACGGCCAGTCTGCCTTCGCCGTCGCGCCTTGATCTGCGCCCGCACAGGACGGTGACGCCGTTGTGGGATTGATAAGAACATCCCTGCAGGATTTCCTCGTCGATGTCGCTCACTCCTGCCTGCGCGCGCCGATCTCGTCGGCGACGGCGACATGGCTGCGCGCGATCAGCCAGGAAACGCCGAGCAGGTCGCGCATGCCGACCAGTGCACGGCCGAAATTGGTGTACTTGGAGCGGCCCGCGTTGCGCGCGCGATGCGCCACGGGCACGCTGACCGTTCGCCAGCCGGCACGCTGCATCAATGCCGGCAGGTAGCGGTGCATGTGGTCGAAGTAGGGCAGGTCGAGGAAGGCGGCGCGTTCGAACAGCTTGATGCCGCAGCCGGTGTCCGGCGTGTCGTCGCGCAACAGCCGGCGGCGGATGCCGTTGGCAAGGCGTGAGGCCAGGCGCTTGCTGGTCGAGTCCCGCCGGTCGACGCGCCAGCCGGCGAACAGCTTGACGTTGTTTTTCGTCTCGGAACGCTGGTCGAGCAGGCGCAGGATGTCGGCCGGGTCATTCTGCCCGTCGCCATCGAGCGTGGCGATCCACGGCGACAACGCATGCCTGACGCCGGTACGTATCGCCGCGCTCTGGCCGCAACGCTGGCGATGGGCGAGCGCGCGCAGCTCGGGCACTTCGGCCTTGAGCGCGGCGAGCACCTCGCGAGTGTCGTCGTCGGAGCAGTCGTCGACGCAGACGATGTCGAACGCCACGTGACCGCGCAGGTGCAAGACGACTTCGCGCACCAGCGGCGCGATGTTGTCGCGCTCGTTGTAAACGGGGATGACGACGGATAGCGGGGTCATGGGGTGTTTGCCTTCAGTCGCCGTCGCTGTCCGCCGTCCAGTCGGCCGGCATCGCGCAACCGGCGATCCACGCGTTGCCCGGGACGAGCACCCATGCGCGTCGGTTGGACACACCGATGTCGACGATCCGCGACGTGTCGATGCACGGTGCGACGGCGTCCTTGCGCAGGAACAGCCAGCGCCGATCGGGTGCCGCCTGCAGCCAGTCGCGCGCGAGCGGCCATTGTTCGGCCCAGGGACGCTTGAAGCCGAAGTCCAGGGCGTGGCGGTCGGCTTGCAGCAGGTGCTGTTCGCGCCAGCCGAGCAGGGCGAGTTCGGCATCCGGCCCGATGCGCTGGCCGACACGTTGCATCACCGCCTGCGCGGAACTGTCCGGGCTCAGCGCCGGCATCAGGCCGATGCCCCAGGTGATCCAGAGCATGGCGCTGACCACGATCAACGCAGTGGTTGGGCGTCGACGTGTCGTCAGCGCCGAGAACGCCATCGCGGCGCACGCCGCAACGCCGAATCCGAGCAGCCACGCACCGAGCGTGGCCGCGGTGGCAAGGTCCATGCCGCGGCTCTCGACGAACGGCTGCAGGCGCCCGGCTGGTGCCTGCAGCAGCCATCCGCCCAGTGCACTGGCAGCCAGCGCTAGGACGCCGAGGTACAGCCACAGCGTCGCGCGCACGCCGCGCCGCCGCAGCAGGCCGGGCAACAGCGGCGCGGCAGCGACGCACAACGCCGGCAGCATCGGGAAGATGTAGACCTCGCGCTTGCCCGGCGTGGCGCTGAAGAACAGCAGCACCAGCAACGCCCACACCAGCAGCAGGGCATGGCGTGGATCGACGCGGCGCAGGCGGTGCCACCATGCGGGCAGCAGCCACGGCAGCAGCAGGATGCCGGGCAACCAAAGGGTCAGCATCGACTGCAGGTAGTACCAGGCCGGCTGCACGTGATGCCAGGCGTTGACATAGCGCGTGCCGGTCTGGCGCAGCAGCATCTCGCGCGCGTAGGCGTGCAGGGCGGGGTCGTTCGATGTGAGCACGGCCGCCAGCATCGGCACCAGCCACACGCCGGTGCCGAGCAGGAATCCGCCGATACCGGCCAGCGCATGCACGCCACGATGCGCGGGCAGCTCACGCGATGCTTTCCTGCGTACCCACAGCCACGGCAGGAACACCAGCAGCGGCAGGAAGCCGACGCCCTTGGTGACGGTGCCGAGCCCGGCCGCGAATGTACCCAGCGCCAGCAACCACGGATTCGGTTTTTCCAGCAGGTAACGCAGCAGGGCCCACAGCGAAAGCGTGGTCAGGCCGACCAGCACCATGTCGATCTGCGCGCGCTTGGCCTGCAGGGCGAATTGCAGGCAGACGAACAGGCCGAACACCGCGAAAGGGACGGCCCTGCTGCCCCACAATCGGCGCGCCAGGTCGCCGGCCAGCCACAGCGTGCCGAGCGCGGCCAGCAGCGAGGGCAGCAGGAAGGCGATGCGCCAGTTGCCGACCAGCACCTGGCTGGCCGCCTGCATCCACATGAAGACCGGCGGTTTCTCGGCATAGAACTCGCTGCCGCGACGAGGGAACAGCCAGTCCCCGCTGTCGACCATCGCCTGCGCCGCCAGCACGAAACGCGGTTCGTCCGCCGGCATCGGCTCGCGCAGGCCGATGCCGGCCGCCAGCGCCACGACGACCAGTGCCAGCAGCGCCGGCGTGTGCCAGGCCGGGGAAGAGCGTGGATACAGGGAAGGCATCGAACGGTGGTATTCGTGGCTGGGTGGTATGCGGGTAGATCATGGCGCGCACGACGTGGGAGAACTGTCGGAATCTCCCTCGGGATTGATCAGGGCATCCCCTACGCAATTCCGACGCCGGTCCTGCCATGCTGCGCGCCGTCCGTTTCATTCCGTGGAGCCTGCCGATGCGGCTTTTGGTCATCGAAGACAACCGCAGCCTGGTCGTCAACCTGTTCGAATACTTCGAGGCGCGTGGTCATGCGCTGGACGTCGCGCCGGACGGCGTCACCGGCCTTCACCTGGCCGTCACCCAGCCCTGCGATGCCATCGTGCTGGACTGGATGCTGCCGCGCATGGACGGTCCGGAAGTGCTGCGCCGCCTGCGCGAGGAGCACGGCTCGTCGGTGCCGGTGATCATGCTGACCGCACGCGACGAATTGCCCGACAAGATCGCCGGCTTCCGTGCCGGCGCCGACGACTACCTCACCAAGCCCTTCGCCCTGCCCGAACTGGAAGTGCGACTCGAAGCACTGATGGCGCGCGCGCACGGCCGCTACCGCAAGAAGGTCCTCGAAGTGCACGACCTGCGCTTCGACCTCGCCACGCTCGAGGTCACGCGCGCCGGCAAGCCTCTGCACCTGTATCCGGCGTGCCGCAAGCTGCTCGAAACCCTGATGCAGGCCAGCCCTGCCACCGTCACCCGCCAGCAGCTCGAACGCGCGGTATGGGGCGACGATCCGCCGGATGGCGACATGCTGCGCTCCCACGTCTACGACCTGCGCCGCAGCGTGGACGGCCCGTTCACGCTGAAGCTGATCCAGACCGTGCCGCGCGTGGGCTACCGCCTTGCCGTCGCCCACCAGGAAAGTCCCGATGAAGAAGCGCCGTAGCCTGCATGCGCAGATCATGTTCTGGCTGCGCGGTTACGCGGTGCTTTTGGGCGCCGTGATCGCGCTGTTCCTCGCCGACGAGTTCCTCGAGGACAAGGTATGGGAATCCATGCTCTCGCACGAGCTCGCGCAGTTCCTCGACCGCAGGGCCGCGGACCCCGGCCACGTCTGGCAGGACACCGATTCGTTGCGCCTGTACGGTGTGCCGGATCGCCCATTGCCATCAAGTCTGTTGGACCTGCCGCAGGGCGTGTACGACGATTTCTGGCTAGACGGCCGCGAGAACGTGGTGCTGGTGCAGCAGGTGGGTGGCGTGAACTACGCCCTCGCCCGCGATATCACCACGGTGGAGGTGATCGAGGACGTCGTGACGCTCGTCGTGCTCGGCCTCTCGTTGCTCCTGGTCGTGGCCGGCGGCGCGATGGTGGCCTGGGGCCTGCGCCGCTCGCTGCGTCCGCTGTCCAAGCTGGCCGACGACATCGCCCTGCTGTCGCCGGATCGTTCCGGCCAGCACATCCGCCTCGACGAGCAGGCCAGTTCCGAGCTGCACGTCATCGCCAATGCATTGAACGACTACCTGCATCGGCAGGAAGCCTTCGTCGAACGCGAGCGCGTGTTCAACAGCACCGCCAGCCATGAGCTGCGCACGCCGATCGCGGTGATTGCCGGCGCGCTCGAGCTGGCGCTGGAGAAACCCGGCCTGCCGCCTGGCGCAAACGAGCCGATGCAGCGCGCGCTGCACGCGGCGCGCAACGTCGAACGCCTGATTGCGCTGCTGCTGACCCTGGCCAAGGACCCGGCGAAGCTGGCGCGCAACAACGACACCGTGCTGCTGCATGAGCTGCTGCCGGACATCATCGACGACCACCGCCACCTGATGCGTGACAAGGTGCTGGAGATCGTCGTGGAGGAACTGGCACCGTGCACGGTCGAAGCGCCGCTGCATATCGTGCAGGTCGCCATCGGCAACCTGTTGCGCAACGCCATCGAGAACAGCGATCGCGGCACGATCCACGTGAGCCTCGATGCCGATGCGACGGTGTCGATCCAGGATCCCGGGCATGGCATGGCGCCGGAGGAAATCAGCCGCATCTACGCCCGCATCGCGCGCGGCGGTGGACGCGAAGGCGGTGGCATCGGCCTCGATCTGCTGGCCAGGTTGTGCGAGCACCTCGGCTGGACACTGGCCATTTCCTCCACGCCCGGCGAGGGCACGCTGAGCCGGTTGCGCCTGTCCGTCTTGCCCGTGGCGAGCCTGCGATGACGATGCAGGCGCACGGCGCCCCGCTGCGCAGGGTGCTGCTGGTCGCGATTGGGTTCGGCTTCCTCGGCGCGCGCGTACCCGGGGTTCGGGGCGACTACACCTTCGTGAACACCAGGCTCGCGTTGGTGCCGCCGAAACCGAAACTGTTGGACATGACCGTGCGCAGTGGCGCCTCGCGGCTGTGGCGCACGATCGGGAATCCTTCGGCGCGCGGATCAAGGCTGTCGATGTTGGCAGAGCCGGCCATGAAGCCCGCATCAAGCATCAGCAGGCTGTAGATCGCTTCGTGCACGCTGGCGGCGCCGAGCGAGTGGCCGGTGAGGGCCTTGGTCGAGGACAGCGGAGGCGCTTCGGCGCCGAACACCTCGCGTATGGCGTCGAGTTCGACGAGGTCGCCGAGCGGCGTCGCCGTGCCGTGGGTGTTGAGATAGTCGACCGGGCCAGTCAGGTCCTTGAGGGCCATGCGCATGCAGCGCACCGCTCCTTCGCCGCTCGGGGCGACCATGTCGGCACCGTCGGACGTGACACCGTATCCGACCAGTTCGGCGTGGATGCGCGCGCCGCGCGCGCGGGCGTGGTCGTAGTCTTCCAGTACCAGCATGCCGCCGCCACCGGCGATGACGAAGCCGTCACGTCCGCTGTCGTAGGGGCGCGAGGCGGCTTGGGGCGTGGCGTTCCAGGCGGTCGACAGGGCGCCCATGGCATCGAACTGTGCGGTCATGCCCCAGTGCAGTTCCTCGCCACCGCCGGCAAACATGATGTCCTGTGCTCCGTGCCGGATCAGGTCGGCGGCGGCGCCGATGCAATGCGCCGAGGTCGCGCAGGCAGCGGCGATCGAATAGCTGAGGCCGAGGATGCCGAAGGCAGTGGCCAGTGTTGCCGACACGGTCGAACACATCGTGCGCGGCACCATGTAAGGACCGACCCGGCGCACGCCCTTTTCGCGCAGCAGGTCGCCGGTTTCGATCTGCCATTCAGCCGAACCTCCGCCGGAGCCGGCGATCACGCCGGTACGCGGATGGCGGATCTGTTCGAGCGCGAGTCCCGCATCGGCGATTGCATCGCGCAGCGACACCCAGGCATAGGCGGCCGCGTCGCCCATGAAGCGCTTGAGCTTGCGGTCGATCGTGGCGGCGAGGTCGATGCTCGGTTGGCCGGCGATCTGGCTGCGCAGGCCGCGTTCGGCATAATCAGGCATCGCGCGGATGCCGCTGATGCCGTCGCGCAGGGATTTCGCCACATCGGCCGTGGCATTGCCGAGGCAGGACACCAGCCCCATGCCGGTCACGACCACACGACGCATCAGAAACCCTCCGTGCTCTGGAACAGGCCAACCCGCAAGTCCTTCGCCGTGTAGATGAGGCGATCGTCGACGAAGGTGCGGCCATCGGCAACCACCATCTTCAGGCGACTGCGAATGACCCGGCTGATGTCGATCACGTAGCGCACGCGCTTCGCGTCGGGCAGTACCTGTCCGGTGAATTTGACCTCGCCGACGCCGAGCGCGCGTCCACGGCCGGGCTCGCCGAGCCAGGGCAGGAAGAACCCGGTGAGCTGCCACATGGCATCGAGGCCGAGGCAGCCCGGCATCACCGGATCGCCGGCGAAGTGGCAGTCGAAGAACCACAGATCAGGGTGGATGTCGAGTTCGGCCTCGAGCATGCCCTTGCCGTGCGCGCCGCTGCATTCGTCGATGTGGGTGATGCGGTCGAACATCAGCATCGGCGGCAGCGGCAGGCGCGCGTTGCCGGCTCCGAACATCTCGCCACGGGCGCAGGACAGGATCTGCTCGCGGTCGAGCGAGGAAGGTCGGGGCATGGGTTCGTATTCCGGCACGGAGGATCGAAGCTGCGCGGCGACGCTAGTCGTTTCGATCATGCGAAGCAAATCCGCCGTGTGCGGCCAGACGACGCAGTGTGCCGGATCTTCAGCGTGGTTGCCGACATTCGCTGGCGCATGGTCACTGGCTTCCTCGTTGTCGAGCGGGTGACCGCCAGATCATCCAGGCGGCGAGCATGCACGAGAGCACCAGCATGCCGGCATGCCATGGCGTGAAGTCTGCGCGGGCGATCGCCGCCGCCATCTCGGGACCGATCGCGAGCAGGGTCGAGCGCAGTGGCAGGCCGAGGTAGGCCGCAACCTTCGCCGCGGCCAGCAGGTAGGCGGAATAGGCAAAGGCGAGCACGGTGCCGCCGATGGCCAGCACGATGCCGGTGCGCGAGCGCGCGAAGCCGTGGTTGCGCAGCACGACCGCGACGAGGGCGGCGATCGGTAGCAGCATGGCGTCGAAGTCGATGCGCGTGTACAGCGCGAGCAGGCACCACACCGCGCCGCCGGCGAGCGCGCACATCAGTGCGGTGGCGACGCCGACGATGCGCGTCGCCAGCGAAGCCTTGCGGTGTGGAACGGAGGAGGACATCGACGGAAACCGCAGGCACGAGGACCGCCGATCATAGCGGCTGCCTCGCGGTCGGCGGAACTGTCCGTGATGCGTCGATCGTGACTGCAACCGTTCCCGTCACAGCGGTGACGGACGCTGCCCGGGATCGACGTTGGCGATCCAACGGAATGTCGCCCGTGCTTCGCGCCTTGTACGGGATCGCCTCACTCATGCATCACGTGGGCGCGACATCCCGATCGGAGCAGCGAGGCGGGCACGTCGATGCCTGGTGTCGCATCGGCGGCAGCGATCGGTGCGCCGAGTCGCGATTCGATCGGCACGATGCCGGACCAGATCGGCGCTCCGGCATCGGCCGGATCGTCCTTGGGGCCGCCCGAGCGGATTTTTGCGCTGGCGGCCTCGATGTCGAAGCGCAGCAGGGCGGTGGCGGCGAGTTCGTTGTGGTCGGCCTCGCGCGATTCGGCGGCCCGGCCCGGCACGATGATGTCGACGAAACGCGCGAGCGCCATGGCCTTGTCGCGGTCGTCGGTGACTGGCTGCGCACGACCGAAGGCGACCACCGAACGGTAGTTGACCGAGTGGTGAAAATGCGAGCGGGCGAGCACGAGTGCGTCGATCACGGTGACGGCGACGCAGGCTTCCACGCCATCACCGAGTCGGCGCATGAGCCGGCTCGCGATCGACCCGTGCAGCAGCAGCGAGCGGCCTTCACGCGCATGGAGCATCGGGATCACGAAGGGTTGGCCGCCGTCGCCACTGAAGGCGACGTGGGCGAGCCAGCTCGCGTCGAGCACAGCATGCACGATGGCTTCGTCGTAGTGCGCGCGTTGCCTGGCGCGCTGGATTTCGTGGCGGGGTTTGTTGCGCATCGGTTTTTTCCTGGGCATTCATTCGTGGGAGCCCTGTTGGAGCCCCTTCAGGGGCGATGCTCTGCCGACGGATCGATCGACGAGATCGCCCTGAAGTGGCTCCTACGGTGTATTTGCTTCGTCGTTGCACGGCTTGACAGCGTCATGTTCGGGCCGATGATTGGCTCCCTGAAGGTCCGCAATAGTCGGTATCGACGGAGCCAATCGTGTACATCGAACTGGACGGCCAAGGGCCGCGCTATGCGCAACTGATCCGCGCATTGAAGGCGATGATTCTCGATGGGCGCCTGCCTGCCGGTGCACGCCTGCCGGCAAGTCGCACGCTGGCGCGCGAGATCGATGTCTCGCGCAACACGGTGCTCGCCGCCTACGAACAGCTGCAGGCTGAAGGATTTCTGCTCGGTCGGGTCGGTTCGGGCAGCTATGTGGCCGAGATCGGCAGCCGCGCGGTGTCCACGCGCAAGGCGCCGTTCGCCGCGCTGGCTGCGCCGCTGTCACCATTCGCGCGGCGTGCCGTGGCCATCACCGACGGCTCGCGCATCCCGGGTCGTCAGCACGCCGGCCTGCGTTACAACCTGCAGTACGGCGTGCCGCTGACGAACCCGGCGCTGGCCAGCGCCTGGCGGCGCGAGCTCAATCGTGCCGCCGAACGTGCCGAGTTCGACTATCCCGATGCACAGGGTTTGCCGCTCCTGCGCGAACGCATTTGCGATTACCTCGCACGCCGGCGTGGTGTCGAGGCTGCGCCCGAAGACGTGCTGGTCGTGTCCGGAACACAGCAGGCCTTCGCCCTCGCCGCGCGCGTGTTGCTCGACGACGGAGCCACGGTGGCACTCGAGGACCCACACTACCGCGGGGCGCGCCAGATCTTCGCCGCGCACGGTGCCCTTGTGCGGGGTGTGCGGGTGGATGCAGAAGGCCTGGTGCCGGCCGCCTTGCCGGCGCGTGCGCGCCTCGCCGTGGTCACGCCTTCGCATCAGTTTCCGACCGGTGCGCTGCTGCCGCTGGCACGACGTGTCGAACTGCTCGCCTGGGCCAGTAGGAGCCAGGCCTGGTTGATCGAGGACGATTACGACGGCGAATTCCGTTTCGGCGGGCGCCCACTGGCGGCGTTGAAATCACTCGATCGGGACGGTCGTGTCCTCTACATCGGCAGTTTCTCCAAGACGCTCTTCCCGGCCCTGCGTCTCGGCTACATGGTGCTGCCGCCGGCCCTGCGCGAGGCGTTCCGCGCGGCCAAGTGGCTCGAGGACCGTGGCAGCAACACGCTCGAGCAGGCCGCGCTCGCGCAGTTCATGGCCGGTGGCGGCTTCGAGCGCCATCTGCGTCGTGCCGCGCAGACCCTGCGCGTGCGTCGCGCGGCGATGCTGGCCGGCCTGAAGAAGCATGCAGGCGCGGCCTTCGACATCGTCGATTCGAACGCCGGCATGCACGTTGCCGCGTGGTTGCGCTCGCGCAGCCACGCCGACTGCGAGCGTCTGGCAGCGCATGCGCGTGAACGTGGCCTCGGCCTGTATACGGTCGCGCCATATGCGCTGCGGGCGTCGCTCCGCCCGGGTCTGCTGCTTGGCTATGCGGCGCTGCCGCCGGCTGATATCGAGGCGGCGATGCGCCTGCTCGGGCGTTGCCTGCGCGAGACCGGGATCGTTGCCTGAATGGCCGAATCCCGATATCGCGATGCGCGGCGGCGAGCCTGTCATAATCGCAGACCGCGCGCTGCGCCGACCCGTCGAACATGAGCACCTACCACTCCACTTCCGAGCCCGTGCGCTTCGAGCGCGACTGTCCCGCGGTCATGGTGCCGCAGGGCGAGGTCGTGACCCTGCCGGCCGGCCAGGCCGGCTACATCACGCAGGCACTCGGCGGCAGCTTCACCGTGTTCGTCGAGGGCAACCTGTTCCGCATCGCCGGCACGGACGCCGACGCGATCGGCAAGGACGTGCCGGCACCGCTCGAACTTGCCGAGGGTGCCGGCGACGAGGAGGTCGAGAAGCTCGTCTGGCAGCAGTTGCGCACCTGTTTCGATCCCGAGATTCCGATCGACATCGTCGAGCTCGGTCTGGTCTACGACTGCGATCTGGAGACGCTCGACGATGGTCGGCGCAAGGTCAACGTGCGCATGACCCTGACCGCACCCGGTTGCGGCATGGGAGAAGTGTTGATCGACGATGTGCGCACCAAGATCGAGATGATCCCCACTGTCGCCGAAGCCGACGTCGACCTGGTGTTCGACCCGCCGTGGAACCACACCATGATGTCGGATGCGGCGAAGCTGGAGACGGGGATGTTCTGAAAGTCCCGCCGCTTCGTCACCACAATGGCCTGCCGAAATCGAATTCCGGCTGGGTGAGGGGTGGGGAGAAGGCAGGGCCGGCTGCGTAGTCGATGCCGAGGCGCAGGAGCAGATGGGCGCGGTTGACGTGGTCGACTTCACTGGCGACGACGGCGGCGCCGGCGGCGTGGGCCTTGCGCACGAGGGCGACCACGGTATCGGATGTCGAGCGCGTGGCACCGAGTTCCTGCACCAGGGCCGGATCGAGGCGCACGACATCGACCGGCAGCATTTTCAGGGCGTGCACGGCAGCCCAGTCACGGCCGAAATCATTGAGGCAGATGCGCAGGCCCAGTGTGCGCAGATGGGCCATGCGTTCGCGCGCGGCGCTGCCGGCGTCGATCAGGGGCGAACAGGGCAGGCACAGGGTCAGGCCGGTGCCCGACAGGTGGCGTTCCTTCAGTTCGCGTTCGAGCCACCAGGCGAGGTCCGTCGCCATCAACGACTCCACCGACTGCGGCACGAAGATGCGCAACTGGCGTCCGCGCTTGAGTTGCTGTTCGCGCATCGTCAGCGTGTGCTGCAGGAGCAGGCGATCGACCTGGGCGAGCTGGCGGGTTTCTGCTGCGACCGGGACGAGGTCCTCGTAGGCGACCGTGGCGTCAGGGTTCTGCGTGCTGCGCACGCGGAAGCGCAGGTCGAACTGGCCGACCAGCTTGCCGGTCAGTGGCACGATCGGCTGGAAATCGAACATCGCCTGCTCCGGCTTGAGCGGGCGCTCAACGACTGCGCGTACCGCCAGCAGCGGATCGGTCGGCAGCAGGGCGGCTTCGCGGGCCTCGTACCAGAGCACGCGATTGCCACCCATGTGTTCGGCGGCGAGTTGTGCCGCTTCGGCGTGGCCGACGATCGCGTCGATGCCGGCCTGTTCGCCGCCGAGCAAGGTCAGACCGATGCTCGCGGTCAGTGCGTGTTCGCTGCCGAAGGTCCAAGCGTGGCGTGCAAAGGCGGCGCGGATATCCTCCGCAGCCATCGTCACCTCGCTGCGCGAGTGGCGATGCATGAGCACGAAATAGCGGAAATCCTGGTAGTGCGCGGCAACGTCGGTCACGTCCAGCTGTGAACGCAGGACCTGGCCTACATGTGCGTCGAGGGCGGCCAAGCCAATCAGGCCGATGCGCTCGCGCAGTGCCTGTGCGTGGTCGATGGTGATGCACATCAGCGCCGCCGAGCGATCGCCCGCGGCGGCTGCGAGTTTCTCGATCAGCACGCTGCGCGTGTGCAGGCCGGTGCGCGGATCGCTGGTTCCGGCGACGCCGATCAGCTCGCGCAGGCCACGCACGCGCGACAGCCGCGAGCTGACCGCGTGGCAGAGATGACGTGCACGCACGGGTTTGAGCAGTACGTCGTCACAGCCGGCGGCGACCGCGTCGAAGCGTTCCCCGATTTCGCCGTTGGCCGACATGAGCACGATCGGCAGCGCCGCCTGTTCCGGTTGTGCACGCACGAGCTGGATCAGTTCCAGGCCGCGCACGTCGGACAATTCCTGGTCGACGATGAGCACGTCCGGGCGAAAATCGGTGAGCGCGGACAGTGCCGCCTGCCCGTTCGCCGCCAGGCGCACGGTCATGCCGCGCTCGGCGAGCCAGCGTGCGCGTTCGGCCGCGGCGGCGCGGTCGGTCTCGGCGAGCAGCACGCGCCACGGCGTCTGCGTCGTGTGCATGAGCACTTCGTCGACGCGGGCAAGCACGCGCAGGCCATCGACCGGCGCGCTGAACAGGCCTGCCGCACCGGCACGCATCGCCAGCAAGCGGTCGCCGAGGTCGTTGCCGGGCGAGAACACGAACAGCGCCGGCGTGTGGTCCGCGTCGGGCAGCGACTCGGTGATGCGTGCACGAATGCGGCCGATGTGGCGCAGCATGCGTGCATCGAGCAGCAACGCGCCGGGTACGGCTACGGCGAGGAAGCCGAGCAGGGCTTCTATGTCGTCGAAGGTGTTGACCTGGTAGCCGCGCTCGCGCAGCGCCTCGGCCAGGCCGGGTGCGGCGCGCACGGTGTCGCCGAACAGGCAGGTCGCGCGCGGCAGGCGCAGCACGCTCGCGGTCGCACCCTCCGGCGCGGCCGGTGGGAGGGTCGGCAAGGCATGCACCGCAGCGACCGGGGCGCCGGACAACTCGCCCAGGGTGGCACCGAGCACATTGACCATGGCGGCGAGCCGCTCCAGCGCGGCCCCGTTCGGTTCGAGTGCGTCGTCGATGAACGAGCACAGATAGGCGGCGAGTTCGAGCGCCGAGCCATTGATGTTGATCAGGCCGAGGCGTTCGCTGGTTTCGGCGATCTGGTCGAGTTCCTCGCCGAGCTGGCGCGCGGCGTGATGGTCCCAGCCCGAGCGGGCCAGGGGCTGCCAGCGGCGGACGAGGTTCAGGCAGCGCTCGCGCAGGGATTCCCGTGCCGAGTCGTCCGCGATGCTCGAACTGGTCTTGCCGTGGGTCATGGGGTCGATCATCGTCCTCAGCGCATCCTGCGACCCAGCCGGTGCCGCAAGCGCGCAGCGTGGCGGAAGGACGGCGCAGGCATCGTGCTCTGCCGCACAGTTTGCGGGTATTGGCGGCGATGCAGCCTGCTTGCGGAATCGCTACGATGCGGAATCCGCGGAGGACACTTCCATGCGCAGGCGCCTGCATCTCGTTGCCGTGATCCTGTTCCTGATCGTCTTCTTTCTTGACCTGGCGATCTGGGGCGCCGTGCCGAATCTGCCCGACGTTGGTGCCGGTATCGCCCGTTCGGCGCGCGCCGAAACCGTGCTGGCAACCACCTATATCACGCTCGGCGGCATGCTCGATGGCGCGATTCCGGCGCTCGGCGAATTCGGTGCCGGCTTCTTCACGCGCGCGATCGGCGAGGCCTTTCCCAGGATCGCCGAGTACCCGAACCTGGCGATGGACGTCATTCTCTCGTCGCGCCTCAATGGCACGCATGCCTGGCTGAAGACGCTGTACTGGGCCACCCCAGTGCTGTTGCTGCTCAGCATCGTGCTGTGGGTACGCAAGCCGAAGACGATCAGCCTGGTCGGCGGCCGGCGCTGATGAGCCCGGGCCGGGCGTGCCAGTGCGGCGGAATGCCGAACTATGTGACGCAGTTCTCATTCCGGTAAGCTCCGGATCACTAGGTTGCATGACTTTCCACACACCCTGAGACAGCGAGGATGCAAAAGGGTCGGCCGGGCGGGGCACCCGGCAGGCCAGCCGCGGAAGAACAAGAAATGAATGTCGCAAGCCTGACGCGGGCGAAGATCCGCGCATGCGGCACGGGAGTGGAGGGGAGCCCGTTGAGTGGGGAGTGGTCGCGCGACGCGGCCATCGACAGACAAACCGATATTCATCCCTTGGAGGTTTCTGTGAAGCTGGATTCGAAGACTGCTTTGCGTCGTACCTCGCTTTGCGCAGCCATGCTCGCCATGCTCGGCTGCGGCACCCTCGCACATGCCGCCGCCGTCACCGAGGCGGATATCCAGGCCTACGCGAGTCGTGCAAATTTCACCGCCGACCTCGATCGGCAGGACATCACGCACTACATCGTCACCTATGCCGACAGCGCAGCGGAGCACCAGCTGGCTGCACTCGACGCCGATCTTGCGCGTGTCGCGCGTGAAACCGGTTTCGCAGTGAAGTACACGCGCACGCTCGCCACCGGTGCGCAGCTCGTTGAAGTCGTGCGCAGCCGCGTGAAACAGGCTGCACTCGGTCCCGCCGATGCGGCCAAGGCCGTCATGGTTGCGTTCGCGAAGAATCCTGCCGTCGCCTATGTCGAGCCGGATCGCCGCATGACCGTTGCGTTGACGCCGAACGACACGAACTACGCCAGCCAGTGGGATCTGTTCGAGGCCACCGGTGGCCAGAACCAGACCTCGGCCTGGGATCTGTCGACCGGTGCCGGCATCCGGGTTGCCGTCATCGACACCGGCATCGTCCCGCACAGCGACCTCTCCGGGCAGACGGTCGGCGGCTATGACTTCATCAGCAGTTCCGCCACTGCACGCGATGGCAATGGCCGCGACTCGAATCCGAACGACGAAGGCGACTGGTTCAACTCGACCGAATGCGGCACCGGCTATGCCTCGAACTCGAGCTGGCACGGTACCCACGTGGCCGGCACCGTCGCTGCGTTGACCAACAACGCCAAGGGCGTGGCTGGCGTTGCCTACGGCGCCAAGGTCGTGCCGGTGCGCGTGCTCGGCCGTTGTGGCGGTTCG
Organism: Dokdonella sp.; assembly: GCF_019634775.1. NCBI lineage: Bacteria > Pseudomonadati > Pseudomonadota > Gammaproteobacteria > Lysobacterales > Rhodanobacteraceae > Dokdonella > Dokdonella sp. The sequence continues at coordinate 1,708,116 of NZ_JAHCAS010000001.1, forward strand.
ACCTCGGATATCGTCGATGCGATCGTGTGGTCGTCCGGCGGTACCGTCAGCGGCGCCCCGGCCAATGCGTATCCCGCCCGCGTCATCAACATGAGCCTCGGTGGCAGCGGGTCCTGTGGTTCGTTCCAGGCGGCGATCAACACGGCGCGCAACAACGGCACCGTGGTGGTGGTCGCCGCCGGCAACTCGAATGCCAACGTCAGTGGTTTCTCGCCGGCGAACTGCTCCGGCGTCATCTCGGTTGCAGCGACCAACCGCGCAGGTGCACGTTCGTACTATTCGAACTACGGCACCGGAATCACGGTGTCTGCGCCGGGTGGCGAAACCACGGTCAACTCGAATGGCATCCTGTCGACGCTCAACACCGGCACGACGACCCAGGGCAGCGAGAGCTACGCCTTCTATCAGGGCACGTCGATGGCGGCTCCGCACGTCGCCGGCCTGGCCGCGCAGATACTTGCCCTGAACTCGAGCCTGACCCCCGACCAGGTGCGCAACTTCATCACCTCGAACGCGCGAGCCCTGCCGGGTGCCTGTTCGGGTGGGTGTGGTGCCGGCATCATCAACGCCTACGCCACACTGCAGGCTGTCGGAGGAGGTTCGAACGCGGCTCCCGTGGCCAACTTCAGCTTCACCACCAGTGGCCTCACCGCGACCTTCACCGACAGTTCGACCGACAGCGATGGCAGCATCGTCTCGCGCTCGTGGAACTTCGGTGACGGCTCGACTTCGACCGCGACCAATCCGAGCCGGACCTACGCCGCAGCAGGCACCTACTCGGTGTCGCTGACCGTGACCGACAATGGCGGAGCCACCAACACCAAGACCTCGTCGGTCACGGTGTCGGGTGGTGGTGGCGGCGGCAACGTGCTGGCGAACAACGTGCCGGTCACGGGGTTGGGTGCAACGACCGGCAACTGGGTCCACTACACCATGGTCGTTCCGGCCGGTGCCACCAACCTCAAGTTCACCACCAGCGGCGGCAGCGGTGACGGCGACCTGTACGTGCGCTTTGGCGCACAGCCGACCACGTCGGCCTACAACTGCCGTCCGTACCTCAGTGGCAACAACGAGACTTGCAACATCACCACGGCCCAGGCCGGCACCTACTACGTGTCGATCCGTGCCTACTCGACGTTCGCGGGAGTGACCCTGACCGGCAGCTACACGACGGGTGGCGGTGGCGGTGGCAACGTGCTCACGAACGGGGTGCCGGTGACTGGCCTCGGCGCGACCTCGGGCAACTGGGTGCACTACACCATGGTCGTTCCGGCCGGCGCCACCAACCTCAAGTTCACCACCAGCGGCGGCAGTGGCGACGGTGATCTCTATGTGCGCTTCGGCGCACAGCCGACCACGTCGGCCTACAACTGCCGCCCGTACCTCAGTGGCAACAACGAGACGTGCAACATCACCACGGCCCAGGCCGGCACGTACCACGTGTCGATCCGCGCCTACTCGACGTTCTCGGGTGTGACCCTGACCGGCAGCTACACACCGTAGCGCACCGCGTCATCGCGCACTCGGAGTGCGTGCCTTCAAGGCGACCGGCTTCTGGCCGGTCGCCTTTTTCATGTCCGGGGAAACGATCGAATGGATTTCCCTGCAGGAGCCCGTTCACGGGCGATGCTTCTCTGCGGCAACCGTGTCGAAAAGCATCGCCCGTGAACGGGCTCCTGCAAAAGGCCGCCTCAAACCGCCTCGAAGCGGTTCGCCTCACGGTTCTTGCGGACCGCAAGCGGGTTCCAGATGCGTCCGTTCATCGCAATGTAGACGCCGTCGGCGAGGGTCTGCACGGCGCCGACTGCACAGCCGATGTTGAACACCGCGTCCGAGCCCTGGAAGCGGGCCGGATTGAGGGCTCCGGTCAGCACGATGACCTTGCCTTCGATCGCCTGCAGCACGCGCGCGGTCTCGACCATCGTGTCGGTGCCGTGGGTGACGAGTACATGGCGGTGCGGCTGTGCGGCGATCAGGCGGCGCAACAGGTCACGATCGGCATCGTCGAGATGCAGGCTGTCCTTGCGCATGGCCGGCAGCACGTCGAAGCTGAACCCGACGCCGAGCGCCTCGAGGATCTTGCCGATCTGCGGCTCGCCGATCTCATAGGCCGACTTGTCGTCGAAGTAGGTCTTGTCGATCGTGCCGCCCGTGGTGACGATGGACAGGTGCTGCATGGGATGGCCTCGGCTGTAGTAGGCGGGTCAGGATTCTGCGGATTCGAGTACGGCGAGCGTGTCGGCGTCGGCCGTCGGCCTCGTTGGCAGGCGCGAAAGGCCCTGGCCGATGAAGCGGGAAAGGGCCAGCGCGGGGCGTCGGTCGCCATCGATACCTATGCGCACCGCATGGTGCGCCAGCGTCGCCGCGGCCAGCGTGCGCGCCAAGCTCAGCGCAAAGCCGCGCGTTTCGGCGGTGCGACCCGGTACCTCGCTGCGGGTGCACAGCCAGGCATCGAGCGTGTCGAGCATCGCGAGGATCACGCCTGCCGATCCGGCATCGGCATCGGCAACGAGTGCCTGCACGTGGCGGCGCACTGGCCCGAATCCGCTGCCGGCCAGTGCGCGCAGTGCATCGAGCGCGAGCACGTTGGTGGTGCCTTCCCAGATCGGATAGACCTGCGCATCGCGCAGCAGCAGCGGCATTCCAGTGTTCTCGATGTAGCCGGCGCCGCCGAAGGCCTCACAGCATTCCGAGGCGATGCGCACGGCGAGCTTGCCGGTCCACAGTTTGACCAGCGGGGTCAGGACGCGCAGCAGGGTGCGCTCTTCGCCCCCGGCGACACCGTGCTCGACGCGGCCGAGCCGGTGCGCAACCTCGAAGACGAGGTGAAAGGCTGCTTCGAACGGCGCCTGCAGATCGGCCAGTGTTGCCATGTGCAGCGGGTGTTCGGTAAGGCGCCGGCCGAATGCTTCGCGGTCTCGGGCGAAGGCGAGCGCACGCTCGATGCAGCGGCGCATGGTGGCGAGCGCACAGACCGAGTTCCACAGGCGCGTGACGTTGAGCATCGGGGCGATGTGGCGCACGCCGTGAGCGGGTTCACCGACCGCTTCGGCGAGCGTGCCGTCGAGATGGATTTCCGCGGTCGGCAACTCGCGCGTGCCGAGCTTGTGCTTGAGGCGATCGACGCGAATGCCGTTCCAGCGACCGTCGCCGTCGCGGGTCTCGACGAGGAACAGGCCGAGCGCAGCACTGCCCGCAGGTCCTGCATCGACCGGGCGCGCGAGCGCAAGCGCCATTTCGCCGATCACCGCCGAGGTGAACCACTTGTGGCCGTAGAGACGCCAACGACCGTCGGAGCCGCGTTCGGCGCGCGTGGCCGTGCGCGAAACATCCGAACCGCCGGCCGTCTCGGTCATCCACTGGCCCGACAGCCACAGTGCATTGGAATCGCGCGAAATCAGGAGCGGCACCACGCGTTCGATCAGGGCGCGATCACCCGCTGCCTTCAGGGCCGTCGCCGCACCATCGGTCATCGCCAGCGGACAGGTGAAGAATTCGCTGGCGACGTGATGCAGGTACACGCGCATGAACTGGTCGCAGCGTGCGAACTCGCCATGGGTGGATTCGTGGCCGGCGGCGACCAGGCCGTAGCGCGCCGCGTGTTCGCGTCCACGCTGCCAGATCGGAGTCGAGTCGATGCGATCGACGCGTTCGCCCCAGGCATCCCACTGCATGAGCTGCGGTTCGGCGACAGCGCGCACGCGCGCTTCGGTCCATGCTGCCGCGGCATGTGCCCCGAGCGCATCGAGATCGGGCGTGATCGCCTCGCGCATTGCGTGCGGCAGGTTCGCGGCCATCCAGCCGCGCAATACACGGTCGTCACGGAAACCGTTGGCGGGAGCGGACACGGACTGCACGAAATCCATGCCGGCGATTATAGACCGCGTCACATGCCGGCCCGTGGGCAGGGGTCTTCCCGTGAGCAAGCCAGCCGTTGCGCATTGCACGCATGCCGAGCCAAGTTGCGGCCTGGCATCGTCATGCGCACGGACTTGATTGCGGCGGCGGCCGCGTGTGCACGCGCGTGCACCGGGAGCCCTACGCGGATGCGGCCGGCTTGCGTCGTCCCGCGCGCGCGATCGCGCCGAGGGTGAAGATCAAGCCCACGCACAGGGCCACCTCGACCAGCGCCGGCACGCGTGCGACCGGGTTCGTCCATGCGACGACGATGCCATGGCTGAAGTAGCCCAGTGCGATGATGCCGGTCCACAGCAGCATGCGCCGCGCGCCGCGGCGGGCGGCGAGCAGGGGCAGCAGCAGGGGCGGCAGGGTCAGGGCCAGCGCAAGCCAGCCGAGGCCGTTGGCCGGTGGTGCTGCCCACAGGTACCAGAGCGGTTGCAGGACGACGAGCCCCGTCCAGGCGCCGAATCCGATCGTTGTCAGGCGCACGGCGGCTCCGCGAGGCGCGCGGCGATGGTCGCCACGCGCTTGCCGAGTGCGCGCGCAAGCGTGCGTTCGTCGTCGCTGAGCGGATTGCCGCCACTGGCGCCGCCGACGTGGCTCGCCCCGTAGGGCGAACCACCGCTCAGCGTGCTGGTCAGTACCGGCTCGGTGTACGGCAGGCCGACCAGCAGCATGCCGTGATGGAGCAGGGGCAGCATCATCGAAAGCAAGGTGCTTTCCTGGCCACCGTGCATCGTGTTGGTTGCCGTGAACACGCCGGCCGGCTTGCCGGCGAGCACGCCGGATGCCCACTCGGCGCCGGTCGAATCGATAAAGTGTTTGAGCGGCGCAGCCATGTTGCCGAAGCGCGTCGGACTGCCGAGCAACAAGCCGCAGCATTCCCGCAGGTCGGCGGCCTCGACGTAGGGCGCCCCCGCGTCCGGCACCGGCGGTTGTGCAGTCGCGGTGACCGCGGCGACCGGCGGCACGCTGCGCAGGCGCGCACGCATGCCGTCGACTTCCTCGACGCCGCGTGCGGCCAGGCGTGCGAGCTGGGCGACCTTGCCGGTGCGGCTGTAGTAGAGGACAAGTACCTCGCGTGGCGTCATGCGGGGTTTCCTGGTGCGGGCGCCGGCCATGGCTGGCGCGTGGAGGAATGGGTGGCCCTGCGTTACGCTCGCCGCATGGGACTGCGCGAGTTTGCCACGCTCCGCCTCGATCGCGAGCGGATATTCACCTTCCTGCGCTTCACCTGGAAGCGATTCCTCGAAGACCGCTGCCTGCAGACCGGTGGCGCGCTGGCGTTCACCAGTCTGTTTGCCCTGGTGCCCCTGACCACGGCTGTCCTCGGCATGATCGCCGCGTTCCCGGCCTTCGCCGGCTGGAAGGATCGGCTCACCGCCTTCGTGTTCGAGAACTTCGTGCCGGCCACCGGCGACGTCGTGCAGCGGTATGTGACCGAGTTCGCCGACAACGCCAGTCGCGCCACGGCGGTTGGCGTGATCGTGCTGATTGTCAGTGCGATCTCGCTGATGATGAGCATCGAGGATGCTTTCAACCGCATCTGGCGCGTGGCGACCTCGCGTGGTGCGTTGTCGCGCTTCCTGATGTACTGGGCGGCGCTCAGCCTCGGCCCGCTGCTGGTCGTCACCGCGCTGGCGATCAGTTCCTACCTCGTCGCGCTGCCGTTCATCGATGCCGCAGCAGCACAGTTTTCTCTGAAGGCACGCGTGCTGTCGATGCTGCCGTTCCTGATCGTGTGGTCGGTGTTCGTGATCGGCTATGTGGTCATCCCGAACCGTGGCGTACGCCTGCGTGATGCCATCATCGGCGGCTTCATTGCCGCCGTGCTGTTCGACCTCGCCAAGCGTGGCTTCGCCTGGTACGCGACCGGCGTGGCGAGCTACGAACAGGTGTATGGCACGCTGTCGATCGTGCCGATCTTCATCTTCTGGATCTATCTTTCGTGGGTGATCGTTCTGCTTGGCGCATCGATCACCGCGTCGCTGAGCGCGTTCGATTACCGCCCGCAAGCGATGCGCCTCAAGCCTGGCCAGGTGTTTGCTGGCCTGGTGCGCGTGATCGCGCATTTTGCCGAGGCGCACCGGCTTGGTCGCGGCCTGCATGGCAATGAGCTGCGGCGGCGTGAACCCTGGCTCAGCGATGACCTGCTGCGACGCTACCTCACCGATCTCGACCGGCTTGCCATCGTGCGCCGCACCGAAACCGGCGAATGGGTGCTCGCGCGCGACCTGGCCAACGTGCGCCTGCGCGACCTGCACGATGAGGGCAACTACCGCCTGCCGACCGACGCCGACGCGCTGCCCGGCAATGAATCCGAACCGGTTCCTTGCGCCCTCGCCGCCCTCGCCGCCGCCGTCAGCGGCGGACTCGACGTACCATTGTCCGACGTCGTCACCCCGGCCGTTGCCGCCGCAGGCGACCCTCCACAGGAGTCCCCATGATTCGTTCCCCGTCCGTCCTGCTGCTCGTCTTCGCCGTTGGCGTGGCCGTTGCCGCCGAATCCGCCAAGTCGCCCACACTGAACGTCACCACTCTCGACGGCACGACCTTCGATCTCTCCGAACAACGCGGCAAGTGGGTGATCGTCAATTTCTGGGCGACCTGGTGCGCGCCGTGCATCGCCGAGATGCCGGAACTCTCGGCCTTCGTCGACTCGCGCCACGACGTCGTCGCGATCGGTCTCGCCTACGAGGACACCGACAAGGAGGAGATCGTCGAATTCCTCAAGATACGTCCGGTGTCCTACGCGATCGCCCAGGTCGACGTCAGCGATCCGCCGAAGGATTTCGCCACGCCGCGTGGCCTGCCGACGACCTACCTGATCGCACCCGATGGCACCGTGGCCAGGCACTTCCTCGGCCCCATCACCGAGAAGGATCTCGCCGACGCGATCGCCAAGGCAAAGTCCGGCAACGCCGGCAAGAGCGCTCCCGCCAAGGGCGATGCAGGCAAGGCCGGAAAGGACTGAGCCGCCCATGGCCGAGGTGCGTTTCCTCGTCTCGGGACGCGTGCAGGGCGTCGGCTTCCGCGCCGCCACCCGCAGCGAGGCGCTGCGCCTGGACATCAGCGGTCACGCCCGCAACCTGCGTGACGGTGATGTCGAAGTCATCGCCTGTGGCGAAGACTCCGCGGTCGAGGCCCTTGCCATCTGGCTCCACCGCGGCCCACCGGGCGCGCGCGTCGACAGCGTGACCCGCGAACCCTGGGACGGCGAGCCGATGAAGGGATTCCTGACGCGCTGAGCGTGGTAGCTCCTGCAGGAGCCTCTTCGGAGGCGATGCCTGCACCACCATGAACGCCCCCGATCGCCCGTAAACCGGCTCCTGCGAATTGTTTTGCCTGCAAGGGAGCTACCCCTCCGCCGTCTCCGCGTACGCGTCGACTGGAATGCACGCACAGAACACGTTCTTGTCGCCGTGGACGTTGTCGACGCGGGCGACCGGAGGCCAGTACTTGGACTGCTTGAGGCTGGCCAGCGGGAACACGGCGAGTTCGCGCGGGTAGGCGTGGGTCCATTCGCTGGCGGCGACCATGGTCGCGGTGTGCGGCGCGTTCTTCAGCGGGTTGTCGTTGCGGTCGAGGCGACCATCGGCGACGGCGCGGATCTCTTCACGAATCTGGATCATCGCGTCGATGAAGCGGTCGAGTTCGTGCAGCGATTCGCTTTCGGTCGGTTCGACCATCAGCGTGCCGGCGACCGGGAAGCTCAGGGTCGGGGCGTGGAAGCCGAAGTCGATGAGGCGCTTGGCGACGTCCTCGGCGCCGATGCCGGTGGCATCCTTGAGTGCGCGCAGATCGAGGATGCATTCGTGGGCGACCAGGCCGTTGCGGCCGGTATAGAGCGTCGGATAGTGCGGAGCGAGCCGGCATGCCACGTAGTTGGCGTTGAGCATCGCAACCTGGGTTGCCTTGCGCAGGCCGTCGCGACCCATCAGCGCGATATACATCCAGCTGATCGGCAGGATCGAGGCGCTGCCGAAACTTGCGGCACTGACCATTGCGTTGCTGCCGGTGCCGTTGGTGCGCACGCCACCCTCGCCGAACGCCTTCGGCAGGAATTCCTTCAGATGCGCTTTCACCGCGCACGGACCCACACCCGGACCGCCGCCGCCGTGCGGGATGCAGAAGGTCTTGTGCAGGTTGAGGTGCGAGACGTCGCTGCCCCACTTGCCGGGCTTGGCGACGCCGACCAGCGCGTTCATGTTGGCGCCATCGGTGTAGACCTGGCCGCCATGCTTGTGGACGATCTCGCAGATCTCGACGACGTCCTCCTCGAACACGCCGTGCGTGGACGGGTAGGTCATCATGATCGCGGCGAGGCGGTCGGCGTGCTTCTCGGCGTTGCGGCGGATGTCCTCGACGTCGACGTTGCCGTTGGCGTCGCACTTGGTCACCACCACGGTCATGCCGCACATCTGCGCGGACGCGGGATTGGTGCCGTGCGCCGATTCGGGAATCAGGCAGATGTCGCGATGGCCCTCGCCGCGGCTGCGGTGCCAGGCACGGATCGCCAGCAGGCCGGCGTACTCGCCCTGCGCACCGGAGTTCGGTTGCAGGCTGACCGCGTCGTAGCCGGTGCACTCGACCAGCATCGCTTCGAGGCCTTCGATCAGTTCCTGATAGCCCCGCGCCTGTTCAGCCGGCACGAACGGGTGGATGTTGGCGAACTCGGGCCACGTGACCGGAATCATCTCGGCGGTGGCGTTGAGCTTCATCGTGCACGAGCCGAGCGGGATCATCGTGCGGTCCATGGCCAGGTCCTTGTCGGCCAGCGAGCGCAGGTAACGCAGCATCTCGTGCTCGCTGTGGTGCGTGTTGAAGACCGGATGGGTCAGAAACGCGCTCTTGCGTTCCAGTTCGGCGGGAATCAGCGAAGGCGCAGTCGCGTCGAGTTCGTCGATCGAAGGCAGCGCGGCACCGTCACCGCCGAAGATGCGCCAGAGCAGTTCGATATCGGCGCGGGTCGTGGTTTCGTCGAGCGAGATGCAGATGTACTCGTCCCAGGCCTTGCGCAGGTTGGCACCCAACGCCCGCGCCCGCGCGAGCAGCGTGTCGGTGCGCTCGCCGGTGTTGAGGCTCAGCGTGTCGAAGCAGCCGCGATCATGGTGGAAACGGTCGTAGCCGAGCCGCATCAGGCCAGCCTTCAGGATCGCGGTATGGCGCGCCACGCGCCGCGCGATGCGCGTCAGTCCGTCCGGTCCGTGATAGACCGCGTACATCGCTGCCATCACAGCGAGCAACACTTGGGCGGTGCAGATGTTCGAAGTCGCCTTCTCGCGGCGGATGTGCTGTTCGCGTGTCTGCAGGGTGAGTCGATAGGCGGGTTTGCCTTCGGCGTCGATCGACACGCCGATCAGGCGGCCCGGCATGCTGCGCTTGTAGGCATCGCGGCAGGCCATGAAGGCAGCGTGCGGTCCGCCGAAGCCGAATGGAACACCGAAGCGCTGCGAGTTGCCGATGACGATGTCCGCACCCATCTCGCCGGGCGGCTTGAGCAAGGTCAGGGCGAGCAGGTCGGTGGCGAACACGTAAAGTGCGTTGTGCGCGTGGATGGTGTCGGCGTACTGCCCCCAATCGGCCAGCCAGCCACTCGATGCCGGGTACTGCACGAGCACGCCGAAGTAGTCGCCCTTCTGCAGTGCCTCGTTGAAGGCGTCGGCGGAGTCGGCGACTTCAACGGCAAGGCCGAGCGGCTCGGCGCGCGTGTGCAGTACGGCCAGGGTCTGCGGATGCGTGTCGCCGGCGACGAGGAAGGTGTTCGATTTCGATTTCGCCGAGCGCTTCGCCAGCGTCATCGCCTCGGCAGCGGCGGTCGCCTCGTCGAGCAGCGAGGCGTTGGCGATCTCCATGCCGGTGAGGTCGGCGCACATGGTCTGGAAGTTGATCAGCGCCTCCATGCGCCCCTGTGAGATCTCCGCCTGGTATGGGGTGTAGGCCGTGTACCAGGCCGGGTTCTCCAGAATGTTGCGCAAGATGACGTTCGGCGTATGCGTGCCGTAGTAGCCCTGGCCGATGAAGCTGCGCAGCACCTGGTTGCGTTCGGCGATGGCACGGATCCTCGCCAGTGCATCGACTTCGGTCTGCGCTTCGGGCAGGGCGAGCCCGCCGGTCGACTTGATGCCGGCCGGCACGATGGCATCGGTGAGGGCGTCGAGCGATTCGTGGCCGACGACGCGCAGCATCGTTGCGATCTCGCTGTCGTTGGGGCCGATGTGGCGGTCGACGAAGGCCGAGCGGTATTCGAGGTCGCGGAGTGAGGGCGTGGACATGGCAGGCATCCGGCAGGTCGTGGGAAGCGGCGCCTGTGCAGGCGCGGACGTTCGCCGGGTCCGCGGCCACGCCGCGAAGTACCGGCCTGCCCCTCTGTCCTTTTGCCTGAGAGTTTGGAAGCGCAGGCGCTTCTTGCCCCTTCGGCGCCGGTTCTGCCGATGATCCGGCAGCCGGTCTCTCCAGAGTGTCCGTCCGCGCGGTACCGGGCCTGAGCGATTACGGGCGTTGCGCCTTCGGCAGCGGCCTAGGAGCCTGCGCGGCAGAAGCCAACCCGGCTGCGAAGTCCGCTGCGCGGTCCATTTTTCCGCCGCTTCTTGGCCCGTAGAACCACTACGGGCCGGCGAAGCGTCGAAAAACTGTCCTCGCGCCGCGAACTTCTCGCCTCGATTGCTTCTGCCGCGCAGGCTCCTGGGTCACTTCTCCCGGCGCGGACTAGGGACCGGCGGAGTATAGCCGGTTGGCCGCCTGCGCGATCCGGTGGGGGTTGTCCGTGGGAGCCCGTTCACGGTCGATTCGCATTGGCGTGGCCCGGAGGAGAAGCATCGCCCCTGAAGGGGCTCCTGCAGGGGCCATCAATACGAATCGCGGATCAGGAACTTCTTCGCTACCCGTTCGCGTGCCGGGCTGGCCTTGAGGGGCGGCAGGTCGAGCTTGGGTGGTGCCGGTTCGCGCTGAGGCAACTGCTTGAGCAGGTGCGCGATCAGGTTGAGGCGGCCGCGACGCTGGTCGTTGAAGTCGACGACGAACCAGGGGGCGTGACGCGCGTGGGTCGCTTCGAGCATGGCGTCGCGGGCCTTGCCGTACTTCACGTAGTCGGCACGCGCCTTGACGTCGACCGGCGACAGCTTCCAGCGCTTGCGCGGGTCGCTGGCGCGCTCGGCGAAGCGCTTCTCCTGCTCGGCCTGGTCGACACTGAGCCAGTACTTGATGAGGATCAGGCCGTCGCGAGTGACGAGGCGTTCGAACTGCGGGCAGTCGGCGAGGAACTGCCGATATTGCGCGTCGGTGCAGAAGCCCATCACGTGCTCGACGCCGGCGCGGTTGTACCAGCTGCGGTCGAACAGCACGATTTCGCCGGCCGCGGGCAGGTGCTCGACATAGCGCTGGAAATACCACTGGCTCTGCTGGCGCTCGCTCGGCCTGGGCAGGGCGACGCGGCGCACGAGGCGGTCGTTGAGCGGCGCCTCGATCGCCTTGATGACGCCGCCCTTGCCAGCCGCGTCACGCCCCTCGAACACGATCGCCACGCGCTTGCCGTTGGCGCTGACCCAGCGTTGCAAGTCGATCAGTTCGCCCTGCAAGGCCTCCAGCGCTTCCTCGTAGGCCTTGCGCTTGATCTTCGTCATGGCGACTCCTAAGGGTGACGGCCGGTCAGTGTTCGCCGAGACGCGAACGCAAGCCGGCCAGGTTGCACGGTCGCGTGCGCGCGTCGAGCTGGCTGCGGATGATCTTCTCCCAGGCCGTGCGGCAGGCTGAGGTCGAGCCGGGCAGGCAGAACACGAAGGTCTCGTTGGCGAGGCCGGCGAAGGCGCGCGATTGCAGGGTCGACGTGCCGATCTCGTCGAAACTGAGCGCGCGGAACAGTTCGCCGAATCCCGGCATGGATTTGTCGAGCAGCGGCCCGATCGCCTCGGGCGTCGAGTCGCGCCCGGTGAAGCCGGTGCCGCCGGTGACCAGGATGCCGTGCACCTGTTCGTCGGCGATCCACTGCGAGACGATCGCGCGGATCCGGTACTTGTCGTCGCGGACGATCATGCGGTCGTGCAGGCGATGGTCGGCCTGGCCGAGGGCGAGGGCGAGATAGTCACCCGAGGTGTCGCTCTCCGGCGTGCGCGTGTCCGACACGGTCAGCACGCAGAGGTTAAGCGGAACGAATTCGGTTTGCGCGGTCATGCCGGCGAGACTAGCGCGCGGATTCGGCTGCGTCGATGGCGACCGGGGCAAGGCCGGCGCGGTGGCGGGCGGCCATCGCCGCCAACACGGCGGTGAAGTCGGCGGCAAAGGCTTGCATGTCGAACAGGCCGCTCGTCATGCGCGCATCGGCAAGGCGTGTGCGCAGGTTCGCGCGCGCATCGGCATCGAGGCCGAGCCGGACCGCGGTGGCGACGAAGGCTTCGTCATCGACGACGTTGAGTTCGGCGAGGCCGAGGTGATGGTTGAGGCTGGCGGCGACGCGCCCGGCAAAGGTGTCGCCCGGTACGGTCAGCACCGGGCAGCCCGCCCAAAGCGCATCCGAAGCGGTCGTGTGCGCGTTGTACGGGTTGCAGTCAAGGAACAGGTCGGCGTGGCGATAGCGCTGGAGGTACTCGTCATGGGCGAGTTTCGGCATGAACACGAGGCGTGCCGGATCGAGGCCTTGCGCACGGGCGTGGTCGCGCAACGCCACGTCGGTGCCCGCAGGGCCGGCCAGCAGCCACAGCACCGAATCGGGCACGTCGCGCAGCACGGTGAACATGCGTGCCATGCTGCGCGGGTTGAGCTTGTAGCTGTTGTTGAAGCAGACATAGACAACGCCCTGTGCCGGCAGGCCGCAGGCTTCACGCGGCGGCGGATCGCCGACGGTGCGGGTCGGGTCGGATGGCTGGAAGCAGCGCGGCAGCCAGGCCACCTGTTCGGAGAACGCGGCACGCATCGATTCCGGCAGCACGATGCGGTCGGCGACCACGTAGTCGAGCCATGGTGCGCCAGACGTGCCGGGGTAGGCGAGCCAGTTGACCTGGATCGGTGCGGGGCGCACTGCGAAGGCTTCGCTGACATTGCCACCGCCCCAGACGCGCAGGTCGACGAGGATTTCGACGCCGCTCGCGTGCAGGCGTTCGGCCATCGCACGCGGCGCCAGATCATGGATCTCGTGCCAATGCGCGGCGGCGCGCAGGCGCTGTTCGACGGCCTTGCCGTCAGGCGCTGCGGTGGCGAACAGATGCACGTCGAGCGGCTGCGTGCGCAGCGCCTCGAACAGGGCGACGGTGAGCAGGCCGGTCGGGTGGTTGCCGAAGCCATTGGAGACGAAACCGACACGCAGCGCGGCGTCGGCCGGGCGGCGTGCATGCGCGAACCCGGGCGCTCGCACGAAGCTGCGCGCGAATGTGCGCGCGCAACGTAGTTGTTCGCTGGCATCGGCCGGTTCGGCGAGGAAGCCGAATGGAGTGATTCCCGGTGCATCGGCGGCAACCGCGGCGCGGAGGCGGGTGGACAGCGCATCGAGACCATCCCAGGCGATGCGCTGGCGTTCGATGAAGGTGAGCTGGGCCAGCGCGGCGGTCATGCCCGGATCGAGCGCGAGTGCGCGTTGGAAGGCAGCGGAAGCATCGGCGAGGCGCTTGCGATCCTCGGCAACGAGACCGAGTTGGTAGGCAAAGCGCGCGTCGCCTGGCGCGAGCGCCGCGCCGCGCGCGAAGGCCGCGGCCGCTTCGTCGTGACGCTTCTGCGCGAGCAGGGCCTGGCCGAGCAGCAATTCCACTTGCGGATGTGCCATCTGCGCGAGTACGGAGCGTGCGAGACGCTCGCATTCGGCCGTGCGCCCGAGCGCGAGCTCCGCCGCGGCAAGATTGATCCATGCACCGGCATGTCCAGGCGCGGCGCGTGTTGCCGCCGCGTAAGCCTCGCGCGCGGCCACCGCGTCGCCGAGGGCGGAATGTGCATTGCCGAGACCGTTGAGCACGGCAGGATGCGCAGGCGCGAGCGCACGCGCCGCTTCGAGTGCGGCCAGCGCAGACTGCGCATCGTCATCGGCGAGCAGCGCGCTGCCGAGGTTGCACAGCACTTCCACCGAGCGTGGCGCGATGCTGCGTGCATCCTCGAAGGCAGCGATCGCCTCGCGCGTGCGGCCGAGCTGGAGCAGGGCGATGCCGTGCAGGCGCAGGATTCCCGCCTCGCGTGGAAAGCGCGCGCGCGCCTCCAGCACCTTCGCAATGGCGTCGTCGAGGCGGCCCTGCTCGATCAGGTCGGCGATGGCGGACAGCGTGGCGTGCAAGGGCTGCGACTCCAGGATTGAAGGCTGAGGCCATGATCGAGTCCCATCGTGGCACAGGCCGCTGCCGCGAACGCGATGTTCCGTGCACGAGGATATGCGCGATGGACGGAACATCGAGATCGGGTGCAGGACCGTCGCTGGGCTGGTGCAGTGAACAATCGATCTCCTGGCGTTTTGCACCAGCGTCCGCGCCTGAGCACGCCGGCGAGCGGTGCGGTCCTCAGCCCGCCTCCGTCATCAACCGCAACTGGTCGACCTGGTCTTCGCGCGTGAGCGTGTCGACGAGTTCGTCGAGGTCGCCCTGGAGGATCTCGGGCAGGCGGTACAGGGTCAGGTTGACGCGGTGGTCGGTGACCCGGCCCTGCGGGTAGTTGTAGGTGCGGATGCGCTGGCTGCGGTCGCCCGAGCCGACCTGCAGGCGTCGCGACTCGGCCTGTGCGGCAGCCTGGCGGCTGCGCTGGTCGTCGATCAGGCGCGCCTTCAACAGTGACAAGGCGCGTGCACGGTTCTTGTGCTGCGAGCGTTCGTCCTGGCATTCGACGACGAGGCCGGTCGGCAGGTGGGTGATGCGGATCGCCGAGTCGGTCTTGTTGACGTGCTGCCCACCGGCACCGGATGCGCGGAAGGTGTCGATCTTGAGGTCGGTGTCGCGAATGTCGATGTCATCGATCTCGTCGAGCTCGGGCAGGATCGCCACGGTCGCCGCCGAAGTGTGGATGCGACCCTGTGATTCGGTGGCCGGCACGCGCTGCACGCGGTGCGTGCCGGATTCGAACTTGAGCCGCGAGTAGGCGCCCTTGCCCTCGATGCGCGCAACGACTTCCCTGTAGCCGCCGTGCTCGCCTTCGCTGGCCGACAGGATCTCGGTCTGCCAGCGGCGGCGTTCCGCATATTTGAGGTACATGCGCAGCAGGTCGCCGGCGAACAGCGCGGCCTCGTCGCCACCGGTGCCAGCACGCACCTCGAGGTACAGGTTGGCCTCGTCGCGGGGGTCGCTCGGCAGGAGCAGCAGGTTCAGTTCATGGTCGAGTTCGGCGAGGCGCACGTCGAGCGCGGCGATCTCCTCGGCGGCCATCTCGGTCATTTCTGGATCATCCAGCATGCTGTCAGCGGCGGCGCGCGCGCTGACGGCCGTGTCGTAGGCGGCCAGGGTCGCGGTCAGTGGCGCGAGGCGCGCATGCTCCTGCGAGAGTTCGCGCAGGCGCTTCGCATCGGCGGCGACATCGGCGCCTGAGAGCAGGCGTTCGAGCTCTTCGTGGCGTTCGGCGAGTTGTTCGAGCTTGCGGCGGATCGAGGGGTTCATCGGCATTCCGGGCCGCGTTCGCGCGGCGCGCGCATGATACGCGAGCCGCCGCGCCGGTCTGCGCCGGCATGACTTCATGGCCGTGCGGCGAAGGCCGGCCAGCCCGACAATGGCTCGTCCCCCGTGGTGGAGAACTCCATGTTCAAGCGTGCGTGTGCCTGGGTGCTGGTCGCGGCCCTTCCGCTGTCGGCTTGCGCCGCCGCCGACCGCTGGCAGTTGCCTGTCGCGGTCAAGACCCTCGACAACGGCCTGACCGTGGTTGTCAGTGAAGACCACAGCTCGCCGACCGTCGGCGTCAGCGTCGTCTACCACGTCGGCATGCGTCTCGAACCCAAGGGACGCACCGGTTTCGCCCATCTGTTCGAGCACCTGATGTTCCAGGGAACGCCGGAAGCGCCGAAGGGCGTGTTCGACCGCGTCATCAGCAGCGGAGGCGGCTTCAACAATGGCTCGACGCGTGGCGACTACACGAACTACATCGAGACCGCGCCCGTATCGGCGCTCGAACCGATCCTCTGGCTCGAGGCCGACCGCATGAAGACGCTGGACTTCTCCGCGGAGAACCTCAAGAACCAGCAGGACGTGGTCAAGGAAGAGATCCGCGTCAACGTGCAGAACCGCCCGTACGGCCTGTTCTTCTGGGACGGTCTCAACGCCATCGCGTTCTCGAAGTGGGAGAACAGCCACGACGGTTACGGCAGTTTCACCGACCTCGAGAACGCGAAGCTGGAGGACGTGCGCGCCTTCCACCGCGATTTCTACGGCCCGAACAATGCAGTCATCGCGATCGCCGGCGATGTCGAGGCCGAAGCGGTGTTCGCCCTGGTCGAGAAATACTTCGGCGGCATCGCGAAACGGCCGGTGCCGCCGCGCGCTGACGTCGACGAGCCGCTCAATGCGCAGGAGAAGCGCGAGCGGCAGACTGATGCGCTGGCGCAGGTGCCGGCCTTCGCGGCCGGCTGGAAGATGCCGGCGCGCGGCAGTGCCGACCACGCGCCGATGGCGGTGCTCGCCCAGTTGTTGGTCGGCGACACCGCGTCGCGTCTGTACCAGGGTTTGGTCAAGGGGCGCGAGCAGTTGCTCAATGTCGAGGGTGGCCTCAACTGGCCGCTAGGCGACGCCTGGGACTATGACGGTCCGACGCTGTTCGTGCTGTTCGGCCTGTACAAGCCGAATGCCTCCATGGATGCGATCCTGTCCGCCATCGACGAGGAGGTCGCACGCGTGGCCGGCAACGGCATCGATGCGGCCGGCCTGTCCCGCGTGAAAACCCGGATGATCGCCGATTACTACAACGGCCTCGACGCGTTCATCTCGCGCGCCGACGCGCTGGCCAAGGCGCAGGTGCTGTGGGGTGATGCGAATGCCGTCAACCGCGTACCCGGCTGGATCGATGCGGTTACGACCGACGATGTGAAGCGCGTCGCCGCAAAGTACCTGGTCGCTGCCAACCGTGTCGCCATCGACCGCGTGCCGGTCGCCGCCGCGACCGCCACGGACCCGCAATGAGGCCATCCATGAAAACCCCGATCCTTTCCCTCGTTGCGGCATTGTCCCTGGCCTTTGCCACTGGCGCGACCGCCGCCGAACCGTTCGTTCCGAAGGGCATGCCCAAGTTCGGTGCCGACAGGCCGCTGCCGATCCCCGAAATCGCGCAGAAAACGCTGGCCAACGGGCTTGCCGTGTGGGTGCTGCCACGCCGCGGCGGCAATCCGAAGGTCGACCTCGTGCTCGCCGTGCGCGGCGGCAAGGCGGCTGATCCGCTCGCGCGACCGGCGATGTCCGATCTGCTCGCCGACCTGCTGGTCGAGGGCACGTCCAATCGCGATTCGGTGCGCATCGCCGAGGACTTGCAGGCACTCGGTGCCACGCTCACCGCCAGTGCCGGCAACGAAGGCATCAGCCTGCGCGCAGCCGGCATCGCCTCGGGGGCCGAGTCGCTGGCCCTGCTGTTGGCCGATGTCGCGCGCCACGCCAACTTCCCCGCCGCCGAGATCGAGCTGGCCAAGAGCAACGCGATGCAGGCACTCAAGGCCGCCGAGGCCGAGGCCAGCTACCAGGCCGACAATGCCTTCGACGAGGTCGTCTATGGTGATCATCCGTATGCACGCACTCGGCCGACCGAGGCTTCGATCGGCAGCACCGATCGCGCTGCCCTGGTCACCGCACACGCCGCACGCTTCCGCCCTGATCGCGCCCTGCTGGTGATTGCAGGCCCGATCACCGGCGAACGCGGCTTCGCGCTTGCCGAGAAGGCCTTCGGCGACTGGAAGGTCAAGGGCAAGGCGATCGCCGACGTGCCGAAACCCGAGCCCACGCGGCTCGCACAGCGTGTGTTCGTCGAGCGTGCCGGCAGCGTGCAGTCCGCCGTACGCATCGGTCGCCCCGGCTTTGCCGCCGGCAATGCCGACGAGATCCCGGCGACGATCGCCAATGCCGTGCTCGGCGGCGATTTCTCGAGCCGCCTGTCGAGGGTGCTGCGCGAGGAGAAGGGCTACACCTACGGCGCTTACAGCGCATTCTCGACGTACCGGCTCGGCGGGGCGTTCGCGGCCTCGGCCGACGTGCGCAACGAGGTCACTGGCGACGCCGTCGGCGAGTTCCGCAAGCAGATGCAGATGCTCGTCGACACGCCGGTCGCTGCGGAGGAGCTCAACCGCGCGAAACGCTCCGTGGCGGGCAATTACCTGTTTCGCAACCAGTTGCAGGGTGCGGTCGCCGCCTCACTGGCGAACGGCTGGCTGCTTGGCCGCCCGCCCGAGTACCTCGGCGAATATGTCGGCCGCACCAATCAGGTCACGGCTGCGCAAGTCCAGGCGATCGCAACGAAATATTTCGACCCGAAGCAGCTCAGCATCGTCGTCGTCGGCGACCAGGCCGTAGTCGCGCAGCTCACGCCGTACGGCAAGTTCGTGACCAAATCGAAATAGGCATCCGCCCCGCAGAACCCAGCCGCAGGAAGCGGCCGTAGGAAGCGGCCGTAGGAAGCGGCCGTAGGAAGCGGCCGTAGGAAGCGGCTTCAGCCGCGATGCTCTGGCTGTACAACGCAACAACGAAGGAGCATCACGCCTGAAGGCGTTTCCTACAGGGCGATGGGTTCCCGGAGAGCATCACGCCTGAAGGCGTTTCCTACAGGGCGATGGGTTCCCGGAGAGCATCACGCCTGAAGGCGTTTCCTACAGGGCGATGGGTTCCCGGAGAGCATCACGCCTGAAGGCGTTTCCTACAGGGCGATGGGTTCCCGGAGAGCATCACGCCTGAAGGCGTTTCCTACAGGGCGATGGGTTCCCGGAGAGCATCACGCCTGAAGGCGTTTCCTACAGGGCGATGGGTTCCCGGAGAGCATCACGCCTGAAGGCGTTTCCTACAGGGCGATGGGTTCCCGGAGAGCATCACGCCTGAAGGCGTTTCCTACAGGGCGATGGGTTCCCGGAGAGCATCACGCCTGAAGGCGTTTCCTACAGGGCGATGGGTTCCCGGAGAGCATCACGCCTGAAGGCGTTTCCTACAGGGCGATGGGTTCCCGGAGAGCATCACGCCTGAAGGCGTTTCCTACAGGGCGATGGGTTCCCGGAGAGCATCACGCCTGAAGGCGTTTCCTACAGGGCGATGGGTTCCCGGAGAGCATCACGCCTGAAGGCGTTTCCTACAGGGCGATGGGTTCCCGGAGAGCATCACGCCTGAAGGCGTTTCCTACAGGGCGATGGGTTCCCGGAGAGCATCACGCCTGAAGGCGTTTCCTACAGGGCGATGGGTTTCCGGAGAGCATCACGCCTGAAGGCGTTTCCTACAGGGCGATGGGTTCCCGGAGAGCATCACGCCTGAAGGCGTTTCCTACAGGGCGATGGGTTTCCGGAGAGCATCACGCCTGAAGGCGTTGCCTACTCTATGCCGAGCTTTTCCAGCCGGTAGCGCAACTGGCGCAGGGTCAGGCCGAGCTGGCGGGCGGCGGCGGTGCGGTTCCAGCGCGTCGCTTCGAGGGCTTTCATGATGACCGCACGCTCGGTCTCGGCGACAGTCGCGGCGAGATCGCCGCCGTAGGCGGAATCGGGCAGGACGCGTGCCGGCGGTTCTGTCGCGCCCGGCGCTGCGGGCGGCGGTGGCGGTGCAGCCTGCGCCTGCAGGCTGCTGGTGTTGGCCCAGCGTTCGGCGTTCTCGCTGGTCATTGCTGGCGCACGTGCGACCAGGCGCAGATCTTCGGCGCTGATCGTGCCGTTCTCGCACAAGGCCACGGCGCGTTCGAGCACGTTCTCGAGTTCGCGCACGTTGCCGGGAAAATCGTAGTCGAGCAGTGACTTCAGTGCATCGGGAGTCAGTCGTGCCGGCGTGGTGCCGCTGTCGCGACCGAGCCGTTCGAGCACGCGGCCGGCAAGTTTGGGGATGTCGTCGCGGCGCTCGCGCAGCGGTGGTACACGCAGTTCGATGACGTTGATGCGGTAGAAAAGGTCCTGGCGGAACGCGCCGAGGTCGACCAGCTTGGCGAGATTCTTGTGCGTGGCCGAGAGGATGCGCACATCGACCGGTACTTCCGCGCGCGCGCCGATCGGGCGCACAGCCTTTTCCTGTATCACGCGCAGCAGCTTGACCTGCATGTGCACAGGCAGCTCGGCAACCTCGTCGAGGAAAAGGGTGCCACCGTGTGCAGCCTGGAACAGGCCTTCCTTGTCGGCGTGCGCGCCGGTGAAACTGCCTTTCTTGTGCCCGAAGAATTCGCTCTCCATCAACTCCGAAGGGATCGCGCCACAGTTGACGGGCACGAACGGCGCGGCCGCGCGCGGGCCGAGTTCATGGATCAGGCGGGCGACCAGCTCCTTGCCGACGCCCGATTCGCCGGCGATGTACACCGGTGCCTGGCTGCGCGCGACCTTGGCGATCGTCGCGCGCAGTTCGTTCATGGCCGTCGAATCGCCGATCAGGCGCGACTGGCTGGCG
Source organism: Dokdonella sp. (assembly GCF_019634775.1). NCBI lineage: Bacteria > Pseudomonadati > Pseudomonadota > Gammaproteobacteria > Lysobacterales > Rhodanobacteraceae > Dokdonella > Dokdonella sp. The sequence continues at coordinate 1,728,500 of NZ_JAHCAS010000001.1, forward strand.
TCCGTGCTCGAGCGCTTCTCCTCGGACAGCTTCAATGCTGTCTGCACGAGGCGACGCAATACGTTGATGTCGACGGGCTTGGAGACGAAGTCGAAGGCGCCGGCCTTGAGTGCGATGACGGCGGCATCGACGTTGCCGTAGGCGGTGATCATCGCCACCGGCGTTTCCGCATAGTTGGCAGCGATGTGCTCGATGACGTCGTGGCCGGTACCGTCGGGCAGGCGCATGTCGGTGAAGCACAGCGCGTAGCGTTGTTCGCCGAGGCGGGTCTTGGCTTCGGTGACGGTAGCGGCGGTTTCGACGATCAGGCCCATGCGACCGAGCGTCAGGGTCAGCAATTCGCGGATATCCCGCTCGTCGTCGATGACCAGTGCGTATTGCTTGCTCATGCCTTGCCAGGGTGAGGGGTGAGCGACCCGGCCAAGGTTAGCGGTAGCGTGGTGCCATGGCAAAGGAACCGGGGCCCATGTCGCGCGCCAGGGAAATTCACGCGGGCTCGTCCGATGCCGGCGGTGCCGATTCGGGCCCGCCGAGCGCGAACAGGCGTTCGGCCGAACGCAGCAGCTCGATGTCGCCCCGCAGCGCGGCTGCGCGCAGGCTTGCGCTCGGCGCATGCAGCAGCTTGTTGGTCAGGGTATGGGCGAGGTACTCGAGGGCCTCCTCGGGCGGGCGTCCACGCGCGAGCAGGGCGCGCGCGCGCGCGAGCACGTCGTCGCGGCTGGCTTCGGCCTCGCGGCGCAGGCCACCGACCGGGTTGCGCAGGTCGAGCGCGCGCCACCACTCCATGAAGTGCTCGACCGACAGCTCGATCATCGCCTCGGCCTCGCGTGCGGCCTGCTGACGCGAGCGCAGGTTCTCGTCGATGACCTCGCGCAGGTCGTCGATCGTGTAGAGGAAGACATCGTCGAGAGTACCGACCGAGGCTTCGATGTCGCGCGGGACGGCGATGTCGACGAGGAACATCGGCCGGCGTCGGCGCGCGCCGATCGCGCGGGCGACCATGGCACGAGTCAGTACGGGTTCCGGCGCGGCGGTCGAGGAGATGACGATATCGGCTTCGGCCAGATGGCGTTCGAGATCGGACAATGGGATCGCGTAGCCGCCGAAGCGCGCGGCCAGCGCCTGTGCATTGTCGAGCGTGCGATTGGCGACAATCAGGCGACGCACGCGCGCCTCGGTCAAGTGGCGCGCGGCCAGCTCGATCGTCTCGCCGGCGCCGATCAGCAGCACGCAGGCCTCGGCGAGGTCGGCAAACACGCGCTCGGCCAGGCGCACCGCGGTGAACGCGACCGACACCGTGCTGGCGCCGATGCGCGTGTCCGAGCGCACGCGCTTGGCCACGGCGAAGGTGTTCTGGAACAGGCGCTCGAGCGGTGCGTCGAGCGCGCGTGCTTCGCGCGCGAGGGTGTAGGCGTCCTTGACCTGGCCGAGGATCTGCGGTTCGCCGAGCACCATCGATTCGAGCCCGGTGGCGACGCGGAACAGGTGGCGCACGGCGTCGGCGTCGTGGTGGCGGTAGGTGAACTCGTCGATGTTCGAGCCGGCAAGCTGGCGGTGGCGGTGCAGCCATTCGAACGGCGAGGACTCGGCACCCGCTTCGACGTTGCAGTAGAGCTCGGTGCGGTTGCAGGTCGACAGGATCGCCGCCTCGCGCACGCCGGGCTGGGCGATCAACTGGCCGAGGGCTGGGCCGGTATGCTCCGGCGCAAAGGCCACGCGCTCGCGCAGCGACACCGGCGCTGAGAGGTGGTTGAGTCCGAGGGCGATCAGGGCCATGCGTGCGACAATCGGCTAAGCTTGCCCGTGAACGAACAGGTGCGCGGCGGGGTAGCGACGATGCCGGTCCCGGATGCGGTCCCAGCCACCCGTGGCCGGCGCGGTCGCATGAAATTGTGCGGTCCGTACCCCCCAAGTTCAAGCAAGTACCGGTTTCCGAAGGTGTCCGCGCGTGTCGATCGGTTCCCGCAAGCATCTCATCCGCGCCCGCACGGTCCCGGCCTTGACCGCATTGGTGCTGCTGGTTGGCGTCGCCCTCGCCGGTTGCACGGCGCCGCAGGCACGACCTGCCCTGCGTCAGTCGACCACACAGAGCGTGCACCCGGTCGCCATAGAGGACGACCTGCCGCTGCAACTGATCGCTGCCGAACTGGGAATGCAGCGCAACGACCTCGCCGAGGCCGCGCGTCGCTATGCGCGCGCGGCGGTGCTGACGACCGATCCGGCGGTGGCTGAGCAGGCGACGCGCCTGGCCATCGCGATCAAGGCCTGGCCGACCGCACGCAGCTCGCTTGCGCGTTGGCAGTCGCTTGCCCCCGATGCACTGGGGATCGTGCAGTCGCGGGCCTGGATCGCGCTTGGCGAGGGCGATGTCGATACCGCCACGGTCGAGCTTGAACGCCTGATTGCAAAAGGGGATCGTCGCGCATGGCGCGCGTTTGCCCAGGTGCTCGTCGGCAGTGCCGACAAGGCGCTTGCCGCGCGCATGCTGGCTCAGGTCGCCACGCCGGAGCGTTTGGGCCAGGGCGAGGCTGACTGGGTGGCAATGAGCCAGCTCGCCTTGCGTCTCGGCGACAAGGACCTGGCCACGCGCCTTGCCGACCAAGCACTGGCACGCTTTCCCAGTGCCGATACCCATGCTTGGAGTGCCCAGCTCGCCATCGATCGCGGTGACCACGATGCGGCGCGCCGTCAGTACGCCGAGGCGCTCAAACGTGATCCTGGCAGCTTGCGTCTGCGCAGTGGCTACGCGGCGCTGCTCGGCGACAGTGGCGACAACGTCGGTGCCGCACGCGTGCTCGCCGCCGGCGAACAGACCGACGGGACATTCGGCGCACGGGCCGCCTATGCCGCACGTGCTGGCGACAAGGCCCTGCTGGCGGCGCTGTATGGCGAGATCGAGAAACACGGCGGCGAACGCTCGCCGAAGCGGCTCATGCTGCTCGGCCAGGTTGCCGAGTTCCTCGAACGCCCGCATGAGGCGATCGGCTGGTATCGGGAAGTTCCCGAAGGCGACGAACGCTGGTTCGCCGCCGGCATGCGCATCGTCGTGCTGAGCGACAAGGCGGGCGACGCGGTCGCTGCACGCCAGCGTCTGGCCGAACTGCGCATGGTGGCCGGCACCGATGTCGAGGATGCGGTTCGCCTGTACCTGCTCGAAGCCGAACTGCTCGATGCGAAGGCGCAGACAGGCGAGGCTGACGCGGTCTACCAGCGCGGGCTGGATCAGTTTCCCGGAGATTCGCGCCTGCTCTATGCGCGCGCGATGCTGGCGATCGAGCGCGATGACCTTGCTGCGGCCGAGCGCGATCTGCGCGCAATCATCGAAGCGGATGCCGACAACGCCGAAGCGCTGAACGCGCTTGGTTACACCCTGGCCGACCGCACCGATCGCCACGCGGAGGCGCTGGACCTGATCCGCCGCGCGCTCGCGCTGAAGCCCGACGAGGCGGCGATCATCGACAGCTACGGCTGGGTGCACTATCGCCTCGGCGACCTCGACGAAGCGACCCGACAGCTGCGCCGCGCCTATACGAAGGTGCCGGATGCCGAGATCGCCGCCCATTTCGGCGAGGTGTTGTGGGTCGGCGGTGAGCGCGACGCGGCACGCCGTGTCTGGGAGGAAGGGCGACGCAAGGATCCGGACAACAAGGTCCTGCTCGAAACGCTGGGCCGCTTCGACCCGTGAAGTACTTCGTCCCCCTGCGCCTGCTCGCCTGCGCCCTCGGCCTGGCCTGGCTGGCCGGCTGCGCGTCGCAGCGCATCCGTCCTGATGCCGGCTTGATGGAGGCGCAGGCGCAGCGTGAGCGCTCGCTCGCTGCGCAGCCGGCATGGGCGCTCAAGGGGCGTCTGGCCGTGGCGACCCCCCAGGATGGCGGCAGTGGATCGCTCGAATGGTGGCAGGACCGCGACCACTACCGCTTCACGGTGAATGCGCCGGTCACCGGCAAGACCTGGACCCTCGAAGGCGATGCGACGCGGGCCGAGCTGACCGGCCTGCGTGCCGGCCCGGTGCTTGGTGGCAACGCGGCTGCCCTGCTCGAACGTGAACTCGGTTGGAAGGTGCCAGTCGCGCAACTGGCCTCGTGGGTGCGCGCGGCACGCGCCGGCACACAAGGGGAACTGGTCTTCCGCGCCGACGGCCTGCCGGCTTCGCTGCTCGAGGATGGTTGGAAAATCGACTATCCCGACTATTTCGATGGCACCACGCCGGCACTACCGCGGCGCGTGTTCGCCAGCCGCGGCGGCTATCGCGTGCGGCTCGTCATTGAACGCTGGCAGACGCCATGAGCTTTTCCGCCGAAGAGGGCTGGAGCGCCTGGCCGGCGCCGGCCAAGCTCAACCTGTTCCTGCATGTCATTGGCCGGCGGGCCGATGGCTACCACCTGCTGCAGACCGTGTTCCACCTGCTCGACTGGGGCGACACCGTGCATTTGCGCCCGCGCGCGGACGGTGTAATTCGGCGTGCCTCGACCCTCGCCGGTGTGGCCGAGCACGACGACCTCGTCGTGCGCGCCGCACGGCGCCTGCGCGAGCACGTTGGCCAGCCCGGACTCGGTGCCGACATCGCCGTCGACAAGCGCATCCCGCTCGGCGGCGGACTCGGCGGCGGCAGCTCCGACGCAGCCACCGTGCTGGTCGGCCTCGACCGACTCTGGGGTCTCGGCCTGGGCAATGATGTCCTCGCTGGCCTCGGCCTGGCGCTTGGCGCCGACGTGCCGGTGTTCGTGCGCGGGCGCAGCGCGTTTGCCGAAGGCATCGGCGAAGCGCTGACGCCGCTCGAGCTGACGCCGACCGACTACTTGGTCGTCGACCCCGGTGTCGGTGTGCCGACCGGCGAGCTTTTCCGCGCCCCGGAATTGACACGCGACATGCCACCGCTGACAATTCGCGGCTTCCTTTCCGGCGAGCCGACGCGAAACGCGTTCGAACCGGTCGTGCGTGCGCGTTTTCCGGCCGTTGCGCGCGTCTTCGATTGGCTGGCACCTCACGGCGAACCGCGTCTGAGCGGTTCGGGTGGTGCGGTGTTCATGCCCGTTGGGAGCGAAGGTGCAGGCTTGGTTGCGGCCTGTCCGGCCGGGATGCGTGCGTGGATCGCACGCGGCATCGACCGCTCGCCGCTGCTCACGGCGGCGGCTGGTGGCAGCATGGCTTGAAGGCGCACGGCCGTTCCACCGTGCCGTGAAGGTTCCGGGTTTCCGCTGGGGCGTCGCCAAGTGGTAAGGCACCGGGTTTTGATCCCGGCATTCGCAGGTTCGAATCCTGCCGCCCCAGCCACGTCGCGACAGGCGGCGACCCCTCATGCCGGCCTGGCGATGGCGGCACTGCGTTGACGGAGTGGCGTGTGAATACGGCGGCGAAATCCACCGGCATCCTGGTGTTCAGCGGCAACGCCAACCGGCCGCTCGCGCAGACCATCTGCGAGGAGCTCGCCATCCCGCTCGGCAAGGCCCAGGTCGGCCGCTTCAGCGACGGCGAGGTGCAGGTCGAGATCGAGGAGAACGTGCGCCGCCAGGAGGTGTTCGTCATCCAGCCGACCTCGGCGCCGACGGCGGACAACTTCATGGAACTGCTGGTGCTGGTGGATGCGCTCAAGCGCGCCTCGGCGGCCAGCGTGACCGCGGTGCTGCCGTACTTCGGCTATGCGCGCCAGGACCGCCGCCAGCGCTCGGCGCGCGTGGCGATCACGGCCAAGGTCGCGGCGAAGATGATCGGCACGGTCGGCACCGACCGCGTGCTGACGGTCGACCTGCACGCCGACCAGATCCAGGGCTTCTTCGACATCCCGCTCGACAACGTCTATGCCTCGCCGGTGCTGCTGGCCGACATCTGGCGCTACTACGCCAGGGACAACCTGATCGTGGTCAGCCCCGACGTCGGGGGCGTGGTGCGCGCGCGGGCGATCGCCAAGCGCCTCGACGACGCCGATCTCGCGATCATCGACAAGCGCCGCCCGCGGCCGAACGAATCGACCGTGATGAACATCATCGGCGAGGTGCGCGACAAGGTCTGCGTGCTCGTCGACGACATCGTCGACACCGCCGGAACGCTGTGCGCCGCCGCGGCTGCGCTCAAGCGCAACGGCGCACGCAAGGTCGTCGCCTACTGCACGCATCCGGTGCTGTCCGGCCCGGCGATCCAGAACATCGAAGGCTCGCAGCTCGACGAGCTCGTCGTCACCGACACCATAGCGCTGTCGCCGGCCGCCCAGGCCTGCGCGCGCATCCGCCAGCTGTCGGTGGCCGAACTGCTCGCCGAGACGATCCGCCGCATCGCCTACGGCGAGTCAGTCAGTTCGCTTTACGTGGATTGAGGCGCGGCGCCCGTCCGGCGCAATGTCGAGATCCGTTCCAAGGCTTCCCTGGTCGCGGGGAAGTCCAATCGCCGCCGCGAGGCGGTCCATCGAAAGACAGGTAGTACCAACATGGCAAAGTCACACAAGATTTCGGTCCAGCTGCGCAAGGACGAGGGGAAAGGTGCGAGCCGCCGCCTGCGTCGTGCGGGGCAGGTGCCGGCCGTCGTCTATGGCGGCAAGCTCGACCCAGTAAGTATCCAGATCGAGCACGAGGCCGTCTGGCTCGCCTCGCAACACGAGTCGTTCTACTCGGCGATCCTCGACCTCGACCTCAACGGCGACGTGCAGAAGGTGCTGTTGCGTGACATGCAGCGCCACCCATTCAAGTCGCAGATCGCCCACCTCGACTTCCAGCGCGTGCTCGACGACCAGCCGATCCGCCTGCGTGTGCCGCTGCATTTCCTGAATCAGGAGCAATCGGTTGCCGGCAAGACCTCGGGCGTGGTCATCACCCACGAGCTCAACGAAGTCCTCGTCTCGTGCCTGCCGAAGGATCTGCCGGAGTTCATCGAGGTCGACCTCTCCGGCCTGGGCGTCGGCGATATCGTCCATCTTTCGCAGGTCAAGCTGCCGGGCGGCGTCGAGATCCCCGAGCTGAAGCTCGGCAAGGAACACGACATCGCCATCGTCATCGCCAAGGAAGCGAAGGAAGAGGTCGATCCTGTTCCTGCCGAGGGCGAGGCGGCTCCTGCCGCGGATGCGAAGAAGGACGCGCCGAAGAAGGACGCGAAGAAGTAAGCGGCGGCACAGGGCGGCATGGCTGGCCTGCGCCTTGTGGTCGGCCTCGGCAACCCCGGGGCCGAACACCTCAGGACCCGGCACAACGCCGGGTTCTGGTTCGTCGATGCGCTGGCGCAGCGCGAGGGTGTGCGCTTCGGCATCGAGTCGAAGCTGCATGCCGAGACGGCCAGGATCGTCGTCGACGGCCAGCCGGTGTGGCTGCTCAAGCCGATCACCTTCATGAATCGCAGTGGCCTCGCCGTCGCTGCCGCCCTGCGCTACTGGAAGATCGACCCGGCCGAGATGCTGGTCGCCCACGACGAACTCGACCTGCCCGCTGGCACGGTGCGGCTCAAGTTCGACGGCGGCCACGGTGGTCAGAACGGCCTGCGTGACCTGTTCGCCCACCTCGGCCACGGCCGTTTCCACCGCCTGCGCATCGGCATCGGCCATCCCGGCCACAAGGACCGCGTCACCTCATGGGTGCTCGGGCGGCCCGGAGTGAATGACGAGCAGGCCATCCTCGGCGGCGTCGGCGCGGCGCTGGACCTGGTGCCGATGATCGTCGCCGGCGAGTTCGACAAGGCGATGCAGAGGTTGCACACCAGTAATCGTGATTCGTGATTCGTGATCGGTGATCCGAAGAAGCACCAGTTCTTCGTCGCCATTCCGAACCGCAAGCTCGTCTTGCGGCTTTCACGAATCACCAACCACGAATCACCAATCACGGATCTCGAGTCATGGGCATCAAATGCGGCATCGTCGGCTTGCCCAATGTCGGCAAGTCGACCCTGTTCAACGCGCTGACCAAGGCGGGCATCGCCGCAGCGAATTTCCCGTTCTGCACGATCGACCCGAACGTGGGCGTGGTACCGGTGCCCGATCCGCGCCTCGAGGCACTGTCCAGTATTGCCAAGCCACTCAAGATCATCCCGACGACGATGGAGTTCGTCGACATTGCGGGACTGGTCGCCGGTGCCTCGAAGGGAGAGGGGCTCGGCAACAAGTTCCTCGCCCACATCCGCGAGGTTGATGCGATCGCACACGTCGTGCGCTGCTTCGAGGACACCGACATCGTCCACGTTGCCGGGCGCATCGATCCGATCGCCGACATCGAGACGATCGATACCGAACTGGCCCTGGCCGATCTCGAATCCGTCGACAAGGCGCTGGCCCGCGTCGAGAAGGCGGCCAAGGCCAACGACAAGGACGCGCTGGCACGTCGTCCGGTGCTGCAGAAGCTGCGCGCCGCACTCGACGAGGGACGTTCGGCCCGCAGCATCGGATTGGACGACGAGGAGAAGCAACTCGTCCGCGACCTGTTCCTGCTGACCCTGAAGCCCCTGATGTACATCGCCAACGTGCGCGAGGACGGCTTCCAGGACAATCCCTTCCTCGAGCGCGTGCGCGAGCACGCAGCCGCCGAAGGCGCCCAGGTCGTGCCGGTCTGCGCAGCCATCGAGGAGGAGCTTGCCCAGCTTGACGATGCCGATCGTGCCGAGTTCCTTGCCGACATGGGGCTCGACGAACCGGGTTTGAATCGCGTGATTCGCGCCGGCTACGCCCTGCTTGGCCTGCAGACCTATTTCACCGCTGGCGAGAAAGAGGTGCGTGCCTGGCAGGTCAAGGTCGGCGCCACCGCGCCGCAGGCGGCGGGCGTCATCCACACCGACTTCGAGCGCGGCTTCATCCGTGCCGAGACGATCGCCTACGACGACTACATCCGCTACAAGGGCGAAGCCGGTGCCCGCGAAGCCGGCCGCCTGCGCCTCGAAGGCAAGGACTACATCGTCAAGGAAGGCGACGTTCTGCACTTCCGTTTCAACGTCTGATCAGTCCAGAATCCGCTCTCGTCACATCGGCCCGGTGACCGGAGATGCGGATGAAGTGGCGCCTCGCTGGGATCGTGCTCGCCGTGCCCTTGATTGCGGCGTGCACTGGTCAGGCTGTCCCGGCGGACGAGGTCGATCAGCAAGAGCCCGCCGGCGAACGGCGCGAATCACAGCAGGCGCCGGACGCATTGCATGCCTCCGCCGAGAGCGGTGATGCGCAGGCGCAGTTCACGCTGGGCATCCTGCTGCTCGAGTCCGGTCGGGAAGAATCCCGGGCGAAAGGCACGCAGTGGTTGGCCGCAGCGGGTGAGCAGGGTCACGCCCTCGCCCTTATGACCTTGGGCACGCTGGCGCTTGAGCGCGGGGACGAGGCTTCCGCGCTGACTCATTTGCAGAATGCGGCCGCGACCGGCGACCCGGACGCGAACTACGCCCTGGGTCTGGTTCACTTCAACGGCGAGAACGTCGTGCCGGACGCGGCGCGCGCTGCGGACCTGTTCAAGGTGGCTGCCGATGCCGGTCACGCCGCGGCGCAGATGCGTCTGGCTGCGGCCTATTGGAATGGCGAAGGCCGTGCGCGCGATCCCGAACAGGCTTTTTTCTGGTTCCTGCTGGCCGCACCTGAAAACCGGAGCGCAGCGGAGTTTCTGCCCTCCGCCGAATCCGCCCTGGATTCCGCGCAGCGCGAGGCGGTACTCAAGAGGGTGGCTGGATGGAAGCCGAAGAACCACGTTCCGGCGTGGTCGTCGAAGCGGGGCAAGGGCCACTGACGCTCTTGCGGTGGAAGCCGCTACCACCAAAGCAAGCCCGGACAGGGCTGGGTCGGATGCGGGCGGCTTGTGACGAGTCGAGGTCGTCAGTGCAGTCCGCGCCGCAATCCGTACGGGGGGCGGCGGCGGAGCCGAAAAATCCGCGACGGTCCGCATGAACTCCCGTCCTGCCATCTCGTTCGGACCCCATCGGGGGCGGTGGGACTGTTGACACCCCCCGAACCCGTCCGCGACAATGCGCGGCTCCGTTTTCCGGAGGGATACCCAAGCGGCCAACGGGGGCAGACTGTAAATCTGCTGGCTCACGCCTTCGGTGGTTCGAATCCACCTCCCTCCACCAGCTGTACCAGTGGCACGGCCCCGCAGGAGGTGGATGAGAACCACCGAATCGGGTGCCGGTTCGACCGATTCGCAGGAGCGAATCGGAACGCGACGCGAAGCGGCGCGGCCCCGGACGGGCGGAGGGCAGGAAGCCCGGAGTCATCCACCTCCCTCCACCAGCTGTACCAGTGGCACGGCCCCGCAGGAGGTGGATGAGAACCACCGAATCGGGTGCCGGTTCGACCGATTCGCAGGAGCGAATCGGAACGCGACGCGAAGCGGCGCGGCCCCGGAGGGGCGGAGGGCAGGAAGCCCGGAGTCATCCACCTCCCTCCACCAGCTGTACCAGTGGCACGGCCCCGCAGGAGGTGGATGAGAACCACCGAATCGGGTGCCGGTTCGACCGATTCGCAGGAGCGAATCGGAACGCGACGCGAAGCGGCGCGGCCCCGGAGGGGCGGAGGGCAGGAAGCCCGGAGTCATCCACCTCCCTCCACCAGCTGTACCAGTGGCACGGCCCCGCAGGAGGTGGATGAGAACCACCGGATGGGGTGCCGGTTCGACCGATTCGCAGGAGCGAATCGGAACGCGACGCGAAAGCGGCGCGACCTGTTCAGATTCAAGGAGTTCGGCCCGGGCGGGAGTAGTTCAATGGTAGAACCTCAGCCTTCCAAGCTGATTGTGCGGGTTCGATTCCCGTCTCCCGCTCCACTGGACACCCGGCAAGGTTTACGGCTTCAGCTTCAACTGTTTTGAAAAGTCCGGCATGGATGCCGGGTTGTTCCTTGCGAGCAGGGAGGGTCGCACGAGTACCTGCTCACGTAGCTCAGTCGGTAGAGCACTTCCTTGGTAAGGAAGAGGTCGATGGTTCGATTCCATTCGTGAGCACCACCGCTTTCCCACATCCCTAGTCGATTCGAGAAGAACGCTGCCATGGCAAAAGGTAAATTCGAGCGCACCAAGCCCCATGTGAACGTGGGCACGATCGGTCACGTTGACCACGGCAAGACGACGCTGACGGCGGCGCTGACGAAGGTCGGGGCGGAGCGTTTTGGCGGCGAGTTCAAGGCGTACGACCAGATCGACGCGGCGCCGGAAGAGAAGGCGCGCGGGATCACGATCTCGACGGCGCACGTGGAATACGAGTCGCCGACGCGTCACTACGCGCACGTTGACTGTCCGGGTCACGCGGACTACGTGAAGAACATGATCACGGGCGCGGCGCAGATGGACGGTGCGATTCTGGTGTGTTCGGCTGCGGACGGTCCGATGCCGCAGACGCGCGAGCACATCCTGCTGGCTCGCCAGGTCGGCGTGCCGTACATCGTGGTCTTCCTGAACAAGGCGGACATGGTGGACGACGCGGAGCTGCTGGAGCTGGTGGAGATGGAAGTCCGCGAGTTGTTGTCGAAGTACAACTTCCCTGGCGACGACACGCCGATCGTGAAGGGCTCGGCGCTGAAGGCGCTGGAAGGCGACCAGTCGGAGATTGGCGTGCCGGCGATCCTGAAGTTGGTGGAAGCGCTGGACAGCTGGATTCCTGAGCCGCAGCGCGACGTGGACAAGTCGTTCCTGATGCCGGTCGAGGACGTGTTCTCGATTTCGGGACGCGGCACGGTGGTGACGGGCCGCATCGAGCGCGGCGTGATCAAGGTCGGTGACGAAATCGAAATCGTCGGCATCCGTCCGACGCAGAAGACGACGGTCACGGGCGTGGAGATGTTCCGCAAGCTGCTGGACCAGGGCCAGGCGGGCGACAACGCGGGCCTGCTGCTGCGCGGCACCAAGCGTGACGAAGTGGAGCGTGGCCAGGTGCTGGCCAAGCCGGGTACGATCACGCCGCACACGAAGTTCGAGGCGGAGGTGTACGTGTTGTCGAAGGAGGAGGGCGGTCGTCACACGCCGTTCTTCAAGGGCTACCGCCCGCAGTTCTACTTCCGCACGACGGACGTGACGGGTGCGGTGGAGCTGCCGGAAGGCGTGGAGATGGTGATGCCCGGCGACAACATCAAGATGGTGGTGACGCTGATCGCGCCAATCGCGATGGACGAGGGTCTGCGCTTCGCGATCCGCGAGGGTGGCCGCACGGTCGGCGCGGGCGTGGTGGCGAAGATCATCCAGTAAAAGGGGCAGGGGACGAGGGCTCAGGGATTGGAGCGGCCCGTGAAGCGGGCCGGGAATCCCTGCCCGACGCCAAGCTGTTCTTGAATGGTCCAGCAGGGATGCTGGTTTGTTCTTTTGTCGTCAGGGAGGACGGCTGAAATGAACGCCAGTAGCTCAATTGGCAGAGCAGCGGTCTCCAAAACCGCAGGTTGGGGGTTCGAGTCCCTCCTGGCGTGCCACCGGAGCGCAAGTCGCTCCGGTGGTCCAGTGAACGAATCGAGACGACGGCAGGAATGAACGCAAAGGTCGAACACAGCGGCGGCAACAGCCCGGCCGATCGCGTCAAGCTGTGGCTGGCGGGGCTGGTCGTCGTGGCGGGGATCGTCGGTTTCTACTACTTCGCCAACCAGTGGCCGGTCGCCGTGCGTGCGATCGGCCTGGTCGTCGCCTTCGTGCTTGCCATCGTTGTCGGTGCCGGCACGCACAGCGGACGCGCCCTGCGTGAATACATCGCCGAGTCACAGTTCGAACTGCGCAAGGTCGTATGGCCGACTCGCGAAGAGACGGTGCGCACGACGGGCGTGATCATCGTCGTGGTCATCATCATCAGCATCGTGCTGGGACTCATCGACCTCCTGCTCAAGGTGGTTGTGATGGACTGGCTGTTGAAACTCGGGCAGTGACACAAGCAATGGCCAAGCGCTGGTACGTCGTCCACGCCTATTCGGGCTTCGAGCATCAGGTCGCGCGTGCGCTCAAGGAACGCATCGTGCGTGCCGGCATGCAGGAGAAATTCGGCGACGTGCTCGTGCCGACCGAGGAAGTCATCGAAATGCGCGGCGGTCAAAAGCGCCGTAGCGAGCGCAAGTTCTTCCCTGGCTATGTACTGGTGCAGATCGAGACCAGTGGCGAAGGCGGAGGTTTGCGAATCGACGACGATTCCTGGCATCTCATCAAGGAAACCCCGAAGGTCATGGGGTTCATTGGTGGTACTGCCGATCGCCCGCTGCCGATCAAGGATTCCGAGGCCGAGGCAATTGTTCAGCGCGTGCAGGAAGGCGTCGACAAGCCGAAGCCGAAGGTGCTGTTCGAGCCGGGCGAGATGGTGCGCGTCACCGAAGGTCCCTTCAACGACTTCAATGGTGTCGTCGAAGAGGTCAACTACGAAAAGAGCCGCTTGCGCGTGGCGGTACTGATTTTCGGGCGTTCAACTCCGGTCGAACTCGAGTTCGGACAGGTGGAGAAGGCCTGAGGGCCGGGATTCGGGATTCGGGATTGGGGATTCGGTGAAGCGAAAAAGCACGCGCTTTTGCTCTTTCCGAATCCCCAATCCCGAATCCCCAATCCCATGATTCCAAAAACAGCGAGGAGCCTGACAACAGGCGCTTGCACTCGCAGGAGTGAAACATGGCAAAGAAGGTAGTCGGTTACATCAAGCTGCAGGTGAAGGCCGGTCAGGCCAACCCCTCGCCGCCGGTCGGCCCCGCGCTCGGTCAGCGTGGCCTCAACATCATGGAGTTCTGCAAGGCGTTCAATGCCGCCACGCAGAAGCTCGAGCCCGGCCTGCCGATCCCGGTCGTCATCACGGCGTATTCGGACCGCAGCTTCACGTTCATCACCAAGACCCCGCCGGCGTCGATCCTTCTCAAGAAGGCCGTCGGCATCCAGTCCGGTTCCAAGCGACCGAACACCGAAAAGGTGGGCAAGGTCACGCGCAAGCAGCTCGAGGATATCGCCAAGACGAAGGAGCCTGATCTGACCGCGGCGAGCCTGGATGCGGCCGTGCGCACGATCGCCGGCAGCGCGCGCAGCATGGGTCTGGTGGTGGAGGGCTAAGACATGGCAACGATTGGAAAGCGCTACAAGGCCCTCCGCGAGAAGGTCGTTCCGGGCAAGGCCTATGGCCTCGACGAGGCGATCAAGATCGTCAAGGATGGTGCCAAGACGAAGTTCGTCGAATCGGTCGACGTGGCGATCCGCCTCGGCATCGATGCGAAGAAGTCCGACCAGGGTGTGCGCGGTTCGTCCGTGCTGCCGCATGGCACCGGCAAGAGCGTGCGCGTGGCAGTGTTCTGCCCGCCGGGTGAGAAGGCCGAAGCGGCCAAGGCCGCAGGCGCCGATGCGGTCGGCATGGATGACCTCGCCGAACGCATGCAGACCGGCGAGATGAACTACGACCGCGTGATTGCGACGCCGGACGCGATGCGCGTCGTCGGCAAGCTCGGCCAGCTGCTCGGCCCGCGTGGCCTGATGCCGAATCCGAAGGATGGCTCGGTCGCGGCGGACGTCGTCAATGCAGTCAAGAACGCGAAGGCGGGTCAGGTGCGTTTCCGCAACGACAAGGCCGGCATCATCCACTGCACGATCGGCAAGGTGAATTTCGAGGCCAGCGCGCTCAGCGAGAACCTCGGCGCCCTGTTGGCCGACCTCGTCAAGGCGAAGCCCGCCGCGGCAAAGGGCGTGTTCGTGCAGAAGGTGTCGCTGTCGAGCACGATGGGCGTCGGCGTGGCGATCGATCCGTCGAGCCTGCCGCTCAAGTAAGTATTTCCACGGTCGGCTGCCGCGTGCAGCCGGTCGGTCGATTTTGAGGGCATCGCCCGGCCGGAAACGGCTGGGCGACCGCCGTCAAAGACCGCAGGCGGCCAGCACCGCCGGGTCGGGACGCATGGATGCTGTTTCCTGCGAAGGATGATCCCGATCCGTCGGCAAGGCCTCAAAACAGCCAGCCTGCGCAGATGGTGCCCCTGCTGGACGTTCTCTGTTTCAGGTCGCTGGACAGATCGGTCAGAAAGGCCACCGCCGGGACGTATCGACGTCCCCGGCTCCCAGGACGGGAACCGACCAGGACCGCAAGCGGCAGGAGCCGCGAGCGGAATCGAGAGGCAGGGATTCGAGGTTCGGAAAGGTGGTTCGCGGAAGCGCTTGAGTTCGAGCTCTCCGCTGGTCACCCGCCGCGAATCACGGGCCCCCGCTCTAACGAAGGAGTGCCAATGGCTCTCAATCTGTCCCAGAAGAAAGAAGTCGTCGCCGAATTGTCCGGCGTCGCGGGCACGGCCCACTCCCTGATCGCAGCCGAGTATGCAGGCACCACGGTCGAGCAGTTGACCGCGATGCGCAGGAAGGCACGCGAAACCGGCGTCTACCTGCGTGTCGTCAAGAACACGCTCGCCTCGCGTGCCGTCGCCGGCACCGAGTTCGAGTGCGTGCAAGACTCGCTCGTCGGTCCGCTGCTGTATGCGTTCTCGACCGAGGAGCCCGGCGCAGCCGGCCGCCTCATCAAGGAGTTCGCCAAGTCGAACGACAAGCTGAAGCCGAAGGTCGTCGCCGTCGGCGGCCAGCAGTACCCGGCCAGCCATGTCGACGTGCTTGCCGCGCTGCCGACCCGCGATCAGGCGCTGGCCATGCTGGCCCGTGTGCTCGCCGAACCCGCCGCGATGTTCGCACGCGCGGTCAAGGCGGTCGCCGACAAGCAGGGCGGTGGCGATGTCCCCGCTGCTGCCGAAACGGCGTGACGCCCGACCCGGCGACGATCCACAGAATCCCATCCAGTCAAACATTCAGAAGGTAAACATCAATGTCTCTGTCGAACGATCAGATTGTCGACGCGATCGCCGCGAAGTCGCTCATGGAAGTGATGGAGTTGGTCAAGGCCATCGAGGAAAAGTTCGGCGTGTCCGCCGCCGCCCCGGTTGCCGTGGCGGCCGGTCCGGCCGCTGCCGCCGCTCCGGCCGAGGAGCAGACCGAGTTCACCATCGTGCTGAAGAGCGCGGGTGACAAGAAGGTCGACGTGATCAAGGCGGTCCGTGCGATCACCGGCCTCGGTCTCAAGGAAGCCAAGGACCTCACCGAAGCGGGTGGTGTCCTCAAGGAAGGCGTGTCGAAGGACGAGGCTGCGAACTTCAAGAAGGATCTCGAAGCCGCCGGCGCCACTGTCGAGGTCAAGTGACTTCAGGATGAAGTCATCCCGGACAGCCCACGGACGGGCGGCGATCCGGGGTCCAGCGCCTGCATCGATGCAGTACGCCGGGCTCCGTCCATCGCCGGAATGACGCCAAGAAGCCTGGGGGTGCAAACCCCCGGGCTTTGTCCGTTGCAGCAACGGGATTGGTGATTGGCGATACGGGATTCGCAAGAGCAGGCAAAGCCGCCGGTTCCTGACGAATTCCGAATCCCCAATCCCGAATCCCGGCATTTCAAACCCCGGCTGGCGTCCCCCGCGCTGGCCAAGCTCCGAGGCGGTACCCCACGATGACCTACTCGTTCACTGAAAAGAAGCGCATCCGCAAGGATTTCGGCAAGCGGCCACCGGTACTCGATGTGCCGTTCCTGCTTGCGATCCAGGTCGATTCCTACCGCGAGTTCCTGCAACTCGACGGCGATCCGAACAAGCGTGAAGACAAGGGGCTGCACGCCGCGCTCAATTCGGTGTTCCCGATTTCGAGCTATTCGGGCAATGCCGCACTCGAGTATGTCAGCTATCGCCTCGGCGAGCCGCCGTTCGACGAGCGCGAATGCCGGTCGCGCGGCATGAGCTACGGTGCACCGTTGCGCGTGACCGTGCGCCTCGTGATCTACGACCGCGAGTCATCGAACAAGGCAATCAAGTACGTCAAGGAGCAGGAAGTCTACATGGGCGAACTGCCGCTCATGACCGATACCGGCACCTTCATCGTCAACGGCACCGAGCGCGTCATCGTTTCGCAGCTGCATCGTTCGCCGGGCGTGTTCTTCGACCACGACCGTGGCAAGACGCATTCGTCGGGCAAGCTGCTCTACAGCGCGCGCGTGATCCCGTATCGTGGCTCGTGGCTCGACTTCGAGTTCGACCCGAAGGACGCCCTGTTCACGCGCATCGACCGTCGCCGCAAGCTGCCGGTGACGATCCTTCTGCGCGCGCTCGGCTACACCAATGAGCAGATGCTCGACATCTTCTTCGAGCACAACGTCTTCCATCTCGGCAAGAAGGACGGCGCCGAGCTCGAGCTCGTTGCCGAACGCCTGCGCGGCGAGACGCTGAACTTCGACCTCAAGGTCGGCGACGAGGTCATCGTCGAGACCGGCAAGCGCATCACCGCACGCCATGTGCGCCGGCTCGAAGCGGCCAAGATCAAGTCGCTGGAAGTGCCCGACGAATACCTGGTCGGCCGAATCCTCGCCACCGACATCGTCGACACCAAGACCGGCGAACTGCTCGCCGCGGCCAACACCGAACTGGCCGACTCGCACCTTGAGGCGTTCCGCAAGGCCGGCGTCGAGAGGATCGCGACCCTGTGGGTCAACGACCTCGATCGCGGTGACTACATCTCCAAGACCCTGCGTATCGATCCGAGCCGTACGCCGCTCGAGGCGCTGGTCGAGATCTATCGCATGATGCGCCCGGGCGAACCGCCGACCAAGGACGCCGCGCAGAATTTGTTCCAGAACCTGTTCTTCTCGTCCGAGCGCTACGATCTCGATCGCGTTGGTCGCATGAAGTTCAACCGCCGCGTCGGCCGCAAGGACGACCGCGGTCCCGGTGTGCTCTATGACGGGCGCTACTTCCGCGACCGCAACGACGAAGCGTCGAAGTCGCTGGTCAAGGAACTGGGCGACGGTTCGGACATCCTCGACGTGCTCAAGGTGCTGATCGAGATCCGCAACGGCCGTGGCACGGTCGACGACATCGATCACCTCGGCAACCGCCGCGTGCGTTCGGTCGGCGAGATGGCCGAGAACGTGTTCCGCATTGGCCTCGTGCGTGTCGAGCGCGCGGTCAAGGAGCGCCTGTCGCTGGCTGAATCGGAAGGCCTGACCCCGCAGGAGCTGATCAACGCCAAGCCAGTGGCGGCGGCGATCAAGGAGTTCTTTGGCTCCTCGCAGCTCTCGCAGTTCATGGACCAGAACAATCCGCTGTCGGAAGTCACTCACAAGCGCCGCGTCTCGGCGCTCGGCCCGGGCGGCCTTACCCGTGAACGTGCCGGTTTCGAGGTGCGCGACGTGCATCCGACCCATTACGGCCGTGTCTGCACGATCGAGACGCCGGAAGGTCCGAACATCGGCCTGATCAATTCGCTGGCCGTGTATGCGCGCACCAACGAGTATGGCTTCCTCGAGACGCCGTACCGCAAGGTCGTCAACGGCAAGATCACCAACGAGGTCGAGTACCTGTCGGCGATCGACGAAGGCGACCATGTGATCGCCCAGGCGAACTCGCCGCTCAAGAAGGACGGCAGTTTCGTCGAGGACTTCGTCTCCTGCCGTTCGCATGGCGAGTCGGAACTGCGCCCGTCCAGCGACATCGAGTACATGGACGTGTCGCCGATGCAGACCGTGTCGGTTGCTGCCGCGCTGGTGCCGTTCCTCGAACACGATGACGCCAACCGCGCACTCATGGGCGCGAACATGCAGCGCCAGGCCGTGCCGACGCTGCGCGCGCAGACCCCGGTCGTTGGTACCGGCATCGAGCGCGCCGTGGCGCGCGACTCGGGCGTGATCGTTGCTGCGCGCCGCGGCGGCGAGATCGACCAGGTCGACGCCGCGCGCATCGTCGTGCGCGTGCACGAAAGCGAGATCGGCGAGAACGACGCGGGCGTCGACATCTATCCGCTGACCAAGTACACCCGCTCGAATCAGAACACCAACCTCAACCAGCGTCCGCTGGTGAAGGTCGGCGACAGGGTCGAGAAGGGCGACGTGCTCGCCGACGGTCCGTCCACCGACCTTGGCGAACTCGCGCTAGGCCAGAACATGCTCGTCGCGTTCATGCCGTGGAACGGCTACAACTTCGAGGACTCGATCCTGATCTCGGAGCGTGTGGTCCAGGAGGACCGCTACACGACGATCCACATCGAGGAACTGACCTGCCAGTGCCGCGACACCAAGCTCGGTCCCGAGGAGATCACTGCCGACATTCCCAACGTCGGTGAGCAGGCGCTCGCGCGTCTCGACGAATCTGGCATCGTCTATATCGGAGCCGAGGTCAAGGCCGGCGACATCCTCGTCGGCAAGGTCACGCCGAAGGGCGAGAGCCAGCTCACGCCCGAGGAGAAGCTGCTGCGTGCGATCTTTGGCGAGAAGGCCTCGGACGTGAAGGACAGCTCGCTGCGCGTGCCGCCGGGCATGGATGGCACGGTGATCGATGTCTCCGTGTTCACCCGTGATGGCATCGAGAAGGACAAGCGTGCGCGCCAGATCGAGGAGATGGAGATCAAGCGCATCAAAAAGGACTTCGATGACCAGTTCCGCATCCTCGAGGGTGCGATCTACGCGCGCCTGCGCACGGCGATCGTCGGCAAGGTCGCCAACGGCGGTCCTGGCGGCCTCAAGAAGGGCGTCGAAATCACCGACGCGTACCTCGATGGCCTGAAGAAGGACGAGTGGTTCTCGATCCGCATGAAGGACGAGGATGCGGCCGATTTCCTCGAGCGTGCGCAGGAACAGGTCAAGGGCCATCGCGAGGAGTTCGATCGCCGCTTCAGGGAGAAGCAGGCCAAGATCACCGCGGGCGACGATCTCGCCCCCGGCATGCTCAAGATGGTCAAGGTCTACCTCGCCGTGAAGCGCCGCATCCAACCCGGCGACAAGATGGCGGGTCGCCACGGCAACAAGGGTGTGGTTTCGATGATCGTGCCGGTCGAGGATATGCCCTATGCGGCTGATGGCCGCCCAGTCGACATCGTGCTGAATCCGCTCGGCGTGCCCTCACGCATGAACATCGGGCAGATCCTCGAGACCCACCTCGGCTGGGCCGCCAAGGGCCTCGGCGAAAAGATCGGTCGCATGCTGGATGCCAACGAGAAGGTTGGCGAGGTGCGCAAGTTCCTCGACGCGATCTACAACCATGACAAGGACGCGTTCAAGGCGCGGGTCGACCTGAAGTCGCTCAACGATGACGAACTGCTTGCGCTCGCGCGCAACCTCCGCAATGGCGTGCCGATGGCGACGCCGGTGTTCGACGGCGCGTTCGAGTCCGAGATCAAGGCCATGCTGAAGCTCGCCGACTTGCCTGAGTCGGGGCAGACGCAGCTGTTTGACGGCCGCACTGGCGAAGCCTTCGATCGCCCGGTCACTGTCGGCTACATGCACATGCTCAAGCTCAACCATCTCGTCGACGACAAGATGCACGCGCGTTCGACGGGTCCGTACTCGCTGGTCACCCAGCAGCCGCTTGGTGGCAAGGCGCAGTTCGGTGGCCAGCGTTTCGGCGAAATGGAGGTCTGGGCGCTCGAGGCGTACGGTGCCGCGTACACGCTGCAGGAAATGCTCACGGTCAAGTCCGACGACGTGTCCGGCCGCAACCAGATGTACAAGAACATCGTCGACGGCGATCACGAGATGGCCGCCGGCATGCCCGAGTCGTTCAACGTGCTGGTCAAGGAAATCCGCTCGCTCGCGATCAATATCGAGCTTGAAGAAACCAAGACCAAGTGATCGGCTGCTGAGCACAGGAGAACCCCATGAAAGACCTGCTTAACCTGTTCAACCAGCAGCGTCAGACGCTGGACTTCGACGCGATCAAGATCGCACTCGCGTCGCCGGACCTCATTCGCTCATGGTCGTTTGGCGAGGTGAAGAAGCCGGAGACGATCAACTACCGCACGTTCAAGCCCGAGCGCGACGGTCTGTTCTGCGCTGCGATCTTCGGTCCGATCAAGGACTACGAGTGCCTGTGCGGCAAGTACAAGCGCATGAAGCACCGCGGCGTGGTCTGCGAAAAGTGTGGCACCGAGGTCACTCTGGCAAAGGTCCGTCGCGAGCGCATGGGCCACATCGAGCTGGCCAGCCCGACCGCACACATCTGGTTCCTGAAGTCGCTGCCTTCGCGCATTGGCCTGATGCTCGACATGACCCTGCGCGACATCGAGCGCATCCTCTACTTCGAGGCATACGTGGTCATCGATCCGGGCCTGACTTCACTCGAGCGCGGCCAGTTGCTCAACGAGGAGCAGTATCTGCAGGCGGTCGAGGAACATGGCGACGAGTTCGATGCGCGCATGGGCGCCGAGGCTGTCTATGAGCTGCTCAAGACGATCGACCTCAACGCCGAGATCGTGCGCCTGCGTGAGGAAATCGCCTCGACAAACTCGGAGACCAAGCTCAAGCGCTTGTCCAAGCGCATCAAGCTGGTCGAGAGCTTCATCGAATCCGGCAACCGCCCGGAGTGGATGGTGCTGACCGTGCTGCCGGTGCTCCCGCCGGACCTGCGTCCGTTGGTCCCGCTCGACGGCGGTCGTTTTGCCACGTCCGACCTCAACGATCTGTATCGTCGCGTCATCAATCGCAACAACCGTCTGAAGCGCCTGCTTGAACTCAATGCGCCCGACATCATCGTGCGCAACGAGAAGCGCATGCTGCAGGAAGCGGTCGATGCATTGATGGACAACGGTCGTCGCGGTCGTGCCATCACCGGCACCAACAAGCGACCGCTGAAGTCGCTGGCCGACATGATCAAGGGCAAGCAGGGCCGCTTCCGGCAGAACCTGCTCGGCAAGCGTGTCGACTACTCGGGCCGCTCGGTCATCGTGGTCGGCCCGACTCTCAAGCTGCACCAGTGCGGCCTGCCGAAGAAGATGGCGCTCGAACTGTTCAAGCCGTTCATCTTCTCGAAGCTGCAGCGTCGTGGTCTGGCCACGACGATCAAGGCCGCCAAGAAGCTCGTCGAGCGTGAAGAAGGCGACGTCTGGGACATCCTCGAAGAGGTCATCCGCGAACATCCGGTCCTGCTGAACCGTGCGCCGACCCTGCATCGCCTCGGTATCCAGGCCTTCGAGCCGGTGCTGATCGAGGGCAAGGCGATCCAGCTGCATCCACTGGTCTGCACGGCGTTCAACGCCGACTTCGACGGTGACCAAATGGCCGTGCACGTGCCGCTTTCGCTGGAAGCCCAGCTTGAGGCGCGTGCACTCATGATGTCGTCGAACAACATCCTGTCGCCAGCCAACGGGGACCCGATCATCGTACCGACCCAGGACGTCGTGCTCGGTCTGTACTACATGACCCGCAGTCTCGAAAACCGTCTCGGCGAGGGCATGGTGTTCGCCAATGTCGATGAAGTGCATCGCGCTTACGACAACCGCAAGGTCGACCTGCACGCTCGCGTCAAGGTGCGTATCAGCGAGGTCGCCGTTGACGAGACCACCGGCGAACGCAATCGGCACATGTCGATCCAGGAGACGACGATCGGCCGAGCCCTGCTTTCCGAAGTGCTTCCGGAAGGTCTCCCCTTCGCGCTGATCAACACCGAACTGACCAAGAAGAACATTTCGCGTCTGATCAACGGTTGCTATCGCCAGCTTGGTCTCAAGGAAACCGTCGTGTTTGCCGACAAGCTCATGTACATGGGCTTCCACTACGCGACGCGTGCCGGCATCTCGATCGGCATCGACGACATGAAGATTCCTGGTACCAAACGCGAGATCCTCGAGCACGCTGAGAAGGAGGTCGTCGAGATCCAGGAGCAATTCCAGTCTGGTCTGGTGACTGCCGGCGAGCGCTACAACAAGGTCGTCGACATCTGGTCGCGTACGAACGAGCAGGTTGCCCAGGCGATGATGAAGGGCATCGGTGTCGACAAGGTCAAGAACGCCAAGGGAGAGGACGTCGAACAGAAGTCGATGAACTCGCTCTACATCATGGCCGATTCCGGCGCGCGTGGTTCGGCGGCGCAGATCCGTCAGCTCGCCGGCATGCGCGGCCTGATGGCGCGCCCGGACGGTTCGATCATCGAGACGCCGATCAAGGCGAACTTCCGCGAGGGCCTCGACGTCCTGCAGTACTTCAACTCGACCCACGGCGCGCGCAAGGGTCTGGCCGACACGGCGCTGAAGACCGCGAACTCCGGCTACCTGACGCGTCGCCTGGTCGACGTCGCCCAGGACGTTGTGGTCACCTCGGTCGACTGCGATACGGCGAATGGCCTGACCATGACCGCGATCGTCGAGGGTGGTGATGTCGTCGAACCACTGCGCGACCGCGTGCTCGGCCGAGTCGCCGCCGAGGACGTGTTCGCCCCCGGCAACGACGAGGATCCGATCGTTGAGCGCAACACCCTGCTCGACGAGAAGATCGTCGAAAAGCTCGAGGTCGCTGGCGTGCAGTCCGTGCTGGTGCGTTCGCCGATCACCTGCGACGCGACATTCGGTGTGTGCGCACGTTGCTACGGCCGTGACCTTGCACGGGGCCACATCGTCAACATCGGCGAGGCGGTCGGCGTCATTGCCGCGCAGTCGATCGGCGAGCCCGGCACGCAGCTGACCATGCGCACGTTCCACATCGGTGGCGCGGCTTCGCGTGCCGCCGCCGTCGACAACGTGCAGGTCAAGACGACCGGCACCCTGAAGTTCAACAACCTCAAAACCGTGCAACATGCCAACGGCAACCTGGTCGCCGTGTCGCGCTCGGGTGAGCTTTCGATCATGGATGCGCACGGCCGCGAGCGCGAACGTTACAAGGTTCCGTATGGCGCAGTCATCGATGTCAAGGACGGCGCCGCGGTCAAGGCTGGCCAGACGATCGCCAAGTGGGACCCGCATACCCATCCGATCGTCTCCGAAGTCGCCGGCGTGATTCGTTTCGTCGACTTCCAGGACGGCATCACCGTGCAAGAGCAGGTCGACGAGCTGACCGGCCTGGCCAGTTCGGTGGTGACCGATCCGAAGCGCCGCGGCGGTTCGGCCAAGGACCTGCGCCCGATGGTGCGCATCGTCGACAAGAAAGGTGGCGAACTGCGCCTGCCGGGTACTGACATCCCGGCCCAGTACTTCCTGCCGGCCGGCGCGATCGTCTCGCTGCAGAACGGTGTCGAGGTCGGCGTCGGCGATGTCGTCGCGCGCATTCCGCAGGAAACCTCGAAGACCCGCGACATCACCGGCGGTCTGCCACGTGTGGCCGACCTGTTCGAAGCACGCAAGCCGAAGGAGCCGGCGATCCTCGCCGAGCGTTCGGGCGTGATCAGCTTCGGCAAGGACACCAAGGGCAAGCAGCGCCTGATCATTCGTGATGCCGATGGCAACGAGCACGAGGAGCTGATTCCGAAGTGGCGCCACGTCATCGTGTTTGAAGGCGAGCATGTCGAGAAGGGCGAGACCATCGTCGATGGCGAGCCCAACCCGCACGACATCCTGCGCCTGCTCGGTGTCGAGCAGCTCGCCTCGTACCTGACCAAGGAAATCCAGGACGTCTACCGCCTGCAAGGCGTGAAGATCAACGACAAGCACATCGAGGCGATCATCCGCCAGATGTTGCGCAAGGTGGAGATCACCGATGCCGGTGACACGCGTTACTTGCGTGGCGAGCAGGCTGATCGCCTGCGCGTCATCGAGGAAAATGCGCGTGCCAACGCTCGCGACGGCCGCCCGGCGCAGTTCGATCCTGTCCTGCTCGGCATTACCAAGGCATCGCTGGCCACGGAGTCGTTCATCTCGGCGGCCTCGTTCCAGGAGACGACGCGCGTGCTGACTGAGGCGGCGGTCCGTGGTACCCGTGATACCTTGCGGGGCCTGAAGGAAAACGTTATAGTCGGCCGCTTGATTCCTGCCGGTACCGGTCTCGCTTACCACTCGAAGCGTCGCAGTTTCCACGGCGAGCTGACCGAGTCGGAGCGCGAGGCGCTGGGCACCTCGAGTTCGGTGGCCGAGGCCGTTGCAGAGGATGGCGACGCGCACTGATCGTCGACCCGGTCGCATCGGTTGCCTGCTTGATTCGACCGCACATCGAAACGGGGCGCATGGAGCGCCTCGTGTTCGGGCGACAGGCGCGAACGCTGGCGACGCCGTCGTGTTGACGGCTTCGCCGCGCGCTCGTTAAAATTCCGCTTCTGGGCAGGCCGGGTTTACTCGGCCTGTCTTTTGTTTCTCAGGGCCCTATACACATGGCAACGATCAACCAGCTGGTGCGCAAGCCGCGCAACCCGAAGTCCTACAAGAGCGCCTCGCCGGCACTGCAGGATTGTCCTCAGCGTCGCGGCGTTTGTACGCGTGTCTACACGACCACGCCGAAGAAGCCGAACTCGGCCCTGCGCAAGGTGGCCAAGGTTCGGTTGACCAACGGCTTCGAGGTCATCAGCTATATCGGTGGCGAAGGCCACAACCTGCAGGAGCACTCGGTTGTGCTGATTCGCGGCGGTCGCGTCAAGGACTTGCCGGGCGTGCGCTACCACACGGTGCGTGGCAGCCTCGATGCCGCCGGCGTGACCAAGCGCCGCCAGAGCCGTTCCAAGTATGGGGCCAAGCGCCCGAAGGGCTGATCTGGCCCGCACTACATCGACAGGCGCTTCGGCGTTTGAGTATCAAGCGGCCCCGGTGCCGCACTATTGAGAAGAACCCATGTCCCGCAAAGGCAATACCCCTACCCGCGAACTGCTGCCCGATCCCAAGCACGGCAGCGACGTCATCGCCCGTTTCATCAACATGGTGATGCAGAGCGGCAAGAAGTCCGTCGCCGAGAAGATCGTCTACGGCGCGCTTGAGCAGATCGGCCAGAAGCATGCCGAGCCGGTCGCCCTCGTCGAGAAGGCGCTCAACAACGTGGCCCCGGCGGTCGAGGTGAAGTCCCGTCGCGTTGGTGGTGCCACGTATCAGGTTCCGGTCGAGGTTCGCTCGACCCGTCGCATCGCCCTGGCCATGCGCTGGCTCATCGACGCCGCGCGCAAGCGGGGTGAGAACACGATGCCGCGCAAGCTTGCGGCCGAGCTGCTCGACGCGGCAGAGAGCCGTGGCGGCGCGGTCAAGAAGCGCGAAGAAACGCACCGCATGGCGGAAGCCAACAAGGCGTTCTCGCACTACCGCTGGTAAGCCGAAGAGTGCGGTCAGGACGACCGCTTTTTGATCTTCGCGTTCAGGGACGAGCGCAAAGGCGAAGCCGAAGAGTGCGGCCAGGACGACCGCTTTTTGATCTTCGCGTTCAGGGACGAGCGCAAAGGCGAACCCGAAGAGTGCGGCCAGGACGACCGCTTTTTGATCTTCGCGTTCAGGGACGAACGCAAAGGCAAACCCGATATGGCGCGCACCACCCCCATCGACCGCTATCGCAATTTCGGCATCATGGCCCACATCGATGCCGGCAAGACGACGACGACCGAGCGCATCCTGTTCTACACCGGCGTGAACCACAAGCTCGGTGAGGTCCACGAGGGTGCCGCCACGATGGACTGGATGGAGCAGGAGCAGGAGCGCGGCATCACGATCACGTCGGCTGCGACGACATGCTTCTGGGCCGGCATGGATGGGAGCCTCGAGCAGCACCGCTTCAACATCATCGACACGCCAGGACACGTCGACTTCACGATCGAAGTCGAGCGTTCGCTGCGCGTGCTTGACGGCGCCGTCTTCGTGCTTTGCGCGGTCGGTGGGGTGCAGCCGCAGTCGGAGACAGTCTGGCGCCAAGCCAACAAGTACGGTGTGCCGCGCCTGGCCTTCGTCAACAAGATGGATCGCACCGGCGCAGACTTCAACAAGGTCGTCGCCCAGCTGAAGGCGCGACTCGGCGCGAATCCGGTACCGATGCAGGTTCCCATCGGCGCCGAAGAAGGTTTCGAGGGCGTCGTCGACCTCATTAAGATGAAGGCGATCTACTGGGATGCCGAGTCCCAGGGGCTTAAGTTCGAGTACCGCGACATTCCGGCCAACCTCCGGGAAACCTGCGAGAAGGCGCAGGCCTTCCTCGTCGAGTCGGCTGCCGAGACGTCCGAGGCGCTGATGGACAAGTATCTCGAGGAAGGCGCCCTGACCGAGGAAGAGGTCCTCGGCGGCATCCGTGCCGGTACGGTGGCGACCTCGATCATTCCGGTGTTCTGCGGCACGGCCTTCAAGAACAAGGGCGTGCAAGCGATGCTCGATGCGGTCATCCAGTTGCTGCCGTCTCCGGTCGACCGTCCGCCGGTAAAGGGCATCGACGAGGACGAGCACGAGGCGAGCCGCAAGGCCGGTGATGCGGAGCCCTTCTCGGCGCTCGCGTTCAAGATCATGACCGACCCGTTTGTCGGGTCGCTGACCTTCTTCCGCGTCTATTCGGGCGTGCTGAACTCCGGCGATACGGTCTACAACCCGGTCAAGGCGAAGAAGGAGCGCGTCGGTCGACTCCTGCAGATGCATGCGAACCAGCGCGACGAGATCAAGGAAGTCCGCGCCGGCGACATCGCAGCTGCGGTCGGCCTGAAGGATGTCACCACGGGCGATACGCTGTGCGCGCAGGACAAGGTCATCACGCTCGAGCGCATGACCTTCCCGGAGCCCGTCATCGCCATGGCGGTCGAGCCGAAGACGAAGTCCGATCAGGAGAAGATGGGCATTGCCCTGTCGCGCCTGGCCCAGGAAGACCCGTCCTTCCGCGTGCGCACCGACGAGGAGTCGGGGCAGACGATCATCGCCGGCATGGGCGAACTGCACCTCGACATCATCGTCGATCGCATGCGGCGCGAATTCAACGTCGAGGCCAATGTCGGCAAGCCGCAAGTCGCGTACCGCGAGGCGATCCGCAGGCCGGTGCGCCAGGAAGGCAAGTTCGTGCGCCAGTCGGGCGGCAAGGGCCAATACGGCCATGTCGTCATCGAGATGGAGCCACAGGAGCGTGGTGCTGGTTACGTGTTCGAGAACATGACGGTCGGCGGTTCGGTTCCCAAGGAATATGTTCCCGCCGTCGACAAGGGCATCCGTGAGGCGATGACGAACGGCCCGATGGCGGGATTCCCTGTCGTCGACATCAAGGTGAAGCTCGTCGACGGTTCGTACCACGAGGTCGACTCGAACGAGATGGCGTTCAAGATCGCCGGTTCGATGGCCTTCAAGGATGGGTTCAACAAGGCCAGCCCGGTCCTGCTCGAGCCGATGATGAAGGTCGAGGTCGTCACGCCCGAGGACTACATGGGCGACGTCATGGGCGACCTCAGTCGTCGCCGTGGCATCCTGCAAGGCACTGACGACACGCCGTCCGGCAAGACCATCAACGCCCAGGTTCCACTCGGTGAGATGTTCGGCTATGCGACAAGCTTGCGGTCGATGTCGCAGGGTCGTGCGACCTTCACCATGGAATTCGACCACTACGCCGAAGCGCCGACCAACATCGCCGACGCAGTAATCAAGAAATCCTGAGATTCGGGATGGGGGATTCACTCACGGCGGCCCCCCGACACCCCGATATCGAACCCCCAATCCCCTCAATCCTGGAGTTCAAGATGGCCAAGGGTAAATTCGAGCGCACCAAGCCCCATGTGAACGTGGGCACGATCGGTCACGTTGACCACGGCAAGACGACGCTGACGGCGGCGCTGACGAAGGTCGGGGCGGAGCGTTTTGGCGGCGAGTTCAAGGCGTACGACCAGATCGACGCGGCGCCGGAAGAGAAGGCGCGCGGGATCACGATCTCGACGGCGCACGTGGAATACGAGTCGCCGACGCGTCACTACGCGCACGTTGACTGTCCGGGTCACGCGGACTACGTGAAGAACATGATCACGGGCGCGGCGCAGATGGACGGTGCGATTCTGGTGTGTTCGGCTGCGGACGGTCCGATGCCGCAGACGCGCGAGCACATCCTGCTGGCTCGCCAGGTCGGCGTGCCGTACATCGTGGTCTTCCTGAACAAGGCGGACATGGTGGACGACGCGGAGCTGCTGGAGCTGGTGGAGATGGAAGTCCGCGAGTTGTTGTCGAAGTACAACTTCCCTGGCGACGACACGCCGATCGTGAAGGGCTCGGCGCTGAAGGCGCTGGAAGGCGACCAGTCGGAGATTGGCGTGCCGGCGATCCTGAAGTTGGTGGAAGCGCTGGACAGCTGGATTCCTGAGCCGCAGCGCGACGTGGACAAGTCGTTCCTGATGCCGGTGGAGGACGTGTTCTCGATTTCGGGACGCGGCACGGTGGTGACGGGGCGCATCGAGCGCGGCGTGATCAAGGTCGGTGACGAAATCGAAATCGTCGGCATCCGTCCGACGCAGAAGACGACGGTCACGGGCGTGGAGATGTTCCGCAAGCTGCTGGATCAGGGCCAGGCGGGCGACAACGCGGGCCTGCTGCTGCGCGGCACCAAGCGTGACGAAGTGGAGCGTGGCCAGGTGCTGGCCAAGCCGGGTACGATCACGCCGCACACGAAGTTCGAGGCGGAGGTGTACGTGTTGTCGAAGGAGGAGGGCGGCCGTCACACGCCGTTCTTCAAGGGCTACCGCCCGCAGTTCTACTTCCGCACGACGGACGTGACGGGTGCGGTGGAGCTGCCGGAAGGCGTGGAGATGGTGATGCCCGGCGACAACATCAAGATGGTGGTGACGCTGATCGCGCCAATCGCGATGGACGAGGGTCTGCGCTTCGCGATCCGCGAGGGTGGCCGCACGGTCGGCGCGGGCGTGGTGGCGAAGATCATCCAGTAATACGGAACGGGATCGGCAATGGCGGCAGCGAAGTACGCTTCGCTGCCGCATGATTCCGACGCCTGTTCACATTTTTCCGCCGGGTGTGTACAATGCCCGGCTCACAGCGAAAGGAGGCACAGGAGGTGCTTCGTGTTCGCGGGACAAGGAAGCGCGTGCCGACTCGTCATCGTCAATGCTGTTGACGGTCTCGTTCGGCGCGTATTACACTCTTCCGTCTAGGCGAGCCGGGTGACTGGCTCGCCTGGTTTTTTGGTTCAAACGTTTTTCGGGGGTCGACCACGGAGTCCGATCCCGTCGCTCTTTTCATCCAGGAATCACCGCAATGGCTGACCAGAAGATCCGCATCAGGCTCAAGGCGTTCGACCATCGCCTGATCGATCGCTCGGCGAGCGAGATCGTCGAGACCGCGAAGCGCACGGGTGCGCAGGTGCGCGGACCGATTCCGCTTCCTACGAAGATCGAGCGCTACACCATCCTGGTGTCGCCGCACGCCGACAAGGATGCCCGTGACCAGTACGAGACGCGTGTGCACAAGCGCGTGCTGGACATCGTGGATCCCAACGACAAGACCGTGGATGCCCTCATGAAGCTCGACCTGGCCGCCGGTGTCGACGTCCAGATCAAGCTCTACTGACCAGCGGCCCGCGACAGGAAACGACGATGAGTATCGGATTGGTAGGCCGCAAGTGCGGCATGAGCCGGGTCTTCACTGACGACGGCCGTTCGGTGCCGGTGACGCTGATTGAGGCGACGCCGAACCGGGTCACTCAGGTGAAGACGACGGAAACCGACGGCTATAACGCCGTCCAGGTCACGGCCGGCGCGAAGCGCGCGGCGCTGATCAACAAGCCGCTGGCTGGCCACTACGCCAAGGCCAAGGTCGAAGCGGGTCGTGGCTTGTGGGAGTTCCGCCTCGAGGCGGCCGATGTGGCCAAGTACGTTGTCGGTGGCGAGATCAAGGCCGACGAGGTGTTCTCGGTCGGTCAGGCCGTCGACGTCGCGGGCGTGAGCAAGGGCAAGGGCTTCCAGGGCACGATCAAGCGCCACAACTTCACGATGGGCGACGCCACGCACGGCAATTCGCTTTCGCATCGCGCGCCGGGCTCCATCGGCCAGCGCCAGACTCCGGGTCGAGTGTTCCCGGGCAAGAAGATGGCTGGCCACATGGGTGCCGTGCGTCGTTCCTCGATGAACCTCGAGGTCGTGCGCATCGACAGCGAGCGCCACCTGATCGCCGTCAAGGGGTCGGTGCCGGGCGCTCCGGGCGGCAACGTCATCATCCGTCCCGCGGTCAAGGCCTGAGGAGCGACGCCATGGAAATCAACGTCATTGGCGCCAAGCCGGTCAACGTTTCGGAGGCCGTGTTTGGCCAGGAGTTCCGCCAAGATCTCGTGCATCAGGTCGTGGTCTCGTACCGCAACGCTGGGCGCGCCGGAACGAAGGCGCAGAAGTCGCGTTCAGACCTGTCCGGTACGACCAAGAAGTTCAAGAAGCAGAAGGGCGGCGGTGCGCGCCACGGCGACTACCGTTCCCCGATCTTTGTCGGTGGCGGCGTGAGTTTCGCCGCGCGCCCGCGCAGCTTCGCACAGAAGGTCAACCGCAAGATGTATCGCGGTGCGTTCGCGTCGATCCTTTCCGAACTGAACCGCCAGGGTCGCCTGCGCCTGGTCGAATCCTTTGGCATCGATCAGCCGAAGACCAAGGCGCTGGTTGGCAAGCTCGCTGCGCTCGAGGCGACGGGGCGTACCGTGCTCGTGGCCGAGAATGCCCCCGAAGCGCTTTACCTGGCTGCGCGCAACGTGCCGTACGTGCATGTGGTCGATGCCGCCGCGCTCGATCCGGTCAGCCTCGTCGGTGCGGATCACGTGCTCATGACCGTCGAGTCGGTCAAGAAGATCGAGGAGTGGCTGGCGTGAAAGAGAATCTCTACAGCGTTCTGCGTGCGCCGCTGATCTCCGAGAAGACGGCGCGTTTGCAGGAAACCAACCAGTACGTGTTCGAGGTGTCGCAGGGCGCCACCAAGGCCGATGTCAAGGCGGCCATCGAGCAGCTGTTCAACGTCCAGGTCAAAGCCGTGAACGTGGTCAACCTGCGTGGCAAGACCAAGGCGTTTCGTCAGCGCATCGGCACGCGTGGTGGCAGTCGCAAGGCGTACGTCCGCCTCGGCGAAGGCCAGTCCATCGACGTGATGGCCAAGGCCTAAGGTGGCTGCGGGTGCTCCGGCACCTGCGGAATCAGGAAAACAGACATGGCACTGATCACTCTCAAACCCACTTCGGCAGGACGCCGCTCGGCGGTGCGCGTTTCGACGCCCGGCCTGCACAAGGGTTCGCCCTATGCGCCGCTGACCGAGTCGCAGACCAAGACCGGCGGTCGCAATCACTACGGTCGCATCACCACGCGCCACAAGGGCGGTGGTTCGAAGCAGCACTACCGCATCATCGACTTCAAGCGTGACAAGGAAGGCATCGCCTGCCGCATCGAGCGCCTCGAGTACGACCCGAACCGCACCGCGCACATCGCACTGTTGCTGTATGTGGATGGTGAGCGGCGCTACATCATCGCACCCAAGGGCGCGCAGGTCGGCGACCAGCTCATGGCCGGGCGCGAGGCGCCGATCAAGGTCGGCAATGCGCTTCCGTTGCGCAACATCCCGATCGGCTCGACCGTGCACTGCATTGAGATGAAGCCGGGCAAGGGCGCTCAGCTTGCGCGTGCCGCCGGCGCCTCTGCGCAGCTCGTCGCTCGTGAGCAGGGCCATGCAACGCTGCGCCTGCGTTCGGGCGAGATGCGCAAGGTTCCAGTCGAGTGCCGCGCGACGATCGGCGAGGTCGGCAACAGTGAGCACAGCCTCGAGAAGCTCGGCAAGGCCGGCGCCAGCCGCTGGCGTGGCGTGCGTCCGACCGTTCGCGGCGCGGCCATGAACCCCGTCGACCATCCGCACGGTGGTGGCGAGGCGAAGGCCGGCCAGGGCAACCCGCATCCGGTATCGCCGTGGGGCATGCCGACCAAGGGTTACAAGACGCGCAAGAACAAGCGGACCAACCAGTTCATCGTGCGCGATCGCAGAGGCTAAATTGAATTGTCCGGCCCGGATGGCCGGTCCTTCCGGGTCAGGACGACCCATGAGGAAAACACCATGGCTCGTTCACTGAAGAAAGGCCCGTTCATCGACCACCATCTCCTGAAGAAGGTGGAGAGTGCGTCGGCGTCCAACAACAAGCGTCCGATCAAGACTTGGTCGCGCCGTTCCATGATCTCGCCGGAAATGGTCGGGCTCACGCTCGCCATCCACAACGGCCGTCAGCACGTGCCGGTGTTGGTCAATGAGAACATGGTCGGCCACAAGCTCGGCGAGTTCGCCGTGACCCGCACGTTCAAGGGTCACTCGGGCGACAAGAAAGCCGCAGACAAGAAGAAATAAGGAGCCCGCCCGTGGAAGCCAAAGCGATTCTGCGCAGCGCGCGCATCTCCGCCCAGAAGGTCCGCCTCGTCGCCGACCAGGTTCGTGGCATGGATGTCGGCAATGCGACCAACCTGCTGGCGTTCAGCAACAAGAAGGCCGCGCATCTGGTCAAGAAGGTGTTGCTGTCGGCCATCGCCAACGCCGAGAACAACCTTGGCGCCGACGTCGACGAACTGAAGGTTGCGAAGATCTTCGTCGATGACGGTCCGGTCCTGAAGCGCATGCATGCGCGCGCCAAGGGACGTGGTACCCGTATTTCCAAGCGCACCAGCCACATCACCGTGGTCGTGGGCGAGTAAAGGACGCTAACGATGGGTCATAAAGTCAATCCCACCGGCTTCCGCCTCGGCGTTTCGAAGGACTGGAACTCGAAGTGGTTTGCCAACAAGCGCGAGTTCGCCGGCTATCTGGTTGCCGACCTCAAGGTGCGCGAACTTCTGAAGAAGAAGCTCGCCCAGGCCGGCATTTCGAAGATCCAGATCGAACGCCCGGCCAAGTCCGCACGCGTCACGATCCATACTGCCCGCCCAGGTGTCGTCATCGGCAAGAAGGGCGAGGACATCGAGAAGCTGCGCAAGGAAGTCTCGCAGGTGATGGGTGTTCCAGCCCACATCAACGTGACGGAAGTGCGCAAGCCGGAACTCGACGCCCAGCTCGTCGCCGAGTCGATCGCCCAGCAGCTCGAGCGTCGCATCATGTTCCGTCGCGCAATGAAGCGCTCGGTGCAGAATGCCATGCGCCTTGGAGCGCTCGGTATCAAGATCAACGTCGGCGGCCGTCTCAACGGTGCTGAAATCGCCCGCTCCGAGTGGGCCCGCGAGGGTCGCGTGCCGCTGCACACGCTACGTGCGGACATCGACTACGGCGTCGCCGAAGCGAACACGACCTATGGCGTCATCGGCGTCAAGGTGTGGATCTACAAGGGTGAGATCTTCGACCTCCACGCTGCCACCCAGGAAGCCAAGGTCGAGGCCGCCGAAGAGCGTGCGCCGCGCCGGGCTCCGGCGGCGAAGCAAGGAAACTAAGCCATGTTGCAACCGAAGCGAACCAAATACCGCAAGGTGCAGAAGGGCCGCAATCCGGGTCTGTCCTACGTCGCCACGAAGGTCAGCTTCGGTGCGTACGGCCTCAAGGCGACCACGCACGGACACCTGACTGCGCGCCAGATCGAGGCGGCTCGCCGCTGCATCACGCGTTTCGTCAAGCGTGGCGGCAAGTTGTGGATCCGCGTATTCCCCGACAAGCCGATCACCAAGAAGCCGATCGAGGTCCGCATGGGCAACGGCAAGGGCAACGTCGAGTTGTGGGTGGCGCCGATCCAGCCGGGTCGCATGCTGTATGAAATCGAGGGCGTGGACGAGACCACCGCGCGCGAGGCGTTCCGCCTGGCCGCCGCGAAGCTGTCCGTGCAAACCCAGTTCGTAGCCAGAACGGTGCTGTGATGGAACTGAAAGAACTTCGGCAGAAATCGGAGAAGGAACTGAACGAGCATCTCGGCGAGTTGCGCCGCGAGCAGTTCAATCTGCGCATGCAGAAGGGTTCCGGACAGCTCACCCAGACGCACCAGTTCGGCCGGGTTCGGCGCGAGATCGCTCGCGTCAAGACCCTGCTTGGCAGCAAGAAGTAAGGACGGTCGGCAATGAGCGAGACACAGAAAAGCGCACGCACCGTCGAAGGCCGCGTGGTCAGCAACAAGATGCAGAAGACGGTGACCGTGCTGCTCGAACGCCAAGTGCAGCATCCGCTGTACGGCAAGATCGTGCGGCGCTCCACCAAGGTGCACGCGCACGACGCCAATGGCGAGTGCCGCGAAGGCGACGTGGTCCGCATCTCAGAGACGCGGCCCATGTCGAAGACGAAGAACTGGCGCGTGGTCGAGATCGTCACGCGGGCCGCTCAATAAGCCCGCCGGACGTAAGGAGCAAGCAACATGATCCAGATGCAGACCACGTTGGCCGCGGCGGACAACAGCGGCGCCCGTGAACTGATGTGCATCAAGGTGCTCGGTGGCTCGAAGCGCCGCTATGCGCAGATCGGCGACGTCATCAAGGTGTCGGTGCGCGAAGCGATTCCGCGCGGCAAGGTCAAGAAGGGCGAGGTCTACGATGCCGTCGTCGTGCGTACGCGCAAGGGCGTGCGCCGCGCGGACGGGTCGCTGATCCGTTTCGACGGCAATGCCGCCGTCCTCCTCAACAACAAGCAAGAGCCGATCGGCACTCGTATCTTCGGGCCGGTCACGCGTGAGCTGCGCAGCGAGAAGTTCATGAAGATCGTCTCGCTCGCTCCGGAAGTGCTGTAACTGGGAAACCGCCATGAACCGCATCCGCAAGGGCGATCAGGTCATCGTGATCGCCGGCAAGAACAAGGGGCAGAGAGGCGAGGTCGTGCGCGTGGTCGGTGACCGCGTGTTCGTTCAGAACATCAACCTCGTCAAGCGCCACACGAAGCCGAATCCCCAGGCCAACCAGGCTGGCGGCATCGTCGAGCGCGAAGCCTCGATCAATATTTCCAACGTCCAGTTGTTCAACTCCGCCACCGGCAAGGGCGCGCGCGTCGGCTTCAAGAATCTTGAAGACGGTCGCAAGGTTCGCGTCTTCCGCCCGTCCGGCGAAGTGATCGACGCTTGAGGTCCGCCATGACGACGCGTCTTGAAACGATTTACCGCGAGAAGATCGTGCCGAAGCTCACCGAGCGCTTCGGTTACGAGAACCCGATGCAGGTGCCGCGCCTGGTCAAGGTCACGCTCAACATGGGCGTGGGTGAGGCCGTGGGCAACAAGAAGGTGCTCGAGAACGCTGTGGCCGACATGGCCAAGATCGCTGGCCAGAAGCCGGTGGTGACGCTGTCGAAGAAGTCGATCGCGACGTTCAAGATTCGCGAGAACTGGCCGATTGGCTGCAAGGTCACGCTGCGCCGCGCGCATATGTACGAATTCATCGACCGCCTGGTCAATATCTCGTTGCCGCGCGTGCGCGACTTCCGCGGCATTTCCGGCCGTTCTTTCGACGGCCGCGGCAATTACAACATGGGCGTGAAGGAACAGATCATCTTCCCGGAGATCGATTTCGACCAGATCGATGCGTTGCGCGGCATGGACATCGCCGTGACCACGACCGCCCGCACCGATGAAGAAGCCAAGGCGCTGCTCGAAGCGTTTGGTTTCCCGTTCCGCAACTGATTCAGCCAGGCAGGAATAGACGGCAATGGCCAAGACTTCCATGATCGAGCGCGAGACCAAGCGCGCGAAACTCGTCAAGCGGCATGCGGCCAAGCGCAAGCAGCTGAAGGAAATCGTCAGCAGCCCGACGGCCTCGTATGACGAGAAGCTCGAGGCCGCCACGAAGCTGCAGAAGCTGCCGCGTGATTCGAGTCCGTCGCGCCAGCGCAACCGCTGCGCGCAGACTGGTCGTCCACGTGGCGTCTACCAGAAGTTCGGTCTCGGCCGGACCAAGCTGCGTGAAGCGACCATGCGCGGCGATGTGCCGGGGCTGCGCAAGGCGAGTTGGTAACAAATCCCGGGATAGGGGATGGAGAATAGGAAATCGTGCAGGCACGCTTTCCAACTCCAGATTCCCGATTCCCCGTTCCCGCAACAAGCGGATATCGATGCTAGTCAGGAACTGAAACATGAGCATGACTGATCCCATCGCCGACATGTTCACGCGCATCCGCAATGCCCAGTTGACGGGCAAGCGCGTAGTGAAGATGCCGTCGTCCCGTATGAAGCAGGCACTCGCCACACTGCTCAAGGATGAAGGCTACGTGGCCGACTTCCAGGTGCAGAGTCGCGAAGGCAAGCCCGAACTCGAGATCGCCCTGAAGTACCACGAGGGCAAGCCGGTCATCGAGCGCCTCGAACGCGTCAGCCGTTCCGGGCTGCGCGTGTACCGCGGCAAGAATGAACTGCCGAAGGTGCTCAACGGTCTTGGCGTTTCGATCGTTTCCACGTCGTCCGGCATCATGACCGACGCCGCCGCCCGCCAAAAGGGCATCGGTGGCGAGATCATCGGCATCGTGGCGTAAGGAGCACAGAACATGTCACGCGTTGCCAAGAAACCCGTTTCGATCCCCAAGGGCGTCGACATCCAGGTGAACGCCGAAGCGATCACCGTCAAGGGCCCGAAGGGTGCGCTCAAGCTGCCGACGCCTCCTGGCGTCGTCGCCGAGATCAAGGATGGTCAGGTTCTGTTGAACGGCAAGACGCCGAACGACATCAAGATGGCCGGAACCGCACGCGCTTTGATCGCCAACATGGTGGTCGGCGTCAGCGAAGGCTACCAACGCAAGCTCGAGCTCGTCGGCGTCGGCTATCGCGCCGCGTTGCAGGGCAAGGACCTCAATCTGAGCCTCGGCTTTTCGCACCCGATCGTGTTCAAGGCGCCAGAGGGCATCACCCTCGAAGTGCCGACGCAGACCGAGATCCTGATCAAGGGTGCCGACAAGCAGTGCGTCGGCGAGGCGGCCGCAAAGATCCGTGCGTTCCGTCCGCCGGAACCCTACAAGGGCAAGGGCGTGCGTTACTCGGGCGAGAAGATCACCATCAAGGAAGCCAAGAAGGCGTAACAGGTCGAATCTGTCATTCCTGTGTGCAGAAGCAACCATGCCCGGTTGCGCTCCACACCGGACTCAGTCCGACCCCAGGCCGATCCGCTTCCTTCCGGAGAATTACAGTGGAAAAGAAGATTGCAAGACTTCGCCGCGCCAAGTCGACGCGCATGCACATCCGCGAACTCGGTGTCGCTCGCCTCAGCGTGCATCGTACCGGCCAGCACCTCTATGCGCAGGTCATGACTCCGGGCGGTGACAAGGTCATCGCTGCCGCGTCGACGGTGCAGAAGTCGGTTGCCGAAGGCCTGTCCGGCACGAAGAACAAGAGCGCCGCCGCCGCAGTGGGTCGAGCGATCGCTGAGCGTGCACTCAAGGCCGGCGTCGACACGGTCGCCTTCGATCGCTCGGGTTTCCGTTACCACGGTCGCATCGCAGCGCTCGCGGAAGCTGCGCGTGAGGCGGGCCTCAAGTTCTAACGGGACGGGGGCGAGGTTCCTCGTCCCCCATCCTACGCTTCAATCACAACTCCAAGCGGCCAAGCCGCAAGCAAAAGTCCGCATCGCCCTGGCGTGCGGCAACATAGGTGAAGCATGTCGACAAATGAACGTGAGAACAGCGACGGCCTTCTCGAGAAGCTGATCGCGGTCAATCGCGTGGCGAAGACCGTCAAGGGTGGCCGTCAGATGAGTTTCACGGCACTGACCGTGGTTGGCGACGGCGACGGCCGCGTGGGTTTCGGCTATGGCAAGGCCCGCGAAGTGCCGATTGCCATCCAGAAGGCCATGGAGCGTGCGCGCAAGAACATGATCCGCGTACAGCTCAAGGAAGGTACGCTCTGGCATTCGGTCAAGGCCAACCATGGCGCCGCGCGCGTATACATGCAGCCCGCATCCGAGGGTACCGGTGTCATTGCCGGCGGTGCGATGCGTGCCGTGCTCGAGGTGGTCGGCGTCAAGAACGTGCTGGCGAAAGCGGTCGGTTCACGCAATCCGATCAACCTCGTGCGCGCGACGATCAATGGACTCACCGCGATGGCGACGCCGCAGCGCATCGCTTCCAAGCGCGGCAAGACGCTCGAGGAGGTGCTCGGCAATGGCTAACGAGACGAAGACCGTGCGTGTGCGCCTGGTCAAGAGCCCGAACAGCTGCAAGGCGGTGCATCGCCTCAGCGTGCGCGCGCTCGGCCTGCGCAAGCTCAACGATGTGCGCGAACTGAAGGACTCCCCGTCCGTGCGTGGCCTTATCAACAAGGTCAGCTACCTCGTCCGCGTCGAAGACGCCTAAGCGTCGTCAGCAAACAGGAACAGCTCTCATGCGTCTGAATACTCTCAAGCCAGCCGCCGGCGCCCGCAAGGCGGGTGTGCGCGTCGGCCGCGGCATCGGCTCCGGCCTTGGCAAGACTGCCGGTCGCGGCCACAAAGGCTCGTATGCGCGTACCGGCAAGGGCAAGATCAAGGCCGGTTTCGAAGGCGGCCAGATGCCGCTGCAACGCCGTCTGCCGAAGGTTGGCTTCCGTTCAAGGAAGTCGCACGAGGTCTCCGAGGTGTTGCTGTACAAACTCGGCGTGCTCGACGTCGAAGTGATCGATTTCGAGGCACTGCGCGCCGCCGGTCTCGTCGAGAAGCGCGCGGAGCGCGCCAAGATCGTCAAGAAGGGTGAGTTGACCCGCGCCATCAAGCTGCGCGGCGTTGCCACGACGGCCGGCGCGCGTGCTGCCATCGAAGCCGCCGGCGGAAGCGTGGAGTAACCGTGGCCGCAGCGCAGTCCAATGGTCTCGCCTCGCTTGGCAAGCTGACCGAGCTCAGGCAGCGCCTGCTGTTCGTGGTCGGCGCCCTGATCGTCTACCGCTTCGGCTCGTTCATCCCGGTGCCGGGCGTCGACCCGGAGGCGATGGAACGATTGATCTCGCAGAGCGGCGGCCTGATCGACATGTTCAACATGTTCTCGGGCGGCGCGCTCAGTCGTTTCTCGCTGTTCGCGCTCGGCGTGATCCCGTACATCTCGGCGTCGATCGTCGTGCAGATGTTCAGTTCGGTGCTGCCGGCCTGGCAGGCGCTCAAGAAGGAAGGCGAGTCGGGGCGGCGCAAGCTGACCATGTATACGCGCTGGGGCACTGTCGGCCTCGCGGCGTTCCAGTCGTTCGGTGTTGCGACGATGCTGCAGACCCAGCCGGGCGTCGTCTATGCGCCGGGCGCGAGTTTCATCTTTGCCACCGTGGTCGGCCTGACCGCAGGGACGATGTTCCTGATGTGGTTGGGTGAACAGATCACCGAGCGCGGTATCGGCAATGGCATTTCGCTGATCATCTTCGCCGGCATCGTTGCCGGGCTGCCCGGTGCGGTCGTGCACACGCTGAGCATGACCAGCAACGGTGAACTGCACCCGCTGAAGCTTTTCCTCGTGCTCGCCGCCGTGCTGGTCGTTACCTATTTCGTGGTGTTCTTCGAGCGTGGCCAGCGCCGAATCACGGTCAATTATGCGCGTCGCCAGGGTGGTGCTGGCCGCGCCTACATGAACCAGACTTCCCACCTGCCGCTCAAGATCAACATGGCGGGCGTGATCCCGCCGATCTTCGCCTCGAGCCTCATCATGTTCCCGGCGACGGCGGCGGCGTGGTTCAACAACTCGAGCGAGATTCGCTGGCTGCAGGCATTGACCACCGCGCTGGGCCCGGGCGAGCCCCTGCACATGATCATCTATGCCCTGATGATCATCATCTTTGCGTTCTTCTACACGGCGTTGGTATTCAATTCGCAGGAAACCGCGGACAACCTCAAGCGTTCGGGAGCCCTGATCCCGGGGATCCGTCCGGGCAAGGCCACGGCCGAGTACATCGACGGCGTGATGACACGCCTGACCGGCATTGGCGCCATCTATCTCGTGGTGGTGTGCCTCGTGCCAGACCTGCTGCGGAATGCCTGGAACGTGCCGTTCTACTTCGGCGGGACTTCGCTGCTGATTGTTGTGGTCGTGGTCATGGACTTCACGGCCCAGATCCAGGCGCACCTCGTCTCGCACCAGTACGAAAGCCTGCTTAAGAAGGCGAACCTGCGGGGGCGCTGAGGGTAGGGCGGGGCGTCGTCGGTCTGGCCGGCGACTGGGGGCCGGGGGTTCCGAAAATCCCCGGTACCGGATAGAATACGAAGTTCACTGCGCATTTAGTTCTTCTGGAGACATTCAATCATGGCGCGCATCGCGGGTGTCAATCTTCCGGTCCAGAAACATGCCTGGATCGGATTGCAGAGCATCTTCGGCATCGGACGTTCGCGTTCGAAGAAGGTCTGCGTGGACGCGGGCGTCGTCCCGACCACGAAGATCAAGGACCTGACCGAAGCCGAAGTCGAAAAGCTTCGCCACGAAGTTGCCAAGTACACCGTCGAAGGTGACCTGCGCCGCGAGGTCGGCATTGCCATCAAGCGCCTGATCGACCTTGGCTGCTATCGTGGCCTTCGTCATCGTCGTGGTCTGCCGCTGCGTGGCCAGCGCACGCGCACCAATGCCCGTACCCGCAAGGGTCCGCGTCGCGCGATCAAGAAATAACCTGCCCGGAATCGCATCATGAACAAGCCGGTTGCCAAGCCGAAGAAGAAGGTCAAGCGCGTCGTCACCGACGCGGTCTGCCACGTGCAGGCGTCATTCAACAATACCGTCGTGACGATCACCGATCGCCAGGGCAATGCGCTGTCGTGGGCCACAGCCGGTGGCGCCGGCTTTCGCGGTTCGCGCAAGTCGACTCCGTTCGCTGCGCAGGTAGCCGCCGAGAAGGCGGCGCGTGCCGCTTCGGAATACGGCGTCAAGACGATCGAGGTGCGCATCAAGGGTCCCGGCCCTGGGCGTGAATCGGCCGTACGTTCGCTCAACAATGTCGGCTTCAAGGTGACCAACATCATCGACGTGACTCCGATCCCGCACAACGGTTGTCGTCCGCCCAAGAAGCGTCGCGTGTAACTTCCGCGGCCGTCGCGGGCCGCAGCGGATTTTGCCGAAGCGATCATGCGTGATCGCGAGAATCAGGAACCGGCCATCCGTGGCCGGGCCAGTTTCACCAAAGCGATCGTCCTTGATCGCGAAGATCAAAAACCGGCCATTCGTGGCTGGACTCTTCAAAAAAATCAGAGATTTCATCATGGCTCGTTATATCGGACCTACCTGCAAGCTGGCTCGCCGCGAAGGCGCCGACCTCAGCCTCAAGAGCCCGGCGCGCGCGATCGACTCGAAGTGCAAGCTCGAGCAGAAGCCCGGCCAGCACGGTGCCGCCCGCAAGGGCCGCCTGTCTGACTATGGCGTGCAGCTGCGCGAGAAGCAGAAGGTGAAGCGCATGTACGGCCTTCTCGAACGTCAGTTCCACAAGTACTACCAGAAAGCCTCGAACCAGAAGGGCAACACGGGCGAGAACCTGCTGCGCCAGCTCGAGACTCGTCTCGACAACGTCATCTATCGCATGGGCTTCGCGGTCACCCGCTCGCAGGCCCGCCAGCTCGTCTCGCATGGTGCGGTGATCGTCAACGGCAAGCGCGTCAACCTGCCTTCCTATCAGGTCAAGGCTGGCGACGAGATTGCGTTGACCGAACGTGCTCGCAGCCAGCTGCGCGTGCAGGAATCGGTCAACGTCTCGCAGGAAATGGATCTCGTTCCGTCGTGGATCGAGGTCGACGCCAAGAAGTTCTCGGGCGTCTTCAAGTCCCTGCCGGAGCGTTCCGACCTGCCGTCGGACATCAACGAGAGCCTGATCATCGAGCTCTACTCGAAGTAATCCATCGCCACCTTTCGGAGCCCCTGTTCATGGCAGGAACGTCCACCAACGTGCTGCGCCCACGCGGCATCCAGGTCGAGCGCATCGGTGCGAATCACGCGAAGGTCGTGGTCGAACCGATGGAGCGCGGCTTCGGTCATACCCTCGGCAATGCGCTGCGTCGCGTGCTGCTGTCGTCGATCCCAGGCTGTGCCGTCGTCGAGGTCGAGATCGACAATGTGCTGCACGAGTACACGACCCTCGAGGGCCTGCAGGAAGACATCATCGAGGTCCTGCTCAACATCAAGGACGTCGCGATCCGCATGCACGGCCACGACGAGACCACGCTCACGCTCAGCAAGAAGGGCAAGGGCGTCGTCACGGCCGGCGACATCAAGGTCGACCACTCGGTCGAAATCGTCAATCCGGACCACGTGATCTGCCACCTGACCAAGGATGTTGCGCTGAACATGCGCCTCAAGGTCGTGCGCGGTGTCGGCTACCAGCCGGCTGTCTCGCGTCGCCAGCCGGATGAGGAAGCGCGACCGATCGGGCGCCTTCAGCTCGACGCCTCGTTCTGTCCGGTCCGTCGCGTGTCCTACCAGGTCGACAGTGCTCGCCTCGAGCAGCGCACCGACCTCGACAAGCTCGTCCTGGAGATCGACACCAACGGTGCGATCGATGCGGAAGAAGCCGTGCGCAAGGCTGCCGAGATTCTGCAGGACCAGATTTCGGTGTTCGGCGACTTCACGCGGCGCGAGAGCGAAGGCTCGAAGGCCGACAAGAGTGGTGTCGACCCGGTGCTGTTGCGTCCGATCGACGATCTCGAACTCACCGTGCGTTCGGCGAATTGTCTCAAGGCCGAGAGCATCTATTACATTGGCGATCTCGTGCAGAAGACCGAAGTCGAGCTGCTGAAGACGCCGAACCTCGGCAAGAAGTCGCTGACCGAAATCAAGGACGTGCTCGGCCAGCGCGGCCTCTCGCTCGGCATGAAGCTCGATTCGTGGCCACCGCCGGGGATCGCGCACGGGATGCAGCTTGGTTGATGCGATCATCCTTGATCGCTGAGTAGCAAAGGGGTTCACCGGACGGAGTCTCCTCGCTCCTGTGAACTCCGGAAGCGGCCACCGTTGGTCGCGGATTTGGCGAGGCGACCATCCGTGGTCGCACATTTCGAGTACAGCCCGCTCTTGTGGCGGGTCGGTACGGGCGAGGAAGAATAAGCGGGTATTCCGCGGGAAACCGGACCTGTGAACCGGGTTCTCATAACAATCAGATCGAGGATTCCACCATGCGTCACCAGAAGTCGGGCCGCAAGCTCAACCGCACGAGCAGCCACCGCGAAGCAATGTTCAAGAACATGGCCGCTTCGCTGTTCAAGCACGAACTGATCCGCACCACCTTGCCGAAGGCCAAGGAGCTGCGCCGCGTCGCCGAGCCGCTGATCACCTTGGCGAAAACCGACGGCGTCGCCAACCGCCGTCTCGCGTTTGCGCGTCTGCGCGACAAGCAGGCGGTGGGCAAGCTGTTCGTCGAACTCGGTCCACGTTTCCGTGAGCGCAAGGGTGGCTACCTGCGTATCCTCAAGTGCGGCTTCCGTCCCGGCGACAATGCGCCGATGGCCTACGTCGAATTGCTCGACCGCCCGCAGACGGCCGCGCCCGCCGTCGACGAGTAAGCGACAGACATTGAGCGACGAAGAGGCCCCGCTCGTGCGGGGCTTCTTGGTTTTGGAACTGCGGCATCGGCGGCCTGGAATGCGAAGGAATTTGCTGATTCGTCGAAGCGCGGCTCCAGGGATACCCTGATCAATCCGACAATGGCGTCACCGTCTTGCGCGGGTGCAGATCAAGGCGCGACGGCGAAGGCAGATTGGCCGTCTGTCGAGCCGGCGCAAGGCCGAGCTGCGCCTGCACAGGACGGCCCCAACCTTCTGATTCCAAAGGACGGGGTGACATCCGCAAGGCCCGCAGCGCGGCGTGCACGGCTCGCCCAGGCAACCAGCCTGCACTTCGCCACGCCCACCGCGCTGCGAACCCTGCAGATGCCCCAACCGTTGGATTCCCTTCGCGGCTGAAGCCGCTCCTGCAAGGCCTTGAATTCGTGGGAATGCCTTCAGCCGTAAAGGGCAAAATCGGAGCATCCTTAACCGCGATGGGGGCTGGTCAGAACATCCGAAATGCACGGAAGTAGTGTATTCAACGGCCGGATGCATTCTGTGTCTCCGGCCTGTTTCATGTTGCGATCAGGCGTGTGCGACGCTTTCGTCGGAACCCGCGGCGTGTCACCCCTGTCTTCGCTTGTACCCATCTCTCCACTGCATCGGGATCTGCCATGACC
The DNA here is from genome assembly GCF_019634775.1 of Dokdonella sp. Taxonomy (NCBI): domain Bacteria; kingdom Pseudomonadati; phylum Pseudomonadota; class Gammaproteobacteria; order Lysobacterales; family Rhodanobacteraceae; genus Dokdonella; species Dokdonella sp. The sequence continues at coordinate 1,773,028 of NZ_JAHCAS010000001.1, forward strand.
CTGAACCGCCTTTCCAGCCGCACGGTGTTCGCTTTGATCGCCCTGTGCTGCGGCCTGCTCATGGGCTATGCGCTGTTCGCCCAGCACGTACAAGGTTTCGAGCCCTGCATGCTGTGCATGGTCCAGCGCGTTTTCGTCTGTGCCGCCGGCGTGGTTGCACTTGCCGCCGCCATGCACGGAGCCGCGACCGTGGGGCGCCGTGTCTACGGCAGCCTCACCGCCCTGGTGGCGCTCGGCGGCGCGTACGTCGCCGGACGCCACGTCTACCTGCAATGGCTCGCGCTCAATGCACCGGAGAAGCTCGACGGATGTGCTCCGTCGTTCGAATACGCCTTGCAGAACTACGGTCTCCCGAAGTTCTTCAGCACGATCTTCATTCGCGAGCAGGATTGCGGGGTGATCGACTGGACCTTCCTCGGCTTGTCGATGCCGACCTGGACCTTGTTCTGGTTCGTCATCATCGCCGGAGTTGCGGTGTGGGCGGGGTTTCGCCGCGCGCGCTGACGGTGGTGGCTTTTCCGCGCCCGCGGCTGTGGCATGATGTCGTACCGCATCGCAGCATTCCGGATGGCTCTCATGCAGCGCGAACGTTCCATCACGCCGGTCGCCGTCGCCAACGACTGGACCCCAGCGTCATGGCGGGCGCGCCCGGCGGTGCAGCAGCCAACCTACGACGATCCTGCGGAACTGGCAGGAGTGTTGGCCCAACTTGCCGAGCTGCCGCCGCTGGTGACGTCGTGGGAGATCCTGGCTCTCAAGGGCCTGCTTGCCGACGCCGCGGAAGGGCGTCGCTTCCTGCTCCAGGGCGGTGACTGCGCCGAGAGTTTCGACGACTGTACTTCGCCGCTGATCTCGAACCGCCTCAAGGTCATGCTGCAGATGAGCCTCGTGCTCACGCACGGGCTGCGCCTGCCGATCGTGCGAGTCGGTCGCTTCGCCGGCCAGTACGCGAAGCCGCGCTCGGCGGACACCGAGACGCGCGATGGCAGGGCGCTGCCGTGCTATCGCGGCGACATTGTCAACGGTCCGGCGTTCTCCGCCGAGGCGCGACGTGCCGATCCGCGCCGTCTGCTCAAGGCGCATGCGCGTTCGGCAATGACGATGAACTTCGTGCGTGCACTGATCGATGGCGGTTTCGCCGACCTGCATCACCCGGAATACTGGGACCTCGCCTGGGTCGAGCACTCGCCGCTGCATTCGGAGTACCGGCGCATGGTCGAGTCGATCGGGGACTCGCTCAAGTTCATGGAAACGCTGGCTGGCCGCTCCGTCGACGAGTTCCAGCGCGTCGATTTCCACACCTCGCACGAGGCTCTGTTGCTCGACTATGAGGAATCGCTGACGCGCCAGGTGCCCAGGCAGTGGGGCTGGTTCAACATGTCCACGCATTTCCCGTGGATTGGCATGCGCACGGCAGCGCTCGACGGAGCGCACGTCGAATACTGTCGCGGCATTCGCAATCCGGTCGGCGTCAAGATCGGCACCTCGACGAAACCGGATCAGCTCCTGCGCCTCGTCGAGCTGCTCAACCCGGACAATGAAGCGGGTCGCCTCACCCTGATCCACCGCATGGGCGCCAAGGCGATCGGAGATGCCCTGCCGCCGTTGCTCAGTGCCGTGCGTGCGGCCGGGCGCAAGGTCTTGTGGTGCTGCGACCCCATGCATGGGAATACCGAATCGCTCGGCAGCGGGGTCAAGACGCGCCGCTTCGAGAACATCCGCAGCGAGCTCGAGCAGGCCTTCGACATCCACGCCGCTGCCGGTACGCGTCTCGGTGGCGTGCACCTTGAGCTGACCGGCGAGAACGTCACCGAGTGCCTCGGCGGCGCGCGCGACCTGACCGAAAGTGATCTTCATCGCGCCTATCGTTCGACCGTCGATCCGCGCCTCAACTACGAGCAGTCGATCGAACTGGCGATGCTGATCGTGCGCAAACGCGGTGGAGCACCGGCACACTGAGAGGCCAACTCGGCATCCCCCTTGCGACCGGCTATGCTTCGGCAGTCCTTGCAAGGGGGTTCAGATGATTCGCCAACCAGTCTTACGCTGGGCGTGGTACCGGTTTGCGCCGGGCCTGCTCGCGGCACTCGTCTCTCCATGCGCGCTCGCCGCGCCCGGCATCGAGCCGGTTGAAGGCATCGCCGACCGCGCGCCAAGCAGCTATGCGATCACGCATGCGCGTGCCGTGGTGAAACCCGGCCAGGTGATCGACGATGCGACCATCATCGTGCGCGACGGACGCATCACCGGCGTCGGCGTTCGACTCGCCGTTCCCGGCGATCTGGTCGAAGTCGATCTCGGCGGTCGCAGTGTGTTTGCCGGCTTCATCGACGCGAACGCTCGCTATGGGCAATCGACTGAGGTCACGAACGCCCGTGCCCAAGGCGGACGTGCGCCCGCGGCGGTGTATGCGCGCAGCGGACCGCGCCACTGGAATCGCCTCGTACATCCGGAGGTGGATGTCGCGGATGCCTTCAAGCCCGATGCTGGCGCGGCGAAACCACTGCGTGAAATGGGCTTCGTCGCGGTCCTCTCGGCACCGCAGTCGGGCATCCTGCGTGGCCAGTCGGCCCTGGCTTTGACGGCCGACGCAACACGACCCAATGAAGTCCTGCTGAAAAGCGCAGTCGCGCAGCATATCGCCTTTGAGCAGGGGCAGTGGCCATCAAACGAGTATCCGTCGTCGTTGATGGGCTCGATCGCCCTGGTCCGGCAGACCCTGCACGACGTTCGCTGGAGGCAGTCTTGGGCGGTATGGCAGAAGCGCCAGCGCAATGCCGCAACGATCGAGGCGAACCTCGCCCTCGACGCGCTGGTGCCCTTGCTCGACGGTCGCCAGCCGGCGGTGTTCGCGACCACCGATGAACTCGACATCGGTCGCGCGCTCGCCATTGCCAGCGAGTTCGACCTGAAGCTCGTCATGCTCGGCAACGGGCACGAGTATCGTCGTGTGTCCCGGCTCAAGTCCGCCGGGGTGCCGGTGATCCTTCCTCTGGACTGGCCCGAGGCACCGGCAGTGGAGGATCCCGATCGAGCGCTCGACCTGAGCCTTGCCGAACTCGAACACTGGGAATGGGCGCCGCACAACCCGCGCGTGCTGGCGGAGGCTGGCGTGCCGTTCGCTTTCACCACAGCGGGCCTCAAGAAGCCCGCCGAGCAATTCTGGAGCAACCTGCGCAAGGCGGTGGTGAGTGGTCTTGGCGAAGACGTTGCGCTCGCCGGCCTGACGACGCAGCCTGCCGCGATGCTCGGCGTGTCCGACCGGCTCGGCTCGATCGAGACCGGGCGCATGGCTGCCTTCGTCATCGCCGACGCGGGTCTGTTCCGTTCGGCCGACGCGCGCATCCACGAAGTCTGGATCGGCGACCAGCGCCACGTCATCCGCGCCGGTGCCGGCGATGAGCCGCGCGGCACTTGGACCCTGCAATGGAGCGGTGCCGACGGCGCGCGCGAACTCGTCGTCAGCGGCGAAACGCCGTCGCTGAAGGCGACGCTCGGCGACAACAGCTTCCCGGCGACCTGGAGCGGCACGGAACTGACCCTGTATGCGCCGGGCAAGGCGCTTGGCCGCAGCGGCGAGCGCGTGGCGATCGTCGCCACCTTGTCCGGTGATCGCCTGCGCGGACGTCTCGCCGGTAGCGATGGCCGCGAGGTGCTGATCGAGGGTGTGCGCACGAAGCAGGCTGATGCTGGTGCGAAGCCGGTCGCAGCCGTGACGCGGCCGCCTTCGCCACTGCGCTATCCGGCCGGCGAGTTCGGTGTGCTCGCCACGCCAGCAGTGGAGGACGTCGTCGTGCGCGGCGCAACCATCTGGACCCAGGGACCGCAGGGTCGGCTCGAACAGTCCGACCTGCATGTTGCGGGCGGACGCATCCGCGCAGTCGGGCGCGACCTGGCCGTGCCACGCGGCACGCGCGAGATCGACGCGCGCGGCAAGCACGTCTCGCCCGGCATCATCGATGCGCATTCGCACATCGCAATCGCGCGCGGCGTCAACGAAGGCTCCGACTCGGTGACCAGCGAGGTGCGCGTCGGCGACGTGCTCGACCCGACCGACATCTCGATCTACCGCCAGCTGGCTGGCGGCGTGACCAGTTCCCACCTGCTGCACGGTTCGGCCAACACGATTGGCGGCCAGGCGCAGCTCATCAAGCTGCGCTGGGGCGAGGACGCCGATGGCCTGCGCTTTGCTGGCGCACCGGCGACGATCAAGTTTGCGCTCGGCGAGAACGTCAAGCAGGCCAACTGGGGCGAGGCCTTCAACAAGCGCTATCCGCAGACACGCATGGGTGTGCAGGAAATCCTTCGCGACAGCTTTGTTGCCGCGCGCGCCTACGCGACGGAGGGTGGCAAGGGTGCGCCGCCGCGTAGGCGTGATCTGCGCCTGGAAGCACTGGCGGAGGTGCTCGACGGCCGGCGATTCGTGCACATCCACAGCTATCGCCAGGACGAGATCCTCGGTTTCGTGCGCATCGCCGGCGAGTACGGCATCGTGCCGACGTTCCAGCATGTACTGGAAGGCTACAAGGTTGCCGATGAACTGGCGAAACTGGGTGCCGGCGCGTCGACTTTCAGTGACTGGTGGGCCTACAAGATGGAGGTCGCCGATGCGATTCCGTACAACGGTGCACTGATGACGCGCCAGGGCGTGGTCGTCTCGTTCAACTCCGACTCCGACGAGTTGGCGCGCCGCCTCAACACCGAAGCCGCAAAGGCGGTCAAGTACGGCGGCCTCGACGAGGTCGCCGCGCTCGACCTCGTGACGCGCAATCCTGCGCGCCAACTGCGGGTCGATGCGCGGGTGGGTTCGCTCCAGGTCGGGATGGACGCCGACTTCGTGATCTGGAGTGACAATCCTTTGTCCACGTTCGCGAGAGTCGAGCAGACTTGGATCGACGGGCGGCGCTACTTCGACCACGAAGCCGATACGGCCGAACGCCTGCGCATCGACACGGAGCGCGAGCGACTCATTGCCAAAGCATTGCCTGAGCGTGTAAAGGCGCTTGCGGCGAAACCGGAGGCGCCAGCTGCCTCGCCCGGGAAACCGGCCACGCCGGAGGTTGCCAACACCAATCGTCTCGTCGACCACATCCACACACGCTCGGTCTACCACGCTGGTGAATCGCTCCACGTCTGCACGGAGGCCCACGAATGAACGCGCGCATCCTGCTGGCCTGTGTGGCCATCCTCGCATTCGCATCGAACACAACGGTCGCCGAATCGAAGGCGCAGTTGCTGACCGGGGCGCAGCTGCATACCGTGAGCCATGGCGTCATCGAGCGTGGTGAGGTCCTGATCCGCGATGGGCGCATCGCGGCCATCGGCGCGCGTGTCGATGCGCCGGCCGATGCCGAGCGTATCGATCTTGCCGGCAAGCACATCTATCCGGGGCTGGTCGCTTCGCAGAGCGTGCTCGGCCTGAGTGAAGTCGCAGCCGTGCGTGCGACCAACGATTTCGCCGAGGCCGGCGCAATCACGCCGGAGGTGCGCGCCGAAGCCGCGGTCAATCCGGATACCGAGCTGTGGCCGGTCGCGCGTGCCAACGGTGTGCTGACCGCCCTGATCGTGCCGCGACCCGGCGGTGATGGCGTCATCAGCGGGCGTTCGGCATTGATGCAGCCGGATGGCTGGACGGCCGAGCAGATGACCCTCAAGGCTGCCGCGGCGATGCACCTGTTCTGGCCGAGCGCGCACATGCCCGAGTGGATGCCCGCGACAGCCCGCGAGCGCGCTGCCGAGGCGGCACGCACGAAACGCGAAGCGCTTGAGCGCGCACTGCGTGAAGCGCGGGCCTATGCCGCCGCTCGCGATGCGAAGCGGAACATCGATCCGGACCTGCGCTGGGAAGCGATGCGCCCGGTGCTGGCCGGCACGATGCCATTGTTCGTGCACGCCGATCGGGCAGCGGCGATCCGCGAGGCGCTGGCGTTCGCCGAGCGCGAACGCCTACGCATCGTACTGGTCGGCGGTGGCGATGCCTGGCGCTTTGCCGCCACGTTGAAATCACGCGACATCGCGGTCGTTCTGGGTTCGGCGCACAACGTGCCGATGCGCCGCTGGGAGGGTTACGACACCGTGTACTCGTCGGCCGGCAAGCTCGCCGCGGCCGGTGTTCGCCTCGTCATTGCCAATGATGGCGAAAGCATGGCCTCGTCGAACGAGCGCAACCTGCCCTATCAGGCGGCCAGCTACGCAACGTTCGGCCTCGGTGCCGAAGCGGCCCTGCGTGCAATCACGCTGACCCCGGCGGAAGTGCTCGGCGTGGCCGACCGCATCGGATCGCTCGACATCGGCAAGGATGCCACGCTGTTCGTCGCCGATGGTGACGTCCTCGATGGCCGCACGCGCGTCGAGCGCGCCTGGATCCGTGGGCGCGAAGTCGACCTGACCAGTCGGCACACACGGCTTCACGACAAGTACCAGCGCAAGTACCGCGGTGAAGCCAAGGACTAGGGATGCTCTGTGAGATTCCGACGACTCAGGCCGCGCATTCTTCGCGCGTGCACACGCGGCCGCGCAGCGAATTGCTCTTCGCCCCGGTAATTTCGACATCGATGAATTCGCCGACCAGGCGGGCCGGGCCAGCGAAGTTGACCTTGCGCATGTTTTCGGTCCGGCCGGTCAGTTCGTCGGCGTCGCGCCGGCTCGGACCTTCGACGAGGATTCGCTGCACGCTGCCGACCATGGCGGCGTTGATCGCGCGCGCATGGTTGTCGAGCAGGGCCTGCAGACGCGCAAGCCGATCCTTCTTTTCCTCGGCTGGGGTGTCGTCGGCGAGGTTTGCCGCCGGTGTGCCGGGCCGGGCCGAGTAGATGAAGCTGAAGCTCTGGTCGAAACCGATGTCGGCGACGAGCTTGAGGGTCTTGTCGAAATCGGCTTCGGTTTCCCCGGGAAAACCGACGATGAAGTCCGACGAGATGCAGATGTCCGGCCGCACCGCACGCAGCTTGCGGATGCGCTGCTTGAATTCGAGCACGGTGTAGCCCCGCTTCATCGCCGCCAGGATGCGATCCGAGCCCGACTGCACGGGCAGGTGCAGGAAGTTGGCGAGCTTCGGCACGTTGGCATAAGCCTCGATCAACGAGTCTCCGAATTCCATCGGATGCGAGGTGGTGAAGCGGATCCGGCCGATGCCGTCGATCTCGGCGATCGCGTGGATCAGCAGGCCAAGGTCGGCGCTGCCGCCGCCGTGCATCGCGCCGCGGTACGCATTGACGTTCTGGCCGAGCAGGGTCACTTCGCGCACGCCGCGCTCAGCGAGCAGGGCGACTTCGGTGACGACATCATCGAACGGCCGGCTGATCTCCTCGCCGCGCGTATAGGGCACGACGCAGTACGTGCAGTACTTCGAGCAGCCTTCCATGATCGACACGAAGGCCGTGGGGCCCTCGGCGCGCGGTTCGGGCAGGCGGTCGAACTTCTCGATCTCGGGGAAGCTGATGTCGACCTGCGGCTTGCCGGTCGCCTCACGGGCGGCGATCAGCTCGGGCAGGCGGTGCAGGGTCTGCGGGCCGAACACGAGGTCGACGAACGGGGCGCGCTTGATGATCGCCTCGCCTTCCTGACTGGCGACGCAGCCGCCGACTCCGATGACCACCGGCTTGTCCTTCTTGAGCTGCTTCCAGCGGCCGAGCTGGCTGAACACCTTCTCCTGTGCCTTCTCGCGGATCGAGCAGGTGTTGACCAGAATGACGTCGGCCTCGGCCTCGTTGTCGGTCAGTTCGAGTCCATGGGCGGCATGCAGCACGTCGGCCATCTTCGCCGAGTCGTACTCGTTCATCTGGCAACCGTGGGTCTTGATGTACAGCTTGCCGGCCATGGGGGTGGAGAATCGTGAGCGAACACAGTAGTTTACGCGCTGTCCCCCCGGGCCTGCCAGCGTGCCGTGAGCACCTGGGCGGACATGCAGTCAGCCACGGAACCCCGTCGCCGGATACCGATCCAACACAACCATGTCGCCTGCCACCATCCTGCGCATGATTGTCCTCGCCACCGTTGCACTCGGCGTGGCTGCCGCGCGCGCGGATGTGCTCTACAAGTGCGAAGGGCCCGGCGGCAGCGTTGCCTACACGAACAAGAAGGATTCGTTCCGCGGTTGCACCGCCTTGGGCAGCTATGCCGCGCCGAAGACGCCGGCGCCGCCGGCCAGGTCCGTCGCGGCCGTGCCTGCCAAGGCCTGGGACTACCGTGAGAGCATCGACCCCAAGGCACAGCGGTCCGGCGTGACTTCGACCGCGCCGATGCTGTCCGCGGCGACGTCCACGACGATGCCGGCGCAGCCGGTTGCCGCGGTCGCGCCGCTGGCTACCGGCGAATCCGGCTCGAAGGTCATGACCGGCCCCACCACCTCGAAGATTGCGCCGAAGGTGCTGCGCGGTGCGGTGTATCGCGTCGATCGTGCCAACGGCATCACCGAATACACGAATGTGCGCCCGCGTGACGGCCGCTACGCTCTGCTGTTCAGCTACATCTCGACCTGCGTTGCCTGCGACATCCATTCGAAGATCGACTTCGCCAGCACGCGCCTCAACCTCGAGGCCTACCGTGACGAGATCGCAGGGGCCGCGGCCGAGTTCGGCGTCGATCCCGCATTGTTGCGTGCGGTCATGCACGCGGAATCGGCGTTCAACCCGATGGCGCTGTCGGCCAAGGGCGCTCAGGGGCTCATGCAGCTGATGCCGGGCACGGCGACCGATCTCGGCGTCGATGACGCCTTTGACGTCAGCCAGAACATCCGTGGCGGGGCGATGTACATCGCGCAGATGCTGCGCAGTTTCAACGGCGACGAGCGGCTCGCCACGGCCGCCTATAACGCCGGCCCCGGCGCCGTGCAGAAGTATGGTGACGTGCCGCCGTATGCCGAGACCCAGGTCTATGTGCAGCGCGTGGCGACCCTTCGTGAGCGCTATCGCAAGGCGTTGTAGGGGCGTCGGGGCAGTGGCGGAAAGAAGGTTCTTGTAGGAAACGCCTTCAGGCGTGATTCTTTTTCGTTGTTGCGTTGTACGACCAAGGCATCACGGCTGAAGCCGTTTCCTGCAGCCGTTTCCCACGGTCGTTTCGTGCCGTCGCTGGCCCCCTAGCCCTCGGAGCGTGGCTGGCGTTGGCTGACGATCGCCTCGAAGTCGAACGGGATTCCTGCGCGCAAGCCTTCGACGCGCACGCGCGAGCCCGGTGCGAGTGCGGCCTCGCGGCCGATCAGGTCGGCGCGGTTGCGGATCTCGACGCCGTCGAGGCGCAGCAGGATGTCGCCGGGCTGGATGCCGGCATTGGTGCCGCCGCCTGGCCCGGCTTCGATCACGGTCACGCCGGAGGACATCGCCGCATTCGTCGGCACCAGAGCATTGTCGGCATATTCCAGGCCGAGCGAGCCGCGGATGACCATGCCATGCTCGACGATCTGTTCAAGCACGGTCTTGGCCGTGGCGACCGGAATGGCGAAGCCGATACCCTCGGAAGTCTGCACGGTGCCGCCACGCATGCCGGCGTTGCGGTAGTTCGAGGTGTTGATGCCGACGAGTTCGCCGAGGGCGTTGACCAAGGCGCCGCCTGAGTTGCCGAAGTTGATCGCGGCATCGGTTTGGATGAAGTCCTCGTACTCGGACAGGCGCAGCTGGCGGCCGGTGGCGCTGACAATGCCCATGGTCACGGTCTTGCCGATGCCGAACGGATTGCCGATGGCGAGCACGACGTCGCCGACGGTCACGGCGCCGCGGTCGGCAATGCTGATCGTCGGCAGGTCGCCGGCGTCGATCTTGAGCACGGCCAGGTCGGTCTCCTGGTCGGTGCCGATCACCCGGGCATGCGCGACGCGGTTGTCGAACAGAAGCACCTGGATATCGTCGGCACCGTTGATGACGTGGTTATTGGTCAGCACGTAACCGTCGGTGCTGAAGATGACCCCCGAGCCGAGGCTCTGCTCGCGTTGCGTATACGGCGGGCTGATCGCACGGAACAGCCGTTGGGTCAGCGGGTCAGGGACGATGCGCAGCTGGCGTACGGTGGTGAGCTTGTTGGCGTAGATGTTGACCACGGCCGGCGCGGCGCGGGCGACTGCGTCGGCATACGACACTGGCCCCACGGCGCGAGGCCCGGTCGGTGTCGATGCGGCATCGGTGGCGGTGCCGCGCAGGCGCCCGACCAGTTGCGGGAAGAAGATGCTCGCGACGAAGGCCAGGGCCAGCCCGAGGATGACGAATCGCAGGATGAAGGCGGCGGTTCCGCGGGGTGCGCGTGGCATGGGGAGCAGAGCGATGGCTGGCCGTACGGACGAGGGCGGCGGGTTTGATTGTGCGGTTCGGGGCCGTTCGTTAAACTAGCACGATTTTCGGGCCCGGCTGCCGATCGCCCGAACCGGGATCTTTCGCGAACAGCAACAGTGCTCTGGAGTGCCGGATGGCAAATGACGGCGTCGATAAGGGCCGCCGCAGATTCCTGACCGCGACGACAGCTGTCGTCGGCGGTGTGGGGGTCGTGGCTGCGGCCGTACCTTTCATCAAGTCCTGGCAGCCTAGCGCGCGCGCGCAAACGGCCGGTGCACCGGTCGAGGCGGACATCAGCAAGCTCGAAGACGGGCAGATGCTGATGACCGAATGGCGCGGCCAGCCGATCTGGATCATCCGCCGTACGAAGGCCCAGCTCGACGCCCTGCCGGGCCTCGATCCGCTGCTTCGGGATCCGAAGTCCGAGAATGCGGAGCAGCAGCCGGCCTTCGCGCAGAACGAATATCGTTCGCTGAAGCCGGAGGTCCTCGTCCTGGTCGGCCTGTGTACTCACCTCGGCTGTGCGCCGAAGCTGCATGCCGAGCTCAAGCCCGAGCCGTTCGACGCGGACTGGAAGGGCGGATTCTTCTGTCCATGCCACAAGTCGCGTTTCGACATGGCCGGGCGCGTCTACTCCGGCGTGCCGGCGCCGACGAACCTCGTCGTGCCGCCGTACAAGTTCGTCGATGATGACCACATCATCATCGGCATCAGCGAGGGGGCGGCCTGATCATGAACCGACTGACCCGCGCCATGACCGACCTGCAGGGCTGGTTCAACGACCGGGCGCCCTCGTTCGGTCCGTTCTACCGCAAGCACATGACGGAGTACTACGCTCCGAAGAACTTCAACATCTGGTACATCTTCGGCGTCCTGTCGATGGTGGTGCTGATCAACCAGATCGTCACCGGCATCTTCCTGACGATGCACTACAAGCCGAGCGCGGCGGAAGCCTTTGCATCGGTCGAGTACATCATGCGCGACGTCGACTGGGGCTGGTTGATCCGCTACATGCACTCGACGGGTGCATCGGCGTTCTTCGTGGTCGTCTACATCCACATGTTCCGCGGCGTCATGTACGGCTCGTACAAGAAGCCCCGTGAACTGGTGTGGGTGCTTGGCATGTTGATTTACCTGGTGTTGATGGCCGAAGCCTTCCTCGGCTACGTGTTGCCGTGGGGCCAGATGTCGTTCTGGGGCGCCAAGGTGATCATCTCGCTGTTCGGCGCCATTCCCTATGTCGGTGGGGCGCTGACCGAATGGATCATGGGTGACTACCTGCCTTCCGACGCCACTCTCAACCGCTTCTTCGCCCTGCACGTCGTCGCCCTGCCGCTGGTGCTCCTGCTGCTGGTTGTGCTGCACATCTTCGCCCTGCACGAGGTCGGCTCGAACAACCCCGACGGCGTCGAGATCAAGAAGGGCCCGAAGGGCAACCGCTGGTCGCCGACCGCGCCGGCCGACGGCGTGCCGTTCCACCCGTATTTCACGGTGAAGGACACGTTCTACACGGGCTTCTTCCTGATCATCTGTGCCTTCATCCTGTTCTTCGAGCCGACCGCGGGGGGCTGGTTCCTCGAGCACGACAACTTCGTCGAGGCCAACCGTCTGGTCACGCCCGAACACATCAAGCCGGTCTGGTACTACACGCCGTTCTACGCGATGTTGCGCGTCGTGCCGGACAAGCTGCTCGGTGTCCTGGTGATGTTTGGTGCCATCATCGTGCTGTTCTTCCTGCCTTGGCTCGACCGCGGCAAGGTGAAGTCCTGGCGCTATCGCGGCACCGGATTCCGCGTGGCGATCTTCGTGCTCGGCGTGTGCTTCGTCTGGCTCGGCAAGATCGGCGCCGGCCCAGGTACCGACCCGGTGGAGACGATCGTCGGGCGTGTCCTGACCGTGCTGTACTTCGGGTTCTTCGCCTTCCTGTGGGCCTATACCTATTTCGGCTGGGAGAAAACCAAGCCGGTGCCGGAGCGGGTGACTGGCCATGACTAACAAGACGAGCATGCGGCTGATGCGCCATTCCTTCCTCGCGCTCCTGTTCGTGCTGGCCATGGCGGTCGGTGTTCCGGTCATGGCAGCCTCCGGTGGCTCGCTGCAGCAGGCCAATGCCAGTCTGAGCGACCAGGGGTCGCTGCAGAACGGGGCCAAGCTCTACTTCAACTACTGTTCGGGTTGCCATTCGCTGAAGCTCATGCGCTACTCGCGTATTGCCAGCGACCTCGGTCTGACCGAACAGCAGGTCATGGACAACCTCAACTTCACCGGGGCGAAATTCGGCGATCAGGTGCCGCCGTCGATGGACGTCGAGGATGCCAAGCGTTGGTTCGGTGCCGCGCCGCCCGACCTTTCGCTGATGGCGCGCGCCAAGGGTGTCGACTACATCTACACCTACCTCAAGTCGTTCTACCTTGATCCTTCGCGGCCGCTTGGCTGGAACAACACGACCTTCCCGAACGCCTCCATGCCGAACGCGCTGTGGGAACTCCAGGGCGTGCAGACGGCCGTGTTCAAGCCCGGTGAGAAGGGCGGCGACCCGGTCTTCGAGAAGTTCGAGATGCACCAGCCCGGCCGCCTCGATCCGAAGGCCTTCGACGTCGTGGCTCGTGACATCGCCAATTTCCTGCAGTACGCGGCCGAGCCGGCTGGGCTGGTCCGCAAGCAGGTTGGCGTATGGGTCCTGTTGTTCCTTGGCGTGTTCACCCTGCTGGCCTGGCTGCTCAAGCAGGAATACTGGAAAGACGTTCACTGACAAGCACTTGGCCACGGGTGCAGGGCCGGTATCCGGTTCCCGGTGCATGGCCCGGCGCCCCCGTGTGCCGGCGGGCGCCTCGTGGCGCAAGCGCGCCGTGACGCCATTGCGGGATCGATCCGAGCATCCTAAAGTGTCGCGGAGCGGTGGGAGGGCCGGGGCGAACCCGGTTTCCGTGACGAGCGGCGGCATGACCCGCAGGGGAGAGGTGTTCCGAAATGGCCTTGAGTCAGCGTTCGCGCGCAGTCCTGACCTTGTTCTCGGCCCCGGATTGCGTGCATTGCCACCGGGTCAGGCTCGTGCTCGCCGCCAAGGGCGTCAGCTACGACCATGTGACGGTCGATCTCGACCGTCCACCGGCCGATCTGGTCGAGCTCAATCCGTACAACTCGGTGCCGACCCTGGTCGACCGCGATCTCGTCCTCTACGACACCAATGTCATTTGCGAGTACCTTGACGAGCGCTATCCGCACCCGCCGCTGATGCCGGTCGATCCCCTGTCCCGTGCGCGCCTGCGCCTTGCCGTGGTTCGCCTTGAGAACGACTGGCTGACCTTGGTCGACCAGATCGAGGCCGGTGGCCGTGGTGCCGAAACCGCGCGCAAGGCCTTGCGTGACGAGCTCGTGCGCAACGCCTCGGCATTTCGCGCCTCGAAGTTTTTCCTCAGCCCTGAGATGAGCCTGGCCGATTGCGCGCTTGCGCCGCTGATCTGGCGCTTCGAATCTCTCGGCATCCAGTTGCCGCGTGAAGCACAATCAATCCTCGATTACGGCGAGCGCATCTTCCGCAGTCAGGGTTTCACGCGTAGTCTCACTGCCGAAGAGCGCGCCTTGCGCCATTGAGGGTTTTGCGGTGTCCACGCCTGCCATGACGTCGAACCGCCCGTATCTGCTGCGGGCAATGTTCGACTGGATCAATGACAACGGCATGACGCCTTACATTCTCGTCGATGCCGGAATCGCCGGCGTGATCGTCCCGCAGACTGCGGTCAAGGACGGACGCATCGTCCTCAGCATCGCTCCACGTGCGGTGGCCAGGCTCGACATTGGCAACGAGCGCATCACCTTTCTCGCTCGCTTTGGTGGCGTGAGCCATGGCATCGAGGTGCCTGTGCATGCGGTGCTCGCGATCTACGCGCAGGAGAACGGCCAAGGCATGATGTTTCCGGCCGAGGCCCCGAGTCCGCCGGAACCGCCGCAGATGCCGGACGAAGCACCACCGGGCCGGCCGCGCCTTACCGTCGTCAAGTAGCCGTCGTTCAGGTTGGCGGAAACGCCTGTGATGCAGGGGGAGCCGGGCGTTCGGGTACGGTGTAACCCACCCGCCAGCGTCCGACGAAACTTATCGTGCCCGGATGGCGATCGGTGCCGTCCAGGCTGACCTCGAAGCCGTAGCGGCGAAGCAGGCCCACTCGGCCCTGCCAACGCTGCAACGAAATCCGCCGCAACGACACGGTATGGTCGAGCAGTTGCAACCCGGTTTCGTCGCAGAGGCGACGGCAATGCAGGATGGCCCGCTCGCGTGCGGCCTGTGCATCGAACCACAGTGCCAGCGCGACGCCGGCAGCGAGCATGAACGCCAAGGTCCCGGTCATCCGCCGAGTGTGGTGCCGACACCGTCCGGAGGCAAGGTCATTGCGGGTTCTGCGCGGCGCAGGCGCCACGATTCGATACAATCAGCGAGCAACCGACGGGGAGAGAGTCAGTGACGGCGATCGAGATCCCGGGATATCTGATCCGGCGCGAGATCGGCTCGGGCGGCATGGCCAGCGTCTATCTCGCGCTGCAGACCTCGCTGGAGCGTGATGTCGCACTCAAGGTCATGGCCCCCGCCCTGGCCGCCGATCCAGCCTTCTCGAAGCGCTTCCTGCAGGAAGCACGCATGCTCGCTTCGCTGGCGCATCCGAACATCGTGCAGGTATACGACGTCGGTGTGACCCAGAACCAGCTCAATTACTTCTCGATGCAGCACCTCCCGGGTGGCGATTTCGCCCTGCGCGTCAGGGGCGGCATCAGTGAGAAGGAGCTCGTGCGCATCCTCGAAGGCGTGGCCAACGCGCTCGGCTATGCGCACCAGCGCGGCTACGTGCACCGCGACGTCGCACCCGGCAACATCCTGTTCGATCTCAACGACACACCGGTGCTCACCGATTTCGGCATTGCCCGTGCGGTCAGCCAGGCGGCGCGCATCACCAGTGCGGGCATTTCGGTCGGCACCAGTCACTACATGAGCCCCGAGCAGGCGCGTGGCGGCGACGTCGATGCACGCTCGGACCTCTACGGTCTCGGTGTGCTGACCTGGTTCGGCCTGACCGGGAGGCCGCCATACGAAGGAGCCGACGGCTTCGCCGTCTCGTATGCGCACGTGTTCGAACCGATCCCGCGCCTGCCCGCTGCACAGGCGCATTGGCAGCCGCTGATCGACAAGGCGCTGGCGAAGGACCCCGCGGAGCGCTACCAGACGGCCGACGAATTCGTGCAGGCGCTCGCAGCGATCCAACCGCGTGCACCGACCAATGATGCGGAAGCGCCGACGCGTGTCATCCGGCGCGATGCGCTGGCAGCAGCCACTGCAGCCCGGCCGGCGGAGGCGGCAACGCAGATCGGTGTGCTGCCGACCATCGAGGAATCACGGCTTGCGGCAGGTGCGGGAGCTGGCGGTATGGCTGCACCGGCTGCCGGCCGCCGGTGGTTACCGTGGACGATTGCCGGGGTCGGAGTCCTGTTGGTCGGTCTGGTGCTATATGCCGTGGTCAGCTTGCGCAGCGGCGAACGCCCCGCAGTGGCTGCGACAACGGCGCGGGACGCCACCGTGGTCGCCCCGCCGCCGGCCCGTGAACCGCCAGCGCAGCCGTCAGTGCCAGTCGCCGAGAGTGGCGGGCGGGACTCCGTCGCAAGCGAGGCGTCGACCGGACAGGGCGAGGCCGAAGATGCAGCGGAGGTGCTGGAAAGTGGCCTGGGGACCGACGAAGCCGAGCCATTCGACCTGTCGAAGGTTCCGACCGTGGTCGATCCGGTGGTAGAGCTCGTGCGGTCCGGGCGCGCGGACCTGGCCGCCCAGCGCCTCACCAGCCCGCAGCGCAACAACGCTTTCGAGCGTTTCAGCGTGGCCTTGCGCATCGACGCCAAGTCGAAACCGGCGCGGCAGGGCATCGTCGACGTCGCCCAGGCGTATCTCGGCCTGGCCGAGAAAGCCTGGAAGGATGGCAATGTCCCCGAATTTGGCGGGTACGTGGACAAGGCCATCGAAGTGGCCGGTTCGATCCCCGAAGGCGCCGAGACGGTCGCCGCGGCGAGGGACCGGCGCCGTCGCGAGGTGGAGAAACTCGATGCCGAAGCCCAGGCCGCAGTCGCGAAATGGGACAAGGCGGCGGCACGCGGAGCCTATGAGCGACTGCTCGCCATCGACGCTGGCAATGCGCGTGCCCGAGAAGCACTCAAAGGTGTGGATCGCATCGGTATGCCGGGCTTCGTGTTCCGCGATTCGATGGGCAGCTCGCGTGGTCCGGAACTCATCGTCGTTGGCAGTGGCTGGGCTGTGGCGCGGCGCGAAACGACGAAGGCGGAGTTCGCGCAGTTTTGGCGCAGCGGTGGTGAACGCCAGTTCGCCTCGAAGCTCCCGTCATGCCGTGATCGCGAATCGGTGTTCCGCTCGTCGCGCAAGCGGACCTGGCAAGCCCCCGACATCGTGCAGGACGACACCCATCCTGTGGTCTGCGTGAGTTTTCAGCAGGCGCAGGCCTACGTCGACTGGCTCAGTCGCGAAACCGGCCAGCGCTATCGCCTGCCCAAGCCGAGCGAGTGGGAGCAGCTTGCTCGGCAGGTGCCGTCAGCGAGCTGCACGACGGCGAATCTTGCCGATGCGGCATTCAACCGAGCCTACGACACGCGCACAGGTGCCGACTGCGACGACGGCCACGCATCCACCGCGCCGGTCGGTCGTTTCGGCGCTGTGGCTGGCGTGTTCGACATCGACGGCAATGTGCGCGAATGGGTGGGTTCCTGCGGTGCCAGCGGTGCACTGGTCGCCGGTTGCCGCGAGCATGGTGTCCGTGGCCGCAGCTGGCTGTCGGTTGCGGACAAGGAAAATGTGGCGAAAGCCGACAGTTACGCCGAAGATGTCGCATTGAACAGCCTGGGTTTCCGCGTCGTTCGGGAACTCGCCCAATGACCGAGTTGCAGGGGATTCGAATGAAGCTCATTTTCCCGAATGGCGAACACGCTGAAGTGGTCTTGGGTGAAGGTGTCACACGGGTCGGATCGGGCAGCGATTGCCAGATCGTGCTGGTCGCCCCTGGAGTCGCCGTGGACCATTGCGAGATCGAGGTCGCCGGGGGGGCGGCGACGGTGCGCACGCGCGACCCAAGTGTCGCCACCGTGCTCAATGGCCGCCAGATCTCCCAGTCGGAACCGCTCAAGCCGGGCGATCTGCTCCTGTTCGGCCGCATCGGTTGCCGTGTCGTCGCCCAGGAGCGCAGCGCCGCGGCGTCACCGATGCCGCCACCTGCTCCCGCATTGACCGAAGACGGGCGTACGCGTATCCGCATGGCCTTGCCGAAGTTCATGCTGCGCGGGGTATCCGGAGCCACCTTCGGGCGCAATTTCGCCCTCAGTGGCTCGATGACGATGGGACGGCAGAACGATTGCGACATTCCGATCCAGGCCGACGAAATCTCGCGCCACCATGCCCGACTGCAAGTCACGGCCGAGGGCGTCATGGTCGAGGATCTCGGCTCTGCCAACGGCACCTGGATCAACGACAAGCGCATCCATACCGGCATGCTGCGACCCGGCGAGGAACTGCGCCTTGACACGATCCGCTTCCTGCTGCTTGCGCCAGGAGCGCAACCGTCGACGGCGGCGAAGGCCGTAACGAGTGAACCGGCGGCTGCTCCGGCAGGCAAGAGTGGCTCATCGGCAGTCGTATGGGTCGTGGTCGCCGTGGTGCTGCTGGCGGCCACCGCCTTCGGCGTGTTGCGCTATCTCGGCAAGATTTGACGCTGACCGAGTTCGACCCGCATCGACAGATCGATCGCCCTGACGTGCTTGGTCAGGGCGCCGACCGAGATGAAATCAACGCCAGTCTCGGCGATTGCACGGACACGGTCGAGCCCTACGCCTCCAGAAACCTCCAGAGGAATGCGTCCGTCGACCTCGGCGACTGCGCGCACGAGGTCCTGCAGCTCGAACTCATCGAGCATGATGCGATCGACGCGAGCATCGAGCGCCTCGCGCAGCTCGCCGAAGTTCTCGACCTCGACCTCGACCATGACTGTCGGATGCAGTGCGCGCGCGCGGGCCACGGCGGCAGCAAGCGAGCCGGCGGTGGCGATGTGGTTTTCCTTGATCAGAACCGCGTCGTAGAGTCCGATGCGGTGGTTCGTGCCACCACCGACCCGGACCGCGTACTTCTGCGCCTGACGCAATCCCGGCAGGGTCTTGCGCGTATCGAGTATGCGCGTGCGCGTGCCACGTACCGCCTCGACGTGCGCCGCCGTCACCGTCGCGGTCGCCGACAGCGTCTGCAGGAAATTGAGGGCGCTGCGTTCCGCGGTGACCAGCGCGCGCGCGCGGCCTTGCATCTGACAGAGTAGTTGCCCAGGCTCTGCGCGAGCCCCTTCCTCCACCTTCCATTCGAAGCGCAGATCCGGGTCGAGTTGGCGGAAACAGGCTTCGAACCAGTCACGGCCACACACGACCGCAGCCTCGCGCGTGATTACGCGCGCACGCGCCGGCATCAGCGCAGGCAGCAGGTCGGCGGTGACGTCGCCGGGGCCTATGTCTTCGGCAAGGGCACGCTCGACGTCGGCCAGGACGATGTCGACAGGGACGGCGTTCATGCCCGGGCAAAGCCTCCAAGGGGGCTGGCAGACTAGGGCATTCGGCTGCGCAGGGAAAGCGCCGCGCGGTCAGCCGGTGCCGGCGGGCGGTGGCTCAACCGAGGGCGGTTGCGTCTGACGCAGGCGCTCGACGATCGCATCGAGGGCACGGTCGAACAGCGGGACTTCCTCGAGGACGAGCGTCGAGCCGCGTCTCAATTCGACAGCAAGGGCCGCCACGCTCTTGTCGCAAACCTTCAGGCCACGCCGATTGACGAACAGGTACTTCGAGCTGATCGGGCTGATCCACGACAGCTTGGCGCGCTCGCGGTTGCCTGATTCATCGGTGAACTCGACCCAGGTGCCGACCTTGAGTTCCTTGGCCGTTCTCACGTATTCGTCGTCTTCGTCGACTTCGACAGTTTCGGGCTCGAGGGAGCCCGAGCTCAGCACGATTTCCTCGACCGGACTCTGCTTCGTCACAGCCGCACCACCTGCATCCACAGCGTTCGCGTCTGTCTCCTCCGCATGCGACGCGATCACTTCCTCTGCAGTCGTCAGCTCGAGGGCCTCGCCATTGATGACGCGCTGGTAGAACTGTGACAGCTGCTGCATGAGCAGGCGTACGTCACCCTCGTGGTAGGCCACCGTGCCAAGGCCGTGGCGCAGTGCTTTCTCGATGTGCGGCAACAGCGAGCGCAGGCGCGCACGCTCGGCGTCGCTCTGCTTGGGCAGCGCGCTCCAGACAAATTCGTCGGCGAAGCGCAAGGCATTCTTCCACTCGTCGGACGAGGTGCCATGGCGAAGCTCGGTAAGGACGAGGTAGTTCGCCCAGGGCCGCGACAGCACGTCGTGCACGACGGCTGGAAGTTCACGGTCTCCGATCCGCGCGAGGATCTCGCGTGCCGCGTTGCGCCGCGCAGTGTGCAGCTTCTCGCGACCGCGCGTGACCTCAGCGGCGCGCTGCTCGGCCAGTTCCGCGCGCTTGCGGTGCTGATGGATGAACTGGTCGAAGCTCGCATACTCGTGCTCGATGACGGCGAGATCGTCATCGAAGTCGGTCAGCACGGTCTCGATAACGGACTTGATGCGGTTGAACAACTTGTGGTCGGGATCGGATTCTTCCGTCCAGCTCTTGCCAGCCTCGGCGACCGCGTCGAGCAGGCGACGCGCCGGATGCGACTTCTGCGCGAACAGGTGTTTGTCGAGGATCGCGATCTTCAGGTACGGAATCTGCAGGCGACCGATCTGTGCCTGGATCTCCGAAGGCAGGTTGCGATCCTTCAGGATGTACTCGAACAGCATGCCGACGAGATCGATCGTGTCCTCGTCCGCAGTGGAGACATGGTGTCCGTGCGCTTCACCGCCCAGTTTTCCGACCTGATCGAGCAGCTCCTGCTTGATCTGGGTGACCGCCTGGGTGGCGTCGGCGATCGAATTGACCTGTGACTGCGCGGCGAGCGTCTGGCTCTGCAGGATGGTAAGCGCGCTCAGCAGGTCGGTCGGACTGAGGTTCGGGACCATCGGCGTCGTGCCGCGCCCGCCGAACTCGGCGGTATCGCTTGCGTACTCCATCTGCTGCGGGCGCCGGGCGGCCAGAAGGCTGCGCAGCTGGTTGTACAGTTCGGCCTGAAGTTCCGCAGCGGCGGGATCGTAAGTCGGGTTGTTCGAATAGGTGCTGGCCGGCGTGCCCGCGCCCGGTTCCTGCATCTCGCCCGGCGCAGGAGGCTGTGGTGGGTCCGACGCCCCCATTGGCTGTGAGCCCCTCAGTGGCGCCACCCGATGGCGGATCTGCGGCAGCACGCCCGCCTGGATCAGTTCGGCGTTGACTTCGTCATACAGCGACTCGAGCCCCGACATCACGTAGCGGTCGAACAGCTTGTAGATGATGAGCTTGACCTGCACGTTGAGGTCGAACTCGCGTACCGCCTGGCGGAAGGCGTTGCACAGCGGAGCGGGGCCGAGCGGGTTGCTCGAATCCTCGACGGGTGCGCCGCCGTTGATGACCGAGAGGCGCTGGTTGACCGCAAAGAGGGTACGCGAGAGGCGGTTCTCTGCTTTCGCCGCCATGCTCGAGATCGCCAGCGATTCCTCCAGTTCGACATCGTCGACCAGCGACAGGCCGGATGACGACTGTGGGGCAAGCTCCGGCTTGACCGGCTTGAGTTTGCCATCAGCGAAGTCGCTGAAGATCTTCGACAACTGCTCCTGGAAGATGCGTTCGACCAGCTGGCGCTTCTTGCGCACCTCGCGCATGCCGTCGAAGAACTGCACCTGCACGGCGTTGCTCTCGGCCCGCTCGGCAAGATGGAAGAGCGCGTCGTCGACGTTCTCGAACAAGGAGTTGACCAAGCCGTTCACGCGCTTGAGTGCGATGCCGCGCACGAGCTTGAGCAGTTCGCCGAGACGATCACCCGAGGCAGCCAGGCCGTGGCGCTGCGGGAAATCGAAGATCCTGCCCGGTTTGTCGTCTGGATTGCTCATGTTGCGTCGTTTCCCCTGCTGCCGTGCCGGGTGCAGAATCGCCCCGGCAACGGCTGCAAGCGCCTGTGAGGATCCCCTAGTGCTTGTTCATGTGAATGTGAAGTCTGTCACGCCCGCTTCACGGCGGCTTTGCGGCGACGAGCCCGGTGATGTCGCCGGCATCGATGCCGGCGCCGGCCAGCAGCACCGGGATATCGTCTTCGATCGGATAGGCGCGACGCCCGTCGTCGGTGACCAGCGCAGCAGTCCAGGCGACCGATGGTACGCCGCTGGCCGCACGCGCCTGGTTCAGGGCGCGCAGGCCATCCTTGTCGAGCAGACGCAACGGGCGCTGCGTCAGCGGGCAGCGGAGAATCTCGAGCAGGCGGGTGTCCACGGTGAACCCTTTCGGCAGATCGATGGCGCGCATGCGCGTACAATAGAGGCTTTCGCATGAACCGAACATGGGCGGAATGACGCTGGGTGACCCGCTGGTTGGCGTGGTGATGGGGTCGCGGTCCGACTGGGAGACGATGCGGCATGCCGCGGAAACGCTGGCTTGTCTCGGCATTGCCCACGAGGTGCGCGTCGTTTCCGCGCACCGCACGCCGGACGTGATGTTTGACTATGCCGCACAGGCGGTAGGGCGGGGCTTGCGCCTGATCATCGCCGGCGCCGGTGGCGCGGCGCACCTGCCGGGCATGCTGGCGGCGAAGACGCGCTTGCCGGTGCTTGGCGTACCGGTGCAATCGAAGGCGCTCAACGGGCTCGATTCGTTGCTTTCGATCGTGCAGATGCCTGCCGGAATTCCGGTCGCGACCTTCGCCATCGGTCGCGCCGGTGCAGTCAATGCAGCCCTCGCTGCTGCGGCCATGTTGGCCACCAGCGATCCCGTGCTGGCGGAGCGCCTCGATGCCTGGCGCCGTGAGCAGACGGCTGCGGTCGTCGCCGCCGACGATCCGCGCGCGGGTTAGTGGGTTAGCCATGGCCACGATCGGCATCCTCGGCGGCGGCCAGCTCGCGCGCATGCTTGCCCTGGCCGGTGCGCCGCTCGGGCATCGTTTCCTTGTCGTCGACAATGCCGAGGATCCATGCGCGGCCCAGGTGGCGCCGCTGCTGCATGCCGACTGGCGGGATCGGGATGCATTGGTCGAATTTGCCCGGCGTATCGACGTCGCCACCTTCGATTTCGAGAATGTGCCGGCCGAGACAGCCCACTGGTTGACCGGGCATGTTGCGGTGTTCCCGAACCCGGAGGCCCTGGCGACCGCCCAGGACCGGTTCCTCGAAAAGACCCTGTTCACCGGGGCGGGCATCGGCACCCCGGCCTTTGCCACCGTCGACAGTCTCGACGACCTGCGCGACGCCTGCGCGCGCATCGGCCTGCCCGCGGTGTTGAAGACGCGCCGGCTCGGGTATGACGGCAAGGGTCAATGTGTGCTGCGTGAACCAGCCGATATCGAGCGCGCCTGGCAACGCCTCGGCGGCGTGCCGCTGATCCTCGAAGCCTTCGTGCCGTTCGATTGTGAGGTTTCGGTCATCGCCGTGCGTTCGCGCAGCGGTGAGTTCCGCCACTACCCGCTGACGCGCAACTGGCATCGCGACGGCATCCTGTCCGCGAGCCTTGCGCCGCTGGAAGGCTTTGTCGAACTGGAGCAGCGCGCGATCGCGCATGCGCGTGAACTGGCAGAGCGGCTCGACTACGTCGGCGTGTTCGCCCTCGAACTGTTCGTGCACGGGGGGCAGCTGCTGGCCAACGAGATGGCGCCGCGCGTGCACAATTCCGGCCACTGGACGATTGAAGGCACTGCGTGCAGCCAGTTCGAGAATCACGTGCGCGCCGTGCTCGGGCAACCGCTCGGCGATACTGCCGCACGTGGTCACAGCGTCATGCTGAACTGGATCGGCGAACTGCCGGAAGCCGGACCGGTGCTCGCCGAGCCTGGCGCGCACTGGCACGACTACGGCAAGTCGCCGCGTGCGGGACGCAAGGTCGGTCATGCGACGCTGTGTGCGGACGATCCGGCCACCCTCGCCGCCATGCTCGAACGCGTCGGTCGTGCGCTCGGCCGCGCGGAGCAGGTTGCTCCTGTCATCGCGGCGCTCGGATAGCGCATAGCACGGGGCGTTCCGGTCGGTCTTCGGTAGGAGCGGCTTCAGCCGCTCCTACAGCCGCTCCTACAGCGCTCCCACAGAAGCGCCGCGATTCGTCACATCGGCCAATCTGCCGTCAGGCGAGCTGGCTGTCGACGAAATCCCAGTTGACGAGATTCCAGAACGCCTCGACGTACTTCGGCCGCGCATTGCGGTAGTCGATGTAGTAGGCGTGTTCCCAGACGTCGCAGGTCAGCAGGGCGCGGTCGCTGCCGGTCAGCGGCGTGCCGGCGTTCGAAGTGCTGGCAAGGGCGAGGCTGCCGTCCGGACGCTGCACCAGCCAGCCCCAGCCCGAGCCGAAGGTGCCGACCGAGGTCTTGCTGAACTCGTCCTTGAACTTTGCGAAATCACCGAAAGCCTTGTTGATCGCATCAGCCAGGCGTCCGCTCGGTTCGCCACCACCGGTCGGGGACAGGCAGTTCCAATAGAACGTGTGGTTCCAGATCTGCGCGGCGTTGTTGAACATGCCGCCACTGGACTTGCGGATGATCTCCTCAAGCGACAGGTTCTCGAACTCGGTGCCCGCGATCTGGTTGTTGAGGTTGGTGACGTAGGCCTGGTGGTGCTTGCCGTAGTGGTAGTCGATCGTCTCGGCCGAGATTTGCGGAGCGAGCGCGTCTCGCGCCCAGGGAAGCGGGGGAAGCTCGATAGCCATGGAGGAACTCCTTGCCGATGGGTAGGGCGGCACTGCGGCCGGGTGCGTATCTTCGCCGATGCCGGTTGCACGCGCGATGAAGCAGGCGCTCCGGCAGTCGGGGAACGGGCTGGCGAGGATAGGGACGCACGCCCGGGGGTTCAACCGAGTGCTACCATTCGCGGCCATTCCGGTGCGCTCTGCGCGCCACAGCCCCGGGTTTTCCGATGGACATCATCGACCGCATCAAGACGACAGTCGAGTCGTCGCCGATCGTGCTTTTCATGAAGGGCACGCCACAATTCCCAATGTGCGGTTTCTCCTCGCGCACGGTCAAGGTGCTCAAGACGATCGGTGCGCCGTTCGTCTCGGTGAACGTGCTGGAGGATCCCGAAGTGCGCGCGAACCTGCCGCGCTATTCGAACTGGCCGACCTTCCCGCAACTGTTCATCAACGGTGAGCTGATCGGCGGCTGCGACATCACCCTCGAGTTGTACGAAAGCGGTGAGCTTGAGCGCATCATCAAGGACATCCATCGCGCGTGAGCATGTTGCTGCCGCTCGAGCGGATCGACCATCCTGTTGCGGCTCCCGGCTCGCTGCAGGGGCGCGTGGTTCTCGTCACTGGCGCCAGCGGTGGACTCGGCCGCGCCACGGCGCTGGCCTGTGCGCGCGTCGGGGCGACTGTCGTCCTGGCGGGGCGCAAGGTTCGCGCACTCGAAGCGGTCTACGACGAGATCGAGGCGCTTGGCGGGCCACAGGCGGCGATCTATCCGGTCGATCTGGAAGGGGCAGGCCCTGGCGATCATGACGATATCGTCGACGCGGTGCGACTGCAGTGTGGTCGCCTCGATGGGCTTGTCCATGCTGCGGCTCATTTCGATGGCCTGCGGACCATCGATCAGACCAAGCCGCTCGACTGGCTGCGCGCACAGCAGGTGGGACTGAACGCACCGGTGTTGCTGACCCGCGCCTGCCTGCCGCTCCTGCGTGAAGCGGCCGACGCCGCCGTGGTCTTCGTGTTCGACGACCCGGCTCGCGTCGGCAAGGCCTACTGGGGCAGTTATGGCGTCAGCAAATTCGGCCTGGCTGGCTTCGCTTCGGTCCTGCACGACGAGCAGGCCAACGGCCCGTTGCGCGTGCACGGCCTGCTGCCGGCGCCTATGCGCACGACCCTGCGCCGCATGGCGTATTTCGGTGAAGATGCGACGACGCGTCCGACACCGGACCGGACTGGTGCGGCGGTGGCCTTCCTGCTCGGCGCGCAAGCCCACAGCCTGCGTGGCAAGACCCTCGACCTGCGCACGGCGCAGGCATCCTGACCCCAGAGGTGCGCGATGGAAAACGGCATGAGCACGGTATCTGCCGGCATCCTGCTGTTCCTCATCATGGATCCGCTCGGCAATATCCCCCTGTTCCTGAGTCTGCTGCGCAACGTCGCGCCGGCGCGACGGCGACTCGTCCTGGTGCGCGAATTGGCGATCGCTCTGGTTGTGCTGTTCGTCTTCCTGTTTGCCGGCAAGTACCTGCTCGAACTGCTTCAGCTCAAGCGTGAGTCTGTCGGCATTGCCGGCGGCATCGTCCTGTTCCTGATCGGCATCCGCATGATTTTTCCGCCCAAGGACGGCATCTTCGGCGACGCGGATGGTGAGCCCTTCATCGTGCCGATGGCGATCCCGGCGGTGGCCGGGCCTTCGACGATGGCGGCGGTCATGCTGCTCGCCAACAGCGATCCGGGGCGCACCGTCGACTGGAGCATCGCGCTGTCGCTGGCCTGGCTGGCGACCGCGCTGATCCTGGTTTCCTCGACCTACCTCTATCGCTGGCTCGGCCACAGCGTGCTGGTCGCGCTCGAGCGTCTGATGGGCATGCTCCTGGTCGCCCTGTCCGTGCAGATGTTCCTCGATGGCGTGGTCGCCTATGTGGCCCACGCTCCTTCTTGAGCTCAGGCGGTTTCGATGTTTCCTCGCGCAACCAATTGATTGGATTCATGGACTCTCGGAATTTCCGGGGCCCTGGCCAGGGTCGCCGGCTGGCGGCCGTCCGCGCCACCTGGTTTCGTTAGAAATCTGTCACAGAGTCGGGTTAAACTGCGGTTAATGCGCGCGCGCTTGCCGGCTGGGGAAGTCATCGGCGCACGCCCATTCAGAGCCTCAATCCGTATAACCGCCCGCAATCTGCAGCCGGCGCGCGCGTCGCGCGCGTCGTGTCCGGATTGCCGCACACCTGCTGCAAGCAACCGAGAGGATGGTAGTGATGATGAACAAGCGACTGACGATGCGGCTGCTGCCGCTGGTTCTTTCCTCGCTTTTCGCCGTGTCCGGCGCCTATGCGCAGAGCACGTCGGCAGGCCTCAATGGCGTGATCACCGACAGCAGCGGGCGCCCCGCCGCGTCGGCCGAGGTGGTCATCACCCATGACCTGTCCGGAACCGTCAGCCGTGTCGTCACGGACCAGTCGGGTCGCTACACGGTGCGCGGCCTGCGTGTCGGTGGCCCATACACGGTCGTCATCACCAAGGATGGCGTGACCGAGACTCGCGAGAACGTCTACCTCAAGCTCGGCGAGGCCAATACCGTCAGCGCGGCACTTGTCGACGCCGCGCAGCTCGACACGATCGTCGTGACCGGCAGTGCCGGCGGCGTCTTCGCGTCCGAGAACATGGGTACCGGCACGAGCATCTCCAACGCGCAGATCCAGGCTTTGCCCTCGATTGGCCGCAACATCCAGGACTACATGCGCCTCGATCCGCGCATCGCCCAGGTCAGCAAGGCCGACGGCGCGATCTCGGCGGGTGGCCAGAACACGCGCTTCAACGCGATCCGCATCGACGGCGTGTCGACCAACGACCCGTTCGGTCTCGAGAGCAACAACCTGCCGACCGAGCGCCAGCCGGTCTCGATGGATGCGATCGAGGAAATCAACATCGGCCTCGCCAACTACGACGTGACCACATCGGGTGGCAGCGGTGCCGTCGTCAACGCCGTCACCAAGTCGGGCACCAACGAGTTCCACGGCAGTGTCTACGGCGTGTATCGCAACGACGACATGGTCGGCGAAGACCGCAACGGCAAGGACTTCACGGGCTTCCGGGACGAAAAGACCTACGGCCTGACCCTGGGCGGCCCGATCATCAAGGACACCCTGTTCTTCTTCCTGAACTACGAAAAGTTCGAGCGCAAGGCGCCGGGCCCCGACATCCTCAATTCGCCGTACGGGCGCGGCGACATCACCGATGCCGACATTGCCACCGTGCAGCAGATCGCGCGTGACGTCTGGGGTTTCGACGCCGGCTCGCTCGACGGCGTGGACTCGCTCGGCACCGACATCGAGGAATACGCGGCCAAGATCGACTGGAACATCAACGAAGACCATCGCTTGAGCTTCCGCTACAGCAAGATGGCCCAGGACGTCGCCAAGCTGCCGCCGTCGAGCTGGAACACCTCCATTTCGCTGAATACCCACTGGTACAACCAGAACAAGACCTTCGAGAGCTATGTCGGCGAGCTCTTCAGCGACTGGAACGAGAACTTCTCGACCGAGATCAAGCTTTCCTATCGCGACTATGCGGCGATCGCCGAGCCGACCGCGAACCTCCCGCAGATCCGCATCGACTTCGGCAACAACGCCATCCTGCTCGGTACCGAGCAGAACCGCCACGTGAACATCGTCGAGACGAAGGAAAAGAGCGCCTTCTTCGCTGGTAACTATTTCGCTGGCGACCATACGGTCAAGTTTGGCTTCGACTGGTCGAACAACGAAATCTTCAACTACTACGGGCGCAACCAGAACGGCACATACCGTTTCGGCAGCGTCGATCTGTTCGCGCAGGGTATTCCGAGGCAGTACGACTATCGCGCGCCAGTGCCCGGCGGCAGCTACGCCGACATTCCGGCGCGGTTCGAGATCGAGAACGCCGCGCTGTTCCTGCAGGACAGCTGGGCGGCGACGTACAACCTGAATCTGACCTATGGCGTGCGCGTCGACCGGCCGGACTTCAAGAACAAGCCGATCTACAACGCGCGCATCGAGCAGCTCTACGGCTACGACAACACGAACCTGCCCAGCGGCACGATCATCCAGCCACGTTTCGGCTTCAACTACAACATCGAGGCCGAGCGTCCGACGCAGGTTCGCGGTGGCTTCGGCCTGTTCATGGGCTCGCCGCCCAACGTATGGATCTCCGGCGCCTACCAGAACACCGGTCGCAACTACGTCGAGTACAGCGCCAGCGGTTCGAACATCGGACCGATCTTCAATCCTGATCCGAACAACCAGCCGGTTTCGGGTTCGGTCGGTGCGCGTCAGAACGTCGACATCATCGAGCCTGGCTTCAAGATGCCGTCGGTGTGGAAGGCGAACCTCGCGTTCGACCATGAGCTGCCGTGGTGGGGCATGGTCGCGTCGGTCGAGTTCCTGACCTTCTGGAACAAGGACGGCATCTACATGGGCCGCCTGGACGTCGGTGCGCCGAACTACACCGGTCCGGATGGCCGCGCGATCTTCTGGAACGCCAACGGCATCGATCCGAGCCGCTGGCTGACGTCGCTGACCACGCCGACCGGTGGTGTCGCGCGCGCCAACCGCCCGTCGGACATTGGTGACGTCATGATCGTGCGCAACACCGACAAGGGTAACGGCAACCAGATCACCCTGAGCCTCGCCAAGCCGATGACGGATGCCGGCTGGTCCTGGTTGGCGGCCTACACGCACACGCAGGCCAAGGAAGTGAGCCCGATGACCAGTTCGCAGAACACCTCGAACTGGAACAACCAGCTTGCCTTCAACGCCAACGAGAACGTTGCCTACGACTCGCGCTATGCATTCAAGCATCGTTTGACCGCGCAACTGACGAAGGAATGGAAGTTCTTCGGTGACAACAAGACGACCGCGTCGATCGTCTACGAAGGGCGCACGGGTCGTCCGTACAGCGCGGTCTTCTACAACGACGTCAATGGCGACAGCCGTTCGTTCAACGACCTGTTCTACGTGCCTACGGGTCCGGGCGACGTGATCTTCACCAACCTGACGACCGGTGGCCGCACCTATACGGCAGCCGAACAGGAAGCGGCGTTCTTTGCCTGGCTTGCCGCCCATCCGAGCATCGGCAAGTACCGCGGCAAGGTTGTTCCGGCCAATGCGCTCCGCGCCGGCTGGCTGAACATGTTCGATGTCCGCCTGACCCAGGAACTCCCCGGTTTCATGGCGAACGACAAGCTCGAACTGACGCTCGACATCATGAACATCGGCAACCTCTTCAACAAGAAGTGGGGTCAGATCGAGGATGCGGGCTTCAACTCGAACCTCGGCATCGCCAACTTCGCTGGCATCGACCCGGCCACCGGCAAGTACGTGTACCACTTCACCGGCGCGCAGTCGTTCGCCATCCAGGAGAACAATGGCGACGGCGTGAACACGGGCGTGTCACGCTGGTCGGTCCAGGCGACGCTGCGTTATCGCTTCTGACGCTGACGATTCGATCGTCTGGCAATGCAACCGGCGCCTCGCAAGGGCGCCGGTTTTTTTTCCGGACATCGGACGCCAGTTGACCCCGGCTGCGGCGATCCCCGATCCTAGTCGGTCCACGACACTGGTCCGGCATGCATCGACGGATGCCAACGCCGCGAGCCGGGCGGGGCCAAGGAAACCCATACACCATGAATGCACCGCTTCACCCATTGCCGCGTCCCAGTACGGTCAGCGCGCGAATCGCGCCGGCGGCCGGTCTCGATGTCCTCTCGCGCCACGAAGTCGCGCGCTTGCGCGACGCCAGTTCCGGTGGTCTGCACCAGCTGTTGCGTCGCTGCGCGCTCGCCGTGCTGACCCAGGGCCATGTCAGCGATGATCCGCGCACCGTTGTCGAGCTGTATGCCGATTTCGAGATCAACGTCCTGCAGCAGGACCGCGGCGTGCGCCTCGAATTGATCAATGCACCGGCCCATGCCTTCGTCGATGGTCGCATCATCCGCGGCATCAACGAACTGCTGTTCGCCGTCGTGCGCGACATCGTGTTCGTCGCCACCCAGCTCGAAACGGCGGCCTTCGACCTCGACGAATCGAGTGGCATCACCCATGCGGTGTTCGACATCCTGCGCAACGCGCGCGTGCTGCGCGCCAACGTCGATCCGAACCTCGTCGTCTGCTGGGGTGGTCACTCGATCTCGCGCGACGAGTACGAGTACACCAAGCAGGTCGGCTACCAGCTCGGCCTGCGTGGCCACGACATCTGCACCGGCTGCGGTCCGGGTGCGATGAAGGGACCGATGAAGGGCGCGACGATCGCACATGCCAAGCAGCGCCGGCGCACGAACCGCTACATCGGCATCACCGAGCCCGGCATCATCGCTGCGGAATCGCCGAATCCGATCGTCAACAACCTCGTCATCATGCCGGACATCGAGAAGCGCCTCGAAGCCTTCGTGCGCACCGCCCACGCGATCATCGTGTTCCCGGGCGGCGTCGGCACGGCCGAGGAAATCCTCTACATGCTCGGCATCCTGCTGCATCCGGACAACGCCGGTATTCCGTTTCCGCTGATCTTCAGCGGCCCGCGAGGCTCAGCCGCGTATTTCGAGCAGATCGATCAGTTCCTGCGCCTCGCTCTCGGCGACGATGTGGCCAGGCACTACCAGATCATCATCGACGATCCGACCGAGGTCGCCCGTCAGGTCGGCAAGGGCATCGAGCGCGTGCGCCAGCATCGCCTCGACAACAAGGACGCATTCTTCTTCAACTGGGCACTCAACATCGACGAGGTGCTGCAGCGTCCGTTCCGCCCGACCCACGAGGGCATGGCCGGTCTCAACCTGCACCGCGACCAGCCGCAGCACCTGTTCGCCGCCGACCTGCGCCGTGCGTTTTCGGGCATCGTCGCCGGCAACGTCAAGATCGAAGGCATGCGCGCGATCGAGCAGCATGGTCCATTCACGATCCGCGGCGATGGCGAGGTCATGCGCGCCCTCGATGCCCTGCTCAAGAGCTTCGTCGAGCAGCAGCGCATGAAACTGCCGGGCGGATCCGCCTACGTGCCGTGCTACCGCGTGCTGGTCGACTGACGGCGGCGCGGAACCCGCAAACGAAAAGGGCCTGCATTGCTGCAGGCCCTTCGTTCATCTGGCGCCCGAAGTTGGACTCGAACCAACGACCCCCTGATTAACAGTCAAGTGCTCTAACCGGCTGAGCTATTCGGGCGGGGCCGCGTATTCTCGTGACCAACGCCGGGGCCGTCAAGTCTGCGTCGTGGATGCATTCAGGTATCGATCGCCGCGCACGCGGCGGCGGCCTGCGCGGCGCTTGGTGTACCGCTGCGCAGGCGCCCGCCGTTGTTCAGCACGAGGGTGCTTGCATGCGCGGGGCCGCGGCGGTCGCAGAAGGTCAGGGTGACGTTGCTGCCTTCGGCGGTGCCGTCGGCAAGGAAGCGCAGGCTGCGCCGGCCACCGGAGCTGACCACGGCGACACCGGACTTCTGCGCCTGGGCGACGGCGATGACGGTCTCGTCGGCATCGGGGCGGCGGTTGCGGTTGTGGTCGGCGAACACGATCCAGCCGTGGTGCCAGATCACACCGTCGGTGCAGTGGACACTGTCGTGCGAAGGGCAGGCGACCACGTCGCCGCCGCGCATGACCGCGTTGGCGCGAGCCTGGGCGAGGTCGACCGAGAGCAGGCTGCGCGCCGAGCGCGTGGCCATGCTTTGGCCAAGGTCGCCGAAAGCGGGCAGGGCGATGCCGGCGAGGATCGCGACGATGGCGATGACGACGACGAGTTCGATCAGGGTGATTCCGTTCGGTGTGTGCATGGCGGCGTTCCTGTGGCGTCGGGGTAGGGGCATGCTGGACCCGCCGGCGTGGCACGACGATGGCGACTTTCCCTTGCGCTTGTAGGAAATCGTCGATATGTGGAGAGTCCCGTGCGTGCACCTGCCGGGCGCGGCCTGCCGCGCCGCGGCGATGGAGACCTGCCGTGACTGACCGCTTCCAACTCGTGTCGCCGTATCACCCGGCAGGTGACCAGCCGCAGGCGATCGAGCGCCTGAGCGCCGGCTTCGAGGCGGGCCTGGCCCGGCAGACCCTGCTTGGCGTCACCGGGTCGGGCAAGACCTACACGATCGCCAATGTCATCCAGCGCGTGCAGCGGCCGACCCTCGTCCTGGCACCGAACAAGACGCTGGCCGCACAACTCTATGGCGAGTTCCGCGAGTTCTTCCCGCGCAACGCCGTCGAGTACTTCGTCAGCTACTACGACTACTACCAGCCCGAGGCCTACGTGGCGGCTTCGGATACCTACATCGAGAAGGATGCTTCGATCAACGAGCACATCGAGCAGATGCGCCTGTCGGCAACGAAGGCTCTGCTGTCGCGCTCCGATGCGCTGATCGTCGCCACGGTGTCGGCGATCTACGGCCTCGGCGACCCCGAAGACTACCTGCAGATGCGTCTGATCCTCGCCCGCGGCGAGCACACCGACCAGCGCAAGCTGATTCGTCATCTGACCGAGCTGCAATACACGCGTGGCGACATGGAACTGCGTCGCGGCAGCTATCGTGTGCGCGGCGAGACGATCGACGTGTTCCCGGCCGAGTCCGAGACCGAGGCGCTGCGCATCGAGTTGTTCGATGGCGACATCGAGAATCTGGCCATCTTCGATCCGTTGACCGGCGAGGTGCTGCGCAAGGTGCCGCGCTATACGGTGTATCCGAAGACCCACTATGCGACCACGCGCGAGGCCACGCTCAACGCGATCGAGACGATCAAGCTCGAACTGAAGGAGCGCCTGGAACAGCTGTATGCGGCGAACAAGCTGGTCGAGGCGCAGCGCCTGCAGCAGCGCACCCAGTTCGACCTCGAGATGATGGCCGAGATCGGCTACTGCCAGGGCATCGAGAACTATTCGCGCCACCTTACCGGCAGCGCCCCCGGCGAGCCGCCGCCGACGTTGTTCGACTACCTGCCGCCGGATGCCCTGCTGGTGGTCGACGAATCGCATGTGACGATTCCTCAGCTCGGTGGCATGTACAAGGGCGACCGCTCGCGCAAGGAGACCCTGGTCGAGTTCGGCTTCCGCCTGCCCTCGGCGCTCGACAACCGGCCGCTGCGTTTCGCCGAGTGGGAGCAGCGTGCGCCGCGCTCGATCTTCGTGTCGGCTACACCCGGCGCCTACGAGCTCGAGAAATCGGCCGGCAACATCGTCGAACTGGTGGTGCGTCCCACTGGCCTGGTCGATCCCGAGGTCGAGGTGCGGCCGGTGCGCACCCAGGTTGACGACCTCCTGTCGGAGGCCAATGCGCGCATCGCGCTCGGCGACCGCGTGCTGGTGACGACGTTGACCAAACGCATGGCCGAGAACCTCACCGAATACCTCGAGGAACACGGCGTGCGCGTGCGCTACCTGCACTCGGACATCGAGACGGTCGAGCGCGTCGAGATCATCCGCGACCTGCGCCTCGGCAGGTTCGACGTGCTGGTCGGCATCAACCTGCTGCGCGAGGGCCTGGATATGCCCGAAGTGTCGCTGGTGGCGATCCTCGATGCCGACAAGGAAGGTTTCCTGCGTTCGTCCGGCTCGCTGATCCAGACCATCGGCCGCGCCGCACGCAACCTGCGTGGCAAGGCGATCCTCTATGCCGACTCGATCACGCGTTCGATGCAGGTCGCCATGGACGAGACCAATCGGCGCCGGGCGAAGCAGGTCGAGTACAACCTCGTCCATGGCATCGAGCCACGAGGGGTCAGCAAGCGCATCACCGACATCATGGAGGGGGCTCGCCATGAGGCGCCTGGATCCGGTCGCCGCGACCGCCGTGGGCGCAATGCGGCCGATCGCCGCGTCGCCGAGGAGGTCGCCGCCTATGCCGTCCTGACCCCGGAACAGGCTGGCATGCGCATCCGCAAGCTCGAGGCGCAGATGTACAAGCACGCCCAGGACCTCGAGTTCGAGGATGCCGCTCGCGTGCGCGACGAGATCCGCAAGCTCCGCGAGCGCACCTTCGTCGGATGAGCCCATCAACGGGTCCGGCGCTTGTGCGCTGCCGCGGACTCGGTTAGTCTTCGCGCCCCGCTTTGCGGGCGCGTAGCTCAGCGGTAGAGCACTACCTTGACATGGTAGGGGTCACAGGTTCGATCCCTGTCGCGCCCACCACCGAAGTTGCTGACGAAAGATCGCACGGCGAAGGCAATACGGCAGTTTGGCTTCGGTACTTCAGGACAATGGACCGTCCACCAGCGGCAGCATCCCTCAGCCCCACCGGAGTCGTAGTTCCAGCGAACACGATCACCATGACGCGAGTGAACACCGCCAGCTGATCCTGCCGACGCGACTCGATATCCCGATGTTGGAACAATGGGCGCCTCGGCGCCCATTGGTTTTTGCGCTCGTCCATGATCGCTGCTTCGACCTCCTTTCACCGTGTGCGAAGCGGTTTGATCCCGGATTCCAGAAGCGGCCATCCATGGCCGCACTTTTCAACAAGCGCCACCCCCGAGGCTTACCATGATCAACATTACCCTTCCCGATGGCAGCGTGCGCAGTTTCGAAGCGCCGGTCAGCGTGCATGAGGTCGCTGCCTCGATCGGCGCCGGGCTGGCCAAGGCGACGGTGGCCGGCAAGGTCGACGGTCGTCTCGTCGACGCCAGCGACCGCATCAGTCACGACGCGAAGGTGCAGATCATCACGCCGAAGGACGATGAAGGCGTCGAGATCATCCGCCACTCCTGCGCGCACCTGGTCGGCCACGCGGTCAAGCAGCTCTACCCGACCGCGAAGATGGTGATCGGCCCGGTCATCGAGGAAGGCTTCTACTACGACATCTGGTACGAGCGCCCGTTCACGCCCGAAGACCTGGCCGCGATCGAGCAGCGCATGGTCGAGCTGATCGACAAGGACTACGACGTCGTCAAGAAGATGACCCCGCGCGACGAGGTCATCGCCGTGTTCAAGGCGCGTGGCGAGGACTACAAGTTGCGCCTGGTCGAGGACATGCCCGGCGAGAAGGCCATGGGCCTGTACTGGCATGAGGAATACGTCGACATGTGCCGTGGTCCGCATGTGCCGAACACGCGCTTCCTCAAAGCCTTCAAGCTGACCCGCATCTCCGGCGCCTACTGGCGCGGCGACGCCAAGAACGAGCAGCTGCAGCGCATCTACGGCACCGCTTGGGCCGACAGGAAGCAACTCGCCGCCTACATCACGCGCATCGAGGAGGCCGAGAAACGCGACCATCGCCGCCTCGGCAAGCAGCTCGACCTGTTTCATTTGCAGGAAGAGGCGCCCGGCCTGGTGTTCTGGCACCCGAAGGGCTGGCAGCTCTGGCAGGTCGTCGAGCAGTACATGCGCCAGGTCTACCGCGACGCCGGTTACCAGGAGATCCGCTGCCCGCAGATCCTCGACAAGTCGCTGTGGGAACGGACCGGCCACTGGGAGAACTACCGCGACAACATGTTCACCACGGCGTCGGAGAACCGCGACTACGCGCTCAAGCCGATGAACTGCCCCGGCCACGTGCTCGTCTACAACCACGGCCTGCACAGCTACCGCGAATTGCCGATCCGCTACGGCGAGTTCGGCTCGTGTACGCGCAACGAGCCCTCGGGCGCGCTGCATGGGCTCATGCGCGTGCGCGGCTTCGTCCAGGACGACGGCCACATCTTCTGCACCGAGGACCAGGTCGAGTCCGAGGTGGTCGCCTTCCACCGCCAGGCGATGGCGGTCTATGCGCACTTCGGCTTCAGCGAGATCGCCCTCAAGCTGGCCCTGCGCCCGGACAGCCGCATCGGCTCGGACGAGACCTGGGACCGGGCCGAGGACACCCTGCGCGCGGCCCTGCGCGCCTCCGGCGTCGAGTGGCAGGAGCTGCCCGGCGAGGGCGCCTTCTACGGCCCCAAGATCGAGTACCACATGCGCGACTCGCTCGGCCGGGCCTGGCAGGTCGGCACCATGCAGGTCGACTTCTCGATGCCGGGCCGGCTCGGCGCCGAGTACGTCGGCGAGGATTCGGCACGCCACGTCCCGGTCATGCTGCACCGGGCCATCGTCGGCTCGATGGAACGTTTCATAGGCATCCTGATCGAGCACCATGCCGGCCAGTTCCCGGTCTGGCTGGCCCCGGTCCAGGCGGTGGTCATGAACATCACCGACGCCCAGGCCGATTTCGCCCGGGAGGTCGTGCAAACCCTTGTGGCACAAGGCTTCCGCGTGCAGGCGGATTTGCGAAACGAAAAGATCGGCTATAAAATCCGCGAACACACGCTCGACAAGGTTCCCTATCTGCTGGTCATTGGTGACCGGGAAAAGGAGACGGGGGCCGTTTCCGTGCGTGCGCGATCGGGCGAAGACCTCGGCAGTTTCAAGGTCCCGGACTTCGCCGAACACTTGAGATCCGGGCTGGCCACGCACTGAGCGGGCCGGGCCGGGAGCCTAGAAACCTGGCGGGAGTACGAAGTATCGCAACCGAAAAGGCCAACCGCAGGAACCACGAGATCCGTGTCCCGCGGGTGCGTGTCATCGGCGCCGACGGAGAGCAGGTAGGTGTGCTCTCGCGCGACGAGGCCCTCAACATGGCGCAGGAGATCGGCTTGGACCTCGTCGAGATCCAGCCGACGGCCGATCCGCCCGTCTGCCGCATCATGGACTTCGGCAAGTTCAAGTTCGATGCGCAGAAGAAGGCCCACGCGGCGAAGAAGAAGCAGAAGCAGGTCGAGATCAAGGAACTGAAGTTCCGTCCGACCACCGATGTCGGCGACTACGCGATCAAGCTGCGCAACTTGCGCCGCTTCCTCGAGGAAGGCGACAAGGTCAAGATCACGGTCCGGTTCCGTGGGCGCGAGATGGCACACCAGGAGCTCGGTGATGCCATGGTCAAGAAGATCGCGGCCGACATCGCCGAGGAAGCCGTGATCGAGCAGTATCCGCGCATGGAAGGGCGCCTCATGGTCATGATGATCGCGCCGAAGAAGAAGCAGTAAACCTCTGCCGGCCGCAAGCCGGTGGTGGCGAGGAAATGGCCCGCTTGGCGGGTCGAAATCAGCCGGAACGAGCAGGATGGAAAGAGCAGGCATCGCCTGCCGCTCGCGCCAGTAACGAAAACAAACCAAGGAGCATGGGCCATGCCCAAGATGAAGACCAACCGGGCCGCTGCCAAGCGGTTCCGCAAGACCGCGTCCGGCAAGTTCAAGTGCGGACACGCGTTCAAGAGCCACATCCTCACCAAGAAGTCGACGAAGCGTAAGCGCAACCTCCGCGGGACGAACCATGTTCGTGCCGAGGATGCCGGCCGCGTCGCCCGCATGCTTCCGTACCTGTAAGGAGGACTGACCCATGGCACGAGTCAAGCGTGGCGTCACCGCCCACCGCAGGCACCGCAAGCTCATTTCGCGCGCAAAGGGCTATTACAACGCGCGTCGCAAGATCTACCGCGTCGCCAAGCAGGCCGTCATCAAGGCGCAGCAGTACGCCTACATCGGCCGCAAGCAGCGCAAGCGCCAATTCCGCGCGCTGTGGATCGTGCGCATCAACGCCGGTGCGCGCATGTACGGCCTGAGCTACAGCCGCCTGATGAACGGCCTCAAGAAGGCCGACATCACCGTCGACCGCAAGGTGCTCGCGGACATCGCCGTCCATGACATCAAGGCCTTCGGTGCCCTGGCTGAAAAAGCGAAGGCTGCTCTGGCTGCGTAAAAACCACGCCGGTGCCCGCACGGGCACTGGTCGTGAGGTTCGATCGACGTGGGGAGCGGGCGAAAGCCGCGCTCCCCATTTCATTTCCGGCCACGGGAGTCCCGGATGGAAGAGCTCAATCGTCGCCTCGCCGAGGCCCTGCAGGCGATCGCGGGCGCAGCCTCGCTCGAAGCGCTCGACGCCGTGCGCGTCGCCGCGATCGGCAAGGCCGGTTTCGTCACCGGGCAGCTGAAGCAACTCGGCACGCTGCCGGCCGAAGAACGCAAGGCTGCCGGTGAGCGCATCAACCTTGCCAAGGACGAACTGCTCGAGGCGATCGCCGCGCGCAAGAATGTGCTCGAACAGGCCGTGCTCGAGCATCGCCTGGCGTCCGAGCGCGTCGACGTGACCTTGCCCGGCCGGCGTGCTGAGCGCGGCAACCTGCATCCGCTGACACGTGCGCTCGACCGCATCGTCGAGATCTTCGCGCGTCTCGGCTACGACGTCGCCGACGGCCCGGAAATCGAGGACGACTGGCACAACTTCGGCGCGCTGAACTTCCCCGCCGATCATCCGGCGCGCACGATGCACGACACATTCTGGTTTCCGGACGGGCGCCTGCTGCGCACGCACACCTCGCCGGTGCAGATCCGTGCAGCCGGCGGACGCACGCCGCCGATCCGCGTGATCGCGCCGGGCAAGGTCTACCGCAGCGATTCGGACCAGACCCACTCGCCGATGTTCCACCAGGTCGAGGGCCTGCTGATCGACGAGACATCGACCATGGCCGACCTCAAGGGCACGTTGCGCGAGTTCCTGCGGGCGTTCTTTGGTCGCGATTTCCGCATGATGTTCAAGCCGACCTTCTTTCCCTTCGTCGAACCCGGCGCCGATGTGGTGATCCGCTGGGAGCTGCCGGACGGTGGCTCGCGCTGGCTTGAGGTGCTCGGCTGCGGCATGGTCCACCCGACCGTGCTGCGCAACTGCGGCATCGATCCCGAGCGCTACACCGGCTTCGCCTTTGGCATGGGCGTCGAACGCCTCGCCATGCTGCGCTACGGCGTCACCGACCTGCGCGCGTTCTTCGAGAACGACGTGAGGTTCCTGAAGCAGTTTGCCTGAGGAAGGGAGTGGGGAATCGGGAATGGGGAATGGTCAGGAGCACAGCCGATTCACGTGCTCGAGCCTTTCCCGATCAACCGACCCTTCTCACCGCTGTCCCCCATTCCCCATTCCCAATTCTCCATTCCCGGCTTTCACATGAAACTCAATGAAAACTGGTTGCTCGAACACGTCGCCATCGATATCGCTCGAGAGGCCTTGATCGAACGTTTCGACATGATCGGCCACGAGGTCGAAAGTGCCGAAGTGCTCGGTGGTGCGCTCGATGGCATCGTGGTTGCCGAGATCCTCGCCTGCGCCAGGCATCCCGAGGCGGATCGCCTGCAGGTCTGCGAAGTCGATGCCGGCGGCGAGCGCGTGCAGATCGTGTGCGGCGCGCCCAACGCACGCGCCGGCCTCAAGGCGCCACTGGCACGTATCGGTGCACGCGTCGGCGATCTGACCATCAAGGCCGCGAAGCTGCGTGGGGTCGAATCATTCGGAATGCTGTGTTCGGCCAAGGAGCTCGGCATCGATGCCGATGCCTCGGGGCTGCTCGAACTGGCTGCCGATGCGCCGGTCGGCAGGCCGCTGGCGCAGGTGCTCGGTCTGCCGGATACCGTTTTCGACCTCGGCCTGACTCCGAACCGCGCGGATTGCCTGTCGATCGAAGGCGTGGCGCGCGATCTCGCCGCGGCACTGGCCGTGCCGGTCAAGCCGCTCGTCGTCGAACCCGTGCCGGCCACGCTGGACCGCACGATCGCGATCACGCTCGACGCGCCGATCGACTGCCCGCGCTACTGCGGTCGCTATATCGAAGGCATCGACCCAGCCGCGGCAACGCCGGCCTGGATGCGCGAGCGCCTGCAGCGTTGCGGCCTGCGTCCGATCAGCCTGCTCGTCGACGTGACCAACTACGTCATGCTCGAACTCGGCCAGCCGCTGCATGCCTTCGATGCGGAAACCTTGCACGGACCTATTGGAGTGCGCCGCGCGCGCGCCGGCGAGACGCTGCGCCTGCTCGACGAGCGCGAGGTCGAACTCGATGGTGATTTCCTCGTCATCACCGATGCCGGCCGCGCAGTCGCTCTGGCTGGCCTGATGGGCGGTTGGGACACGCGCATCGGTGCGCAGACGCGCAATGTGTTCCTCGAAGCCGCCCATTTCGCCCCATCGGCCCTGGCCGGGCGTGCGCGCCGACTCGGCATGCATACCGATGCCGCGCACCGTTTCGAGCGCGGTGTCGATCCACTCTCGCCGCGGCGTGCGCTGGAGCGCGCCACGCGCCTGATCCTCGACATCGCCGGTGGTCGTGCCGGCACGATTGTCGAGGCGTTTGCGCAAGCGGACCTGCCCGTGCGCGCGCCAATCCGGTTGCGCCGCGCCAGGATTGCTCGCGTGCTTGGCATCGGCATTGCCGATGCCGACGTCGAACGCATCCTCACGGCGCTGGGCCTCGCGCTGGCCACCGATGCCGAGGGCTGGACTGCGACGCCGCCGACCTGGCGCTTCGACCTTGCCATCGAGGAAGATTTGATCGAAGAACTCGCTCGCATCCACGGCTACGAGCACATCCCGGACTGCGCACCGGCCGGACAGCTCGCCGGTCCACGGTTGCGCGAGGATCGCGTGCGCCTCGGACAGATGCGCGAACAACTCGCCGCACGCGGCTACCACGAAGCGATTACCTTCGCCTTCGTCGGCCGCGACGTGCTCGACGACTGGGG
The DNA here is from genome assembly GCF_019634775.1 of Dokdonella sp. Taxonomy (NCBI): domain Bacteria; kingdom Pseudomonadati; phylum Pseudomonadota; class Gammaproteobacteria; order Lysobacterales; family Rhodanobacteraceae; genus Dokdonella; species Dokdonella sp. The sequence goes on from NZ_JAHCAS010000001.1 coordinate 1,813,582, forward strand.
GCTCACCGACCGCGCGATCGCACTGTCGAATCCGCTGTCCGCCGACCTCGGCGTCATGCGGACGAGTCTGCTGCCGGGTCTCGTGCGTGCGCTCGACGCCAACTGCAAGCGCCAGCAGGCGCGCGTGCGCCTGTTCGAGACCGGGCGCGCCTATTTCGATGCGGCCGGACGAGACGAAGCGAACGTGCCGGTCGAGATCGACCGTATCGCCGGCGTTGCGGTTGGTGATGCAGTCGCCGAGCAATGGGGCGAAGCGGCGCGCGCGCTCGATTTCTTCGACATCAAGGGCGATGTCGAATCGTTGCTGGCCCTGAACGGCAGCGCGGCCACCGCCTTCAGCTTCGAGGCCGGGGGGCCCGCATGGCTGCATCCGGGGCGCTCTGCGACGATCCGTCGCGACGGAGCCGTGGTTGGCCATGTCGGCGCGCTCGACCCGCGCCTGTCCAGGCGCCTCGATGTCGACGGCGAAGTGTTCGTGTTCGAACTCGACCTTGATGCGACCGCCCGGCGCCCGGTGCCGGAGGCGTCCGAGGTGTCGCGCTACCCGGCTGTGCGCCGCGACATCGCCGTGGTGGTGCCGGCCGAGGTGCCGTTCGGCGCATTGCAGGCCTGTGTGCGCGAGGCGGTCGGCCCCCTGCTGCAGGAGGCCTTCCTGTTCGACCAGTATGTCGGCCCAAACCTCGGAATAGGTGTCAAGAGTCTCGCTATAGGCTTGATTTTGCAGGATGGTTCACGCACGCTAACCGATCAGGACGCAGATCGGTGCGTCGCGCTGGCGGTATCGGCGCTGGAGGTCGGTTACAAAGCAAAGCTGCGGGGGTAGGATGGCGCTGACGAAAGCGGAAATGGCGGAGCGGTTGTTCACGGACGTCGGTCTGAACAAGCGCGAGGCCAAGGAGTTCGTCGACGCCTTCTTCGAGGCGGTTCGCGATGCGCTGGAGAAGGGGGGGCAGGTGAAGCTTTCGGGTTTCGGGAACTTCGACCTGCGGTACAAGAATCAGCGTCCCGGGCGAAACCCCAAGACCGGCGAGGAGATTCCGATCTCCGCGCGGCGGGTGGTGACGTTCCGTCCGGGGCAAAAACTGAAGGTCCGGGTCGAAGCCTATGCTGGATCAGGGGAGCAATAGCGAACTGCCGGCCATTCCGGCGAAACGCTATTTCGCGATTGGCGAGGTCAGCGAGCTGTGTGGCGTGAAGCCCCACGTGCTGCGCTACTGGGAACAGGAGTTCCCGAACCTCAAGCCGGTCAAGCGGCGTGGCAATCGACGCTATTACCAGCGTCATGACGTGCTGATGATCCGGCAGATCCGCTCGTTGCTGTACGACCAGGGGTTCACCATCACTGGCGCGCGCCAGCGCCTTGAAGGTCCGCAGGCGCGCATGGAAGTCAGCATCTCCGGCCAGATCGCGCGCCAGATCCGCATGGAACTCGAAGAAGTGCTGCAGATCCTCAAGCGCTGAGCGGGCAGCGGCGCAGCGGGAAGTCGCCGGGGTTCCGTGACCGCGCCTGGCCGGCTACACTTCGCGCCCCCTGCGGCGACACATGCATGCATTCGGGGCGTAGCGCAGTCTGGTAGCGCACCTGCCTGGGGGGCAGGGGGTCGTCGGTTCAAATCCGGCCGTCCCGACCATTCCGCATGTGTCCACCGCCGCGCATCCGCCGGCTTGGGATGCCTGCGCTACAGAAGACACCGGGTTGCGACCTTCTCGCCTCGATTGCTCCTGCCGCGCAAGCTTCTGGCCGCCTACAATGCGCGTTTTCCCGATTGTGAGCCTCTCCGTGACGGCACGACGCGGCATCATCCTCGCCGGCGGCTCCGGTACACGCCTGTATCCGCTGACCCAGGCGATCAGCAAGCAGCTGCTGCCGGTCTATGACAAGCCGATGGTCTACTACCCGTTGAGCACGCTGATGCTCGCCGGCATCCGCGACGTGCTGGTCATCAACACGCCGCACGAGCAGGTGTTGTTCGAGCGCCTGCTCGGCGACGGCTCGCAGTGGGGCATGTCGATTCGCTACGCGGTGCAGCCTTCGCCGGACGGTCTTGCCCAGGCGTATCTGATCGGACGCGACTTCGTTGGTGGCGCGCCGAGCTGCCTGATTCTCGGCGACAACATCTTCTACGGCCATGGCCTGAACGAATTGCTGGCTTCGGCCGACGCACGCACGCGCGGCGCGACCGTGTTCGGCTATCGCGTGCGCGATCCCGAGCGCTACGGTGTTGCCGAGTTCGACCGCGACGGTCGCGTTGTCGGTCTCGAGGAGAAGCCCGCGCAGCCGAAATCGCACTGGGCGGTGACCGGCCTGTATTTCTATGACGGCCGCGCCAGCGATTTCGCCGCGGCACTCAAGCCCTCGCCGCGCGGTGAGCTCGAGATCACCGACCTCAACCGCTGTTATCTCGATGACGGCAGTCTCATGCTCGAGCGCATGGGGCGTGGCTTCGCCTGGCTCGATACCGGCACGCACGAATCGCTGGTCGAGGCGTCGAGCTACATCGAAACGATCGAGAACCGCCAGGGACTCAAGGTCTGCTGCCCCGAGGAGATCGCCTTCCAGAGTGGCTGGATCGACGCCGAGCAGTTGCTGCGCGTCGCTGCACCGCTGGCCAAGAACGCCTACGGCCAGTACCTGCAGCAGCTCGCGCGCGAAGGGCGTGGCAAATGAAGATCCAGCGTACTGTTCTCGAGGGCTGCCTCGTCATCGAACCGGTCGTGCACGGCGACGCGCGCGGCTTCTTCTACGAAAGCTTCAACGCGCGTCGCTTCGCCGAGGCCGGCCTCGACCTTGCCTTCGTGCAGACCAATGTCTCGCGTTCGGCACATGGCGTGTTGCGCGGCCTGCACTACCAGTGGCCCAACCCGCAGGGCAAGCTGGTCAGCGTGCTCGAGGGTGAGGTCTACGACGTCGCCGTGGACATCCGGCGTGGCTCGCCGAGCTTCGGCCGTTGGGTGGCGGCGATCCTCTCGGCCGACAACAAGCGGCATTTCTGGATACCGCCCGGCTTCGCGCACGGTTTCGCCGTGCTCTCGGAGCACGCCACCTTCGTTTACCAGTGCACGACACCGTACGAGCGCGCCGGCGATGCGGCGATCCGCTGGAACGATGCCGAGCTCGCGATCGACTGGCCGATCGCGCAGCCGTCGCTGTCCGACAAGGACGCGAAGGCGCCGTTCCTCGCCGAGGTGGCATCCGATCGGCTGCCCGTGTTCGCGTGAACATGGCCGGGTCGAACACCCGCACGAGGATTCTCGTGCTCGGCGCCAATGGCCAGGTCGGTCACGCCCTGCACGGTGTGCTGGCGCCCCTTGGCGAGGTCGTCGTGGCGACGCGTGATGGTCGCCTTGTCGATGGGCGTGCCGCTGCGGCGATCGATCTCGAAGACTCCGCGGCACTGGTTGGCGGGCTCGATGCAGTGGCTGCCGACGTCATCGTCAACGCGGCGGCCTGGACGGCCGTCGATCGCGCCGAAGACGAGCCGGAGCGCGCCGACCGCATCAACCATCGTGCGGTCGGCGAGATCGGCGGCTGGGCGCAACGACGCGGCGCGTTGGTGATCCACTATTCGACCGACTATGTGTTCGACGGCACTGCCAGGCGCCCGTATCGTGAGCAGGACCCGACCGCGCCGCTGGGTGCCTACGGGCGAAGCAAGCGCGATGGCGAGGAGGCCCTGCGCGCCAGCGGCGCCGCGCATGTCATCCTGCGCACGGCCTGGGTCTATGGGCCGCGTGGTGGCAACTTCCTGTGCACGATGCTGCGCCTGGCCGGCGAACGAGATCGCCTGCGAGTGGTCGCCGACCAGATCGGTTCGCCGACACCGGCACCGTGGATCGCTGACATCACGGCGCGCATCCTTGCCCACTGGTGCGGTCTCGCTGGCGCCGAGCGCGCGTCCGTCGAGGGCACCTATCATCTGACCACGGCATCCCACACGAGCTGGCACGGCTTCGCCGAATCGATCCTGCGTGGCGCCCTGCGACGTGGGTTGATCACCCGCATGCCGGTGGTCGAGGCCATTCCTGCGGCGGAGTATCCGACCCGCGCACGCCGCCCGGCCTGGTCGGTGCTCGACACCGGCAAGCTCGCCCTCGTGTTCGGGCTACACTTGCCGACCTGGGAGCGGGGATTGGACGCGGTGCTCGACGAGCTCGCACGAAATCGAGGAGAGACTGGATGATCGTTCCCGTGATTCTTTCCGGCGGCGCCGGCACGCGCCTGTGGCCGGTATCGCGCAGCGCCTATCCGAAGCCGTTCATGCGCATGGGCGACGGCCAGTCGCTGCTGTACAAGACGCTCGACCGTGCCCTGCGCGTCGCCGATGGCGCGCCGGTGCTGACCGTCACCGGGCGCGACTACTATTTCCTGACTCGCGACGAGTACGCCACCCACCCGACGGCCGATCTCGATCGCCTGCCGTTCCTGCTCGAGCCGGCCGGGCGCAATACCGCGCCGGCGATCGTGCTGGCTGCCCTGCACGCGCTCGATCAGGTCGGTGCCGATGCGACCTTGCTGGTGCTGCCGGCCGATCATCTGATCCGCGACCTCGATGCATTCGCCGCCGATGCGCGCCGCGCCGCGGCGCTGGCTGCCGATGGTTGGCTGGTCACCTTCGGGATCCGCCCGACCCATCCGGAGACCGGCTTCGGTTATGTGCGCATGGGTACGGCGATCGCCGGCCACGAAGGCCGCGAGGTCGGTGCCTTCGTCGAGAAACCCAACCGCGAGACTGCCGAGAGCTACGTCGCTTCGGGCAACTATGTGTGGAACTCGGGCATGTTCTGCTTCCGGGCCGACGCCCTCGTCGCAGCCGCCGCACAGACCTGTCCTGACGTGCTCGCCGCCGCACGTGTCTGCCATGCCGGCGAGAAGAGCCACACCAGCCCGGTCGAGTTCGCACGCGAGCTGTTTCTTGCCCAGCCCGACATCTCGATCGACTACGCGATCATGGAACGCGCGTCGCGCGTCGCCGTGGTGCCGGCCTCGTTCGACTGGAGCGACATCGGCTCGTGGAAGGCGATCAGCGATCTCGACAGCGAGGCCGACGCCGACGGCAACCGCGTGCAGGGCCAAGCGATCATCGTCGAGAGCCGCAACTGTTACGTGCAGTCCGATGCGCGCATGGTCGCCGCTGTCGGGGTGAATGACCTCGTCATTGTCGATACCGGCGATGCCGTGCTGGTCGCCGATCGCGAACGCGCACAGCAGGTCAAGCTCGTCGTCGACCGCCTGCGCGCGAGCAACCACCAGGCGGCCACTTTCCACACCACCGTGCACCGGCCGTGGGGCAGCTACACGATTCTCGAGGATGGCGACGACTGCAAGGTGAAGCGCCTCACCGTCAAACCGGGTCATGTCCTTTCGCTGCAGTTGCACCATCGCCGCAGCGAGCACTGGACCGTCGTGCGTGGCACCGCCAAGGTGCGCATCGGCGAGAACGAATTCCTGCTCGAGGCCAATGAATCGGCCTACATCCCGATGAACACCGTGCATCGTCTTGAGAACCCGACCACAGAAGACATCCATCTCATCGAAGTGCAATGTGGCGACTACTTCGGCGAGGACGACATCGTCCGCCTCGAAGACCGCTACGGCCGCGTGCCGAGCAAGGCCTGACAAGCCTGTTGTCGCGCAGCAGTTCCGGTTGATTCCGTGCTCGATAGACAACTTTGCAAGGACACCACCATGATCCGATCCCTGATCGCGGCCTTCGCGCTGGCCACACCTTTCACCGTCGTGGCCCAGCCGGTGCCGCTCGCCGAATTCGTCAAGCGGCCTGTCTACGAGACCATGGAAATCTCGCCGGACGGCAAGAGGCTGGCCGCGATGGCCTATCTCGAGGGCAGGCGCTACATTGCTTTCGTCAACCTCGAGGACATGAAGGTCAATGCGATCAGGGCTCCCGAGGGCAACGAGATCACCAGCTTTGCCTGGGTGGCGCCGAATCGCGTGGTGTACACCGTCGGCGAGAAAGTTGCCGGCATCGAGAAGCCGTTCGAAACAGGTGAGCTCTATGCGGTCAACGGCGATGGCAGCTCCAGCGCCATGCTGTACGGGTATCGCAAGGGCGGGATGCAGACGGGCTCGCGTGTCAAGCAGGCCACGGCCGAGCGCGGCAGTGCGCGGCTGGTCGACAGCCTGCGCGACGAGGACAATTTCATCCTTGTCGCAATCGACAGTTGGGACAGTGGCACCGAGGGCGCCTACAGCAAGGTTTCGCGCATGGACGTGCGCACCGGCAAGCGTGGCAACGTCATCGCCACCGCGCCGATGCGGGATGCGAACTTCCTGACCGACCACAAGGGCAATGTGCGCTTCGCCTGGGGTGACGACACCCAAGGCAAGCGGCAGGTCCACTACCGACCCGACGACAAGGCCAAGTGGGAGCTCGTGCTCGACGAACGCGCGACCGGCCAGCGTGCCGCTCCGCTCGGGTTCGCGCGTGACAACACGGTTGTGTACTGGGACTGTGGATCGACCGAGTCGCCGGGCGGCCTGTGCACCTGGACCGACAAGGAACGTGATTTCAAGCGTGTCTGGTCGAACAAGCATGTCTCGATGACAGGACTCGTGCGCAGCCTCGACGGTCTCGACGTGGTCGGCGTGCGCGCCATGCCGGGCCGGCCGAGCCTCGATCCGCTGGTGAAGGGTGACCCGACGATCAAGATCATCGTCTCGATGATGCAGCAGCTCCCGGGCGACGACGTCGATCTCGTCTCGTCGACACCGGACGGCAGCAAGGCGGTATTCCTCGTCGCCGCCGACGTCAATCCCGGCGCGTTCTACCTGTATGAAACCGCGACCCGGAAGGGGTCGGTGCTGGCCGAAGTCGTGCCGTCGATCAAGCCCGAGCAGCTTTCGCCCGTCGAGCCATTCGAGATCAAGGCACGTGACGGCCTGACCCTGCACGGCTATCTCACCCGCCCGCCCGGCAAGGAGTCCGCAAAGAATCTTCCCCTCGTCGTGCTTGTCCACGGTGGTCCGCGCGCGCGCGACGGCTGGTTCTACGACGAGGAGGTCCAGGCCCTGGCCAGTCGTGGCTATGCGGTGCTGCAGGTCAATTTCCGCGGCTCGACCGGTTATGGCTATGACTTTGTGCACGCCGGTGATCGCCAGTGGGGCCGCAAGATGCAGGATGACGTGACCGATGCGACGCGCTGGGCGATCGACACGGGTGTGGCTGATGCCAAGCGTGTCTGCATCTACGGTGGCAGCTACGGCGGCTATGCGGCGTTGATGGGTGCGGTGCGCGAGCCGGATCTCTACCGTTGTGCGATCGGCGCCTACGGCGTCTACGACCTGCCGATGATGTACACGCGGGGCGACATTCAGAAAAGCCTGTGGGGCGTCGAGATGGTCAAGGAGATGCTCGGCAACGACGAGGCCGAACTGGCCCAGTACTCGCCGGCCAACTTCGCCGACCGCATCAAGGCCAAGGTCATGCTGGTCGTTGGCGGCCAGGACGAGCGCGTGCCGCCGGCACATGCCGACAAGATGCGCGCCGCCCTGGTCAAGCATGGCAATGCGCCCGAGTGGTTGTACTACCGCAGCGAGGGTCACGGCATCCACAACGAGGACACGCGCCTCGAGATGCTGACCAAGGTCGTCGGCTTCCTCGACGCCAACATCGGCGCGGCGAAAAATTGACGTTATCAACCAGGTCAGCCGTGATTTTCTCCGCAGGAGCCAGTTCACGGGCGACGGCAGCGGTCGCGTGAAAAGGCATCGCCCCTGAAGAGGCTCCTACGGGGGCTCCTACGGGGGCTCCGGGGTTTCCATCAATCGAAGCCGGCGCCGAAGATGCCTTCGATGGCCGACTCGGCCACCTGGCAGGGCAGCTTGCCCGGCTGACCACACTCGCGCAGAGCCGCCAATGCGGCGCGCAGGGCCGGTGCCGATGCACCGCGATCGCCGATGCTGGCGATCTGCCACGGATCCTCGTCGAGTGCGTAGTGCTCGACGCCATGCTGCATGCCGTCGATGCGCCAGTCGATCCAGCTGCGCGAGCGCAGCAAGGGCGCATCATCGGCGCCGCTGCGCACGGCGAAGTAGTCGGCGAACGACACCGGCGCCCAATCGCCATCGCGGAAATGCTCGACGAGAAAGCGGCGGCGCCAGCCTTCCGGTCTCACGCCGTCGAACAGGACGCGCAGGTCCGCGCCGTCCATCGTGAACGTCGGTGTGGCGCCGCCAAGAGCGGCCAGGGTCGGTGCGAGGTCGTGATTGAGCACCAGGGCCCCGCTTCGTGAGCCTGCCGGAATGCCGGGCCCACGCATCAACAGCGGCACACGGATCGATTCCTCGTAGGCGAGCACCTTGCCCCACGCGCGATGTTCGCCGTTGAACCAGCCATTGTCCGAGGTCAACACCAGCACCGTGTTGCTCCAGGCGCGGACCAGCTGCAGCTGCGTGCGTAGCCTGGCGACAAGGTCGTCGAGTGCGCGCAGCGCTTCGAGGCGGTGGCGGAAGCCGCGCTGCAAGGCGTCGACGTCAGCCGGCATGAGTGGCGGATAGTGGGCGTCGTACCAGGCCGGCTTGTCGCCGACGTCGGCCTCGCCGAACGAAGGCTTGTACACATCGAGGCCGATCGACGGCGGCAAGCTGCCCAGATGGCGTGGCGCACCGCGCACGTCGCGTTCGAATTCGCTGGCGGCGGGCAGGCACAGCTCGAAATGCGGTGCGAGCGGCGCGAGCCAGAGAAAGAACGGTCGCGGGTCGGTGGCGTATCCTGCAACGAAACCCGCAGCGCGCGCGGCGATCACGTCGGTCTGGTAGTCGGCGTCGCTGCCGCCATGGCTGACCAGGTTGCCGTTGTCGTTGATCGTGTAGTGGTACATGCAATAGGCGCCGGCATAGCCGATGCCGGGCACGCCATTGTGTTCGCCGTAGTCGGGCAGCACCTGCCAGTCGTTCCAGCCTGGCGGGACATAACGCATCGGGTCGCATGCCGGACAGTTGCGTGGCGGCACGTAGCCGTAGCCGTTGAGGAACTTGCCGATCAGCCCGGTACGGTAGCCAGCGCGTTGCAACCAGGTGCCGATGTGCTCGCGGTCGTCGAATGCAGCGAACGACCCGGACGGATCTTCGCCCTTCCAGGTGATGTTGAGCACGCCGTGGTTGTGCGAATAGCGTCCGGTCAGGAATGTCGCGCGCGATGGGCAGCACAGGGGATTCGACACGAAGGACTCGTCGAAACGCAGGCCACCCGCGCGCAGGATCGAGTCGATCGCTGGCAGCAGGCCGAGTTCGAGCGCACGATTGAACGTCGTCTCGTCGAGGTCATCGGCCATCAGCACGACGAGGTTCGGTGGTGACGCCATGGCGGCGCCGAGGCCGAAGCCGAGTGCGAGCAACCCGGCGATCCCTGCCTGCCTCGCGCGACTCATCCGCGCAGCCGCTGCAGCAGGCCGGCGGTGGAGGCGTCGAGTCCGCCGGTGTCGCCCGAGGCCAGGCGAGGCAGCAGGTCGTCGCACAGCGCCTTGCCGAGTTCCACCCCCCATTGGTCGAAACTGTTGATCTTCCACAGCGCGCCACTGGCCCACACGCGGTGTTCGTACATCGCGACAAGCGCACCAAGTGCGCGCGGGGTCAGGCATTCGAGCAACAGGGTCGTGCTCGGCCGGTTGCCGGAAAACGTGCGATGGTGTGCGAGCACGTCGGCGTCGATCGTTGTCGAGGCGGTCGGTGCGCGCTCGGTCCTTGCCTGCGCCGTGCTCTTGCCGAGCATCAATGCCTGTGCCTGGGCCAGGCCGTTGGCGAGCAACTTGGCATGCAGGTCGGGGTAGGGATGGGTCGGCGTGCGCACGAGGATGAATTCCACCGGGATCACGTCGGTACCCTGGTGCAACATCTGGAAGAACGCATGCTGGCCGTTCGTCCCGGGTTCGCCCCAGATCACCGGGCTGGTCGCGAACGGCAGTGCTTCGCCATCGAGGTCGACGCGTTTGCCATTGCTCTCCATCTCCAGTTGCTGCAGATAGGCCGGCAGGCGCTTGAGGCCCTGGTGGTAGGGCGCGACGCTGCGGCTGGTGAAGCCGTGGAAGTTGCGGTTCCAAACGTCGACCAGGGCGAGCAGCACCGGCAGGTTGCGTTCGAGCGGGGTTTCGGCGAAATGGCGGTCCATCGCATGCGCGCCGGCGAGCAGCTCGCGGAAGTTCACGGCACCGATCGCGATCGCGATCGGCAGGCCGATCGCCGACCACAGCGAGTAGCGCCCGCCGACCCAGTCCCAGAAGCCGAATGTCGTGTCGATGCCGAACGCACCCGCGGCCTCGACATTCGTCGTCGTCGCGACGAAATGCCGGCGCGTGTCGCCGCCACCGTGGGCGAGAAACCAGTCACGCGCGACCGCCGCGTTCGCCATCGTCTCCTGCGTGGTGAACGTCTTCGAGGCGATTATGAAAAGCGTCGAGTGCGGATCGAGATTGCGCAGAACTGGCGCGAGGTCGTGGCCGTCGACATTCGACACGAAATGAAAGCGCAGGTCGCGCTGGACGAAGGCGTCGAGTGCCGGAACCACCATCTGCGGGCCGAGGTCGGAACCGCCGATGCCGATGTTGACGATGTCGCGGATGCCGCTGGTCGCGGTGTCGCGGATGCGCTCGGCAAAATCGAGCATGCGTTCGAGCACGCCATGGACCTCGGTCGAATGGGCCCCTTGCCCCGGCGGCGCGCGCAGGGCCGTGTGCAGCACCGCGCGACCCTCGGTGGCATTGACAGCGGCACCGCCTAGCATGGCGTCGCGACGGTCGTCCAGGCGGCACTCGCGCGCGAGTTCGATCAGCAGGGCCAGCGTGGTCACATCGAGGCGGTTCTTCGAGAGGTCGGCGAACACGCCAGGCGCCTCGAACGAGAAGCGCGTGTAGCGATCAGGGTCGGCGGTGAAGGCTTCGCGCAGGTCGAAGTCACGGGCACCGGAGGCGTAGTGGCCCGCGAGAGCGGTCCAGGCGCGGGTACGGTCGCAGCGGATGCTGGAACTCATCGGCAGACTCGGTGGATCGAAACGCCAAGCATAGCGAGTCGGCGTGCCGTAGCGTGCGTGCAATCGCGGGCGGGACGATCACGCATCGGGTGCGCTACGCGAAGATCTGGGATGTCGTAGGAACCCGTTCACGGGCGATCGGGTGGTGGCAGAGCATCGCGCCTGTAGGTGCTACGGAAGAATGGAATGCCGGAGTGCACCACCGGATCGAGTTCGGGGCGGGCTCTACGCGCGATCTGTGGCCGCCGCAAACAGCCCGACTGCCAGCGCATCGATCTCTTCGCGCGCATGCAATACCGCCAGCCAGTCCGCCGGGATGCCGCCGACGCCATAGTAGGCACCGGCAATCTGGCCAGTGATTGCCCCGGTGGTGTCGGCATCATCGCCGAGGTTGGCGGCGGCGAGCACGGCGCTCTCGAAGCTCGTCGTGTGGGCGAAGCACCATAGCGCGGCCTCGAGCGATTCGACTGCGTAGCCGCTGCCGCGGATCGCCTCGCGCGGCTTGCCGAGCCAGTTGCCTTCAGCGATCGCGCGCAGCTTCGGTTCGGCGAGGACGAGCTTGCCCACGTCGAGCACGTCCGCGCGCGCATGACCATCGAGTGCGCGCGTGAGCATGCATGCGAACAGGCGGCAGGCTTCGACGGCCTCCGCTGCCGCGTGCGTCGTGCGCGAACTGTCCGCGGCATAACGATCGATCGCGCCGGTATCGGGATGCCAGCGCAGCACGATCGGGGCGAGACGCATCAGCGAGCCGTTGCCGGCGCTCGTCGGATCGGTCGAGCCGGCATACGGTTCGCCGTCGCGCTCGAAGCGCGCCAGCGCGGCGCCGACGGTGCGGCCGATGTCGAAACACACGCCGGTCGACGAACGCAGCCCCTGTCGCCACCAGGCGTGGTAGCGGCGCATCTGGTCGAGCGCGTCGAAGCCGCCGCAGGCGAGCAGGCTGTCGGCCAGGCAGAGCGCCATCGAGGTGTCGTCGGTCCATTGGCCCGGCTGCAGTTTGAACGGGCCGCCGCCGTGCATGCCGGTGACTTCCGCGAACGAGCCACGCGGCATGAACTCGAGCGTCGTGCCTACCGCATCGCCACAGGCCAGGCCGAGCAGGCAGCCGCGGTAGCGTTGGGCAAGATCGATCGACATGCGGGTACTCCGTCCGGCGCCTGCGCGGGGAGCGCACGATGCGGGTGTGGGGGCTGGCGTGCAAGCTCCACAGGAACTCGTCCACGGGCGCTGCTCTTCGACACGGGCGCGGAAGGGCATCGCCCCCGAAGGGGCTCCCACGGGGGCTCCTGCAAGGGAGGTGCCTCAAGCGCATCGCAAGCCCCGCCGTGACCCTCTTCGCTTCCGCACCCAGCCGGTGGCGGGTACGATCGGCGGTCCGTCCCTGCCGGAACCGAATCGATGTCCCGACTTGCCGTTGCCGCCCTCGCGCTGGCCATCGCCGCGCCGCTCCACGCCGCTCCGCGCGCCTTCAGCGTGCAGGATCTCGTCATGTTCGATCGCGTCAGCGAAGCCGCGCTGTCGCCGGATGGCCGCCGTGTCGTGCTGCAACTGCGCGAGACCGACTACGCCGCGAACAAGGGCAAGAGCAGCCTGTGGACGCTGCCGGCCGCCGGCGGCAAGGCCACGCGCCTGCGCGATGGTGCGAACACGCCGCGCTGGTCGCACGATGGTGCGGCGATCTGGTTCCTTGCCGCGAAGGACGAAGTGCAGCAGATCTGGCGCATGCCCGCCGCCGGCGGCGAGGCCGAGGCCATCAGTGCGCTGCCGCTCGATGTCGGCAGCTACAAGCTGTCGCCGGATGGCAGCCGCATCGCCTTCACCGCCGAGATCTTCATCGACTGCTCCGACGATGCCTCGCCGCTGGCCTGCACGACGCAGCGCCTCGACAAGCCGGAAGATGCCAAGGCCAGCGGCCTGTTGTACGACCGCCTGTTCGTGCGCCACTGGGATACCTGGGGCGACGGCCGCCGCTCGCAGCTTTTCGTTGCCGCGCTTGATGACGATGGCCGGCTCGGCGAGCCCGTGCTGGTCAGCAAGGGCCTCGACGGCGATATCCCGTCCAAGCCATTCGGCGACGACAGCGAGTACGCGTTCTCCCCCGACGGCACGCAGATCTATTTCGGCGTGCGCACGGCCGGCGCCGAGGAAGCCTGGTCGACCAATTTCGACATCCATGTGGTACCGGTCGACGGCTCGGCCGCCGCACGGAACCTGACCGCCGATAACCCGGCCTGGGACGCCCACCCGCTGCCATCGGCGGACGGCAAGACGCTCTACTACCTCGCCATGAAGCGTCCCGGTTTCGAGGCCGACCGCTTCGGCATCCAGGCGCTCGACCTCGCCAGCGGCGAACGCCGCGAGATCGCCGCGGACTGGGACCGTTCGGCTGGCGCGATGAAGCTCTCCGCCGACGGCAGGACGCTCTACACCGCAGCCGACGACAAAGGCGAGCATCCGCTGTTCGCCATCGACATCGCCAGCGGCAAGGTGACGAAACTGGTCGGCAACGGCAGCGTGGCCGGCTTCGATATCGGCGCGAAGACCCTGCTCGTCGCGCGCAACGACCTCAAGACGCCGACCGCACTGTTCACGACCGACCTGCGTGGACGCAACCTCAAGCCGATCTCGCGCTTCAACGCCGAGCGCTACAGGGACCTGCGCACCGGCGACTACGAGTTCTTCACCTTCAAGGGCGCCAACGGCGCAACCGTGCAGGGCTACGTGGTCAAGCCGGTTGGCTTCCGCCCCGGCAGGCAGTACCCGGTCGCCTTCATCATCCACGGCGGTCCGCAGGGCGCGATGAACAACGGCTGGAGCTTCCGCTGGAATCCACAGACCTATGCGGGTCAGGGTTTCGCCGTCGTCACCATCAATTTCCACGGCTCGACCGGCTACGGCCAGGCCTTCACCGACTCGATCTCGCAGGACTGGGGCGGCAAACCGCTGGAAGACCTCAAGCTCGGCTGGGCCGCGGCGCTCAGGAAGTACCGGTTCCTCGACGCCGACCGCGCCTGCGCGCTCGGTGCCTCGTACGGCGGCTACATGATCAACTGGATCGCCGGCAACTGGAACGAGCCGTGGAAGTGCCTGGTCAACCACGACGGCGTGTTCGACACGCGTGCGATGGGCTACGAGACCGAGGAACTGTGGTTCACCGAGTGGGAAAACGGCGGCACCGTCTACGATGCCCCTGCCAACTACGAGAAGTTCAACCCGCTCAACCACGTCAAGGACTGGCGCGTGCCGATGCTCGTCATCCAGGGCGACAAGGATTTCCGCATCCCGACTGCACAGAGCCTTGCGACCTTCAGTGCCCTGCAGCGCCGCGGCATCCCGAGCCAGTTGCTGGTCTTCCCCGACGAGAACCACTGGGTGCTGAAGCCGCAGAACAGCGTGCAGTGGCACCAGACCGTCGAGGCGTGGCTGAAGCGCTGGACCAATCCCTGAGGATCCGATTCCACCGCTCGCTACCGGCGTTTGTGGGAGCGGCTTCAGCCGCGATCATTTCCAGTTTCCTGCCGACCTCGGCCATGGAACGTCGCGGCTGGATTCGCTCCCGCGGAATCCGCTCCCACGGGGCGCAGGCCCGTTGCAGCTTCGCCCCGGTCCGTGTAGGAATGTCGGTCGGGTTTTCGCAACGGGGCAATGGGGTACATGAGTCCAAGCAAGGTGGCACACGGAGATGAGCGCGGCTGGATCGTGCCGATCGGCGGAGCCGAGGAAAAACAGAACGATGCGCGCATCCTCGAGCGTTTCGTCGGCTTGTGCGGCGGGCGCGATGCCGACATCGTGGTGATCCCGACGGCAAGCCAGCTGGCTGACACCGGCTCACGCTACGAGGCGATCTTCAGCGAACTCGGCGCGCGCCGCGTCACCGCGATGGATTTCGACACGCGCCGCGATGCCGCCGAGGACAACCGCCTCGAGCGCATCGGCGAAGCCAGCGGCATCTTCTTCACCGGCGGCAACCAGTTGCGCATCTCGACCCTGCTCGGCGGCACGCCGGTGGCCAAGCTGATCCGCACGCTGAATGCGCAGGGCGTGCATGTCGGCGGCACCAGCGCCGGCGCCAGCATCCTCAGCGAGCACATGATCGCCTTCGGCAGGGAGGGCTCGTCGCCGACCGCCGGCAGTGTTCGCCTCGCGCCGGGGCTGGGCCTGACCAACCGCTTCGTCATCGACCAGCATTTCCGCCAGCGCGACCGCCTCGGTCGCCTGCTCGCCGCGCTCGCCTACAACCCGTTCGCGATCGGCATCGGCCTCGACGAGGACACGGCCGCCTTCATCCGTCCCGACAACACGCTCGAAGTCGAGGGCAGCGGGGCGGTCACCGTGGTCGATGCGAGCGAGCTCCAGTTTTCCTCGATGGACCAGGTCAGCGAGAACGAGCCCGTGTGCCTGCTCGGCCTGCGCATCCACATCCTCGTCGCCGGTGCGACCTTCAACCTGCATACGCGTGTCGCGTCGGCGGGATCGTTGATGGTCGACAAGTCGAAGCATTAGCGGCCAAGGCAAGCGGTGAGGGTGCGACGATCGCGTTACATCGATCGGTCGTGATCTCCGGAATCCGGGCCCTCGCCACGTACTCGATCTGCCACCCTTGGCCGGTCGCCAAACCCTCAACCAGGACCCACTCATGCGCATCCTCGATCGCTCCGTCTACGTCGGCCCGTCGCTGTATGCGCACTTTCCGGTCATCCGCCTCGAACTCGATCTCGGAGAACTCGAGCAGTGGCCGACCGCGCGCCTCGGCGATGCCTTCATCGACGGTCTGGTCGCCGCCTTGCCAGGCCTGGCCGAGCATGGCTGTTCGTATCGCGAGCCTGGAGGGTTCATCCGACGCATGCGCGAGGGCGAGGGCACCTGGCTCGGTCATGTGCTCGAGCACGCCGCCATCGAGTTGCAGAACGTTGCCGGCGAGGACGTGACCTTCGGCAAGACGCGCAGCATCGATGACAACCGGCCCGGCATCTACTCGGTCGTCTACGAGTATGCGCAGCGCGAGGAAGGCATCGCCGCCGGTGAACTGGCCCTGCGCCTGCTCGCATCGCTGCTGCCAGACAAGCTGCGTCCGGCCGGCAGCGTGCCGGAGGATTGGCAATGGGAGACCGCGCGCGACGAGTTCATCCGCTACGCACAGCGCCGCGCGCTCGGGCCCTCCACGGCCTCGCTGGTGCGCGCCGCCGAACAGCGCGGCATCCCGTGGCTGCGCATGAACGACCAATCCCTGGTACAGCTCGGTCACGGCAAGTACCAGCAACGCATCCAGGCCACGGTGACCGGCCGCACCCCGCATATCGCGGTGGAGCTGGCCAGCGACAAGGAGGAGACGAACAAGATCCTCGCCTCGCTCGGCCTGCCGGTGCCGCGGCAGGAACTCGTGCAGAGCGAGGACATGGCGGTGCGCGCCGCGCGGCGGCTCGGATTGCCTGTCGTCACCAAGCCGTACAACGGCAACCACGGCCGCGGCATCTCGATCAAGCTGTCCAGCGATGAAGAGATCCGTGCCGGCTTCGCCGCCGCGCGCGAGCATTCACGCTCGGTCATCGTCGAGAACTACGTCAGCGGCGATGACCACCGCCTGCTCGTCGTCAATGGCGAACTCGTCGCGGCGACGCGGCGCACACCCGGCCACGTCGTCGGTGACGGCGCGCGCACCATCGCCGAGCTGGTCGAGGTCGTCAATGCCGATCCGCGTCGTGGCGTCGGCCACGAGAAGGTGCTGACCAAGATCCAGCTCGATCGCGAGGCTGAAGTGATGCTGGAACGCGCCGGCTACACCGCGCAGTCCGTGCCACCGGCCGGTGAGGTCGTCTATCTGCGCTCGACCGCGAACCTGTCGACCGGCGGCACCGCCACCGATGTCACCGACATCATCCATCCGGACAATCGCGACATGGCCGTGCGCGCGATCCGCGCGATCGGCCTTGATGTCGGCGGTGTCGACTTCCTGTCGCCCAACATCGCCGAGAGCTACCGCAAGGTCGGTGGCGGCATCTGCGAAGTCAACGCCGCGCCGGGCTTCCGCATGCACGTCAGTCCGAGCGAAGGCACGCCGCGCGATGCCGCGGGTCCGGTCATCGACATGCTGTTTCCGCCCGGCTCACCCTCGCGCGTGCCGATCGCCGCAGTCACCGGCACCAACGGCAAGACCACCACCGCGCGCATGCTCGCCCATATCACCAAGATGGCCGGCTACACGCCGGGCCTGACCACAACCGACGGTGTCTACATCGACGGCCAGCGCACGGTCGAGGGTGACATGACCGGCCCGGTGTCGGCACGCATGGTGCTGTCCGATCCGCAGATCGACATTGCCGTGCTCGAGACCGCGCGTGGTGGCCTGCTGCGTGCCGGCATGGGGGTGCGCAAGGTCAATGTCGGTGCGGTCATCAATGTGCAGTCCGACCATCTCGGCATGAAGGGCATCGATACGCTCGAACAGCTTGCCGAGGTCAAGCGCATCGTCATCGAGGTTGCCGAGGACTGTGCCGTGCTCAACGCCGACGATCCGAACGTGTTGAGGATGTCTGGATACACCGAGGCGAAGACGATCTGCTACGTGACCATGAACCCCTCGCATGGCCTGGTGCGCGAGCACATCCGCGCCGGCGGCCGTGCTTGTGCCCTGGAGGGTGGTGTCAACGGCCAGATGATCACGCTGTACGACAAGGGCAGCCACATCCCGCTGCTGTGGACGCATCTGATTCCGGCTACGCTCGAAGGCCGCGCCATGCACAACGTGCAGAACGCCATGGTCGCGGCGGCGATGGCGTTCTCGCTCGGCATCAAGCTCGATGCGATCCGCCAGGGCCTGCGCACCTTCGACACCACGTTCTTCCAGGCACCGGGCCGCATGAACGTGTTCAACGAACATCCGTTCAAGGTGCTGTTCGACTACGGCCACAACGCGCACGCGGTCGGTGTGATGGCCGATCTTGCCCAGCGCCTCGACGTTACCGGCCGGCGCATCGTCGTGCTGGCAGGCCCCGGCGACCGGCGCGACGAGGATCTGCATGCGATCGCCGACGCCGTGGCCAACCGCTTCGACCACTACATCTGCCGGCGTGACGACAGCCTGCGCGGGCGCGACGGCGACGAGGTGCCGCTGATCATGTCGCGGCGTCTGCGCGAGGCCGGTGTTGCCGCCGAGGCGATCGCCATGATCCCCGACGAACAGGATGCGATCGACGCCGCCCTGCGCATGGCGCGGCCGGGTGACCTGCTGCTCGTGTTCGCCGATGCGCTGGTGCGCTCGTGGAAGCAGATCATCAAGTTCCGTCCGGAGGGTGCTCCCGAATCGAAGCCGGCACCGGCACCGGCATCGGCAGTCGCGGTGAGCGAGGCTGCCGAGCCGGCCTTCGACGAGGCGAGCTTCGCCGCTCTCGGCGGCGTGGTGCGCGACGAGCGCGGCATCCATCTGTCGCGGGAGGCCGAAGACTGAGCGCCGAACCGCGCCTCCCGTTCGAGGATTCGCGCCGCCTCACGGGAGCCAATCCACATTTCGCCGAAGCCGGCGCGGTGCTCGAAACCGTCGGGGCGATGCCGTCGTCCGCGATGCTCGATGCCTGGCGCGCGCGTGTTGGAGCGATGCGCGCGATGCTCGGCTGGCCGCAAGGCGCGGTCGTCGCGCGCGTGCATCGCGGCGGCGCCTCGCTCGCCTTCACGGCACCGATCGACCAGCTGCTGACGGCCACCGAGGTCAACGAATGGGCCTGGAACTCGCTCGTGTTCGAGACGGGAGCGGGGATCGATGACTTCGATTGGCAGCGCGCGCCCGGCCATCCGGCTGCATGGGATGCCGCCTCGGCACATGCGACCCTGTTGCGCCATGCGCATGCGGAACGCAATCCCGCCCTGCTCGCACTCGTTGCGGAAGCGCGTCGGCGCGGCCTGAACCTGCTCGTCGACGACACGGTCTCGATCGGCAGCGGCACGGGGGTTCTCCAGTGGCCGTGCGCTGCGCTGCCGGCGCCGCACGCCATCGACTGGCACGCCTGCCACGACATTCCCGTGGCGCTGGTCACCGGCTCGAACGGCAAGACCACGACGGTGCGCCTGCTCGCCACCATGGCGCGCGCGCATGGTTGGACGACCGCGCACAGTTGCACCGATGGCCTGTTTGTCGACGGTGAACCATTCGCTGCCGGCGACTATTCGGGCCCGGCCGGCGCACGCGCCGTGCTGCGCGTGCCGCGTGCACAGGCCGCCATCCTGGAAACCGCGCGCGGTGGCCTCCTGCGTCGCGGCATCGCCCCCAGCCATGCGCGTTGCGCTGTCGTCACCAACATCAGCGACGACCATTTCGGTGAGTACGGCGTGTATACGCTCGATGACCTCGCCGCGGTCAAGCTCACGGTCGCGCGCGTGGTCGATGCCGACGGCTTGCTCGTGCTCAATGCCGACGACGCCATGTTGGTGCGCCATGCGCCCGCAGGCGTGCCGCTCGGCTGGTTCGCCCTCGATGACGAGCATCCTCTGCTCGTCGCGCATCGCGGCAAGCGCGGCACGACATGCGGCGTGCGTGACGGACATCTCGTGCTCACGCGTGCCGGCGTCAGGCACGACCTCGGTGCGATTGCCGCGATGCCGCTGAGCCATGACGGCGCGGCACGCTACAACATCGCCAACATCGCCGCCGCCGCGCTCGCGGCCGATGCGCTCGGCATCGCCGCGACCACGATCGCCGGCGTGCTCGCACGCTTCGGTGCGCGACATGCGGACAACCCGGGTCGCCTGCAACGCTGGCGCATCGACGGCGCCACCGTGCTGGTCGACTATGCGCACAATCCGGACGGCCTGCGGGGCCTGCTCGCGGTCGCCGCCGGCCTGCGTGCTGGGCACGGGCGCCTCGTCCTCGTGTTCGGACAAGCAGGCAATCGCGGCGACGCCGAGATCGGCGAACTCGCCGCGGTCGCCGCCGCGGCCAGGCCCGACCGCATCGTGCTGAAGGACATGCCAAGCCTGCTGCGCGGACGCGCCCCAGGCGAAATGCCGACCCTGCTGCGTGCCGGTCTCGTCCGCGCTGGCTTCGACGCGACGCGCATCGTCGATGGCCTCGACGAAATAACCGCCGCGCATCGCGCCGTCGAAGGCGCCGGCGATGGCGATGTCGTCGTGTTGCCGATCCACACGCCGGAATCGCGTGCCGTGGTGTGTGCGTGGCTGGACGGCCGCTCCCAAGACATCCAGGCGCCGTAGGAAACGGTTTCAGCCGTGATGCCCTGCCTGGACAAGGCCGCAAGGAAGACGCATCACGGCTGAAGCCGTTTCCTACAGGGCAATGTGGGGCGCGCACATAGCCGGAGCGCGCACATAGCCGGAGCGCGCACATAGCCGGAGCGCGCACATAGCCGGAGCGCGCACATAGCCGGAGCGCGCACATAGCCGGAGCGCGCACATAGCCGGGGGCACGCGCATGGCCGGGGGCACGCGCATGGCCGGGGGCACGCGCATGGCCGGGGGCACGCGCATGGCCGGGCCAAGCGCATAGCCGAGGCACGCACATAGCCGGAGCATGCACATTGCTCCGGGAGCGACCCGGCGCGCATCATTCGTGCCATGGCCCTGCAGACCCCCCTCGTACCGAGCGCGCCCGCCGATGCCGGCGCCCCCATGGTGATCAATTGCGTGGCGTATTCGAGCCGTGGCGAGCGTATCGGCGACATCGGCGTCGATGCGATCAGTGACGTGCTCGACCAGCCCGATACCTTCGTCTGGGTCGGCCTGGTCGAACCCGACGAGGCGCTGCTGGAAAAACTGCAGGAGGAGTTCGGCCTGCATGACCTCGCCATCGAGGACGCCCACAAGGCACACCAGCGCCCGAAGATCGAGGCCTACGGCGATTCGCTGTTCATCGCCGCGCAGACCGCCCAGGTCGTCGCCGGCGCGATCGAGTTCGGCGAAACGCACATCTTCGTCGGTCGGCGCTACCTCGTCACCGTACGCCATGGTGCCTCGCTGTCGTACGCACCGGCGCGGCGCAGCTGCGAGCAGGCACCGGACATGCTCACGTACGGGCCGAGCTACGGGCTATACGCCGTGCTCGATTTCATCGTCGACAACTTCATGCCGATCGTGCGCAGCTTCAAGGAAGACCTGCAGGAACTCGAAGAAGACATCTTCGAGGACACCTTCAAGCGCGAGACGATCCGCCGGCTGTACGCGCTGAAGAAGGAACTGGTCACCCTGCGTCTTGCCATTGGCCCGCTGCAGGACATCCTCAACCAGCTCACCCGGCTCTACCCGGGCCTGGTGCGCGACGAGGTGCGGCCGTATTTCCGCGACGTCTACGACCATGCCGCTCGGATCAACGAATCGACCGACACGATGCGCGAGATGCTGACTGCGGCACTCAGCGTCAACCTCTCGCTGGTCACTGTCGCCCAGGGCGAAGTGGTCAAGCGCCTCGCCGGCTGGGCCGCCCTGCTCGCCGCACCGACCCTGATGACGAGCTGGTACGGCATGAACTTCCACCACATGCCGGAACTCGACAAGCCGTGGGGTTACCCGGCGATGATCGCGCTGACGATCGGCATCTGCGGCGGCCTCTACGCCCTGCTCAAGCGCGCGAAGTGGCTATAGGAGCCCGTTCAGGGAACCTCTAAAAACCGATCAATCTCCGTCGCTCCGGCGAAGGCTGGAGCCCAGTGCCTTTGCTTTCAAAGCTTTAAAGGCACTGGATCCCGGCCTTCGCCGGGATGACGAGAAAATGTGAGGTTATTCGAGGTTCCCTTCACGGGCGATCGGTGCGATTCTCACGGATCGAACCCATCCGCGAAGATCCTGTCCGAGCCGATGATGTCGAGGGTGATGCCGTCGAACCAGGTGTTCAATGTGCGCGGGTCGCCCGATGGACCGCTCTCCGTGCCGACCAGGGTGATCGTGATGGAACTGTTCGATGTCCACTCGGCGGCATTGACGGCGATCAGGGCCGGGTTGGCGGGGCGCCTCCAGCTGCCGGTGTTCGACAGGGTGTGGTAACCGTTGGCATCCGCCGCGCCCTGCGTGCAGGCTTCGCCGCCATCGCGTCGGTATTCCCAGAACAGTTGCGCGATGTCACCGGCCACGGTGATGTTGCCGGTGCCGCGCCCGAAGCCGTTGACGGTGTAGATGCCCGGGCCGGGCAGGTGCACGCACTGGGCGATCCCGCGGACGGCCTGGCCGAAGGCGATGTTGGTCTGCGACACCTTGGCCGATCCGGAACCGCTCGCGCCGGACGCATTGAACGTGGTGTCGCGCGTGGTGACGCCGGCCGTCACCGTCGACCACAGGTGGAGATCGGCATCGAAGTCGGCGTTGAGCACGAGCGGCAGCAGCGCCTGGCGTTCGTAGGCACCGAGATCGCGCACGCCGGGGACGACGATGGGCAGGTTGCGGTCGCGCTCGAGCCCCAGCGCATCGCGGTCGTCGCCGGCGACGGAAGGCGCGGCGTCCACCGCAGGCGAGGCAGCGCGCGGGCGGTAGTCGCCGCGCGCGGGGTCGATGAAGCGCGGGTCGCGGACGGAAACGTGGGGCGTCTGGCCACCATCGAGCGAACCGCGCTCGCTGGCGATCACCGACTCGAACTCCTTGCTGCAACCATTGCATTGCAGGATGGTTTTGCCGGGCTGCCAAAGGATCGAGCGACGCACGACGTAGCTCGGCGACGGGGCGCCGCCGCCCTTGACGAAGACGTGGCTGCCGCCGATGACATTGCCGGCCAGGCTGATGTCGGTCATGTGGAGGCGGCCGAGGTCATGCCGGATCAGCACGTCCGAGGTCTCGTTGTCCGCGATCAGGGCGTTGCGGATCGACATCCAGCCGTCATCGGCCTGGATCAGGCGACTCCCGCGATTGCCTTCGATGGCCCATCCGCCACGGATCGCGGGGCCGGCGTCCGGGTTGCCGGTGGCACTGACGACATTGATGCCGAGGTCGGTATTGCCTTCGAGATGGACCACCGCGCCGTTCGCCGGGGCGCCGTCGGGGGTCTGGGCGAGATTGTCGTACAGGCCGCCACAGAAGCGGCCGCTCTGGCAGGCACCGGCACCGCCGGGAAAACTGGAGGGGTCGTTGATGAGGATCGAGCTCGGGGCGTCGCCGCTCGAGTCGCTGTAGATCGCCGCGCCGACCGGAGCGGTGTTCGCCTCCAGTTCCGTGTTGAACAGCCACACATCGGTACTCACGGTGTCGTCGAAGTCCGCGTAGGGCCGCAGGTAGAGGCCGCCGCCACGCTGGCTGGCGACATTGTCGCGCACGCCGGCCGGAGCATCGGCCACGGTCTGCTGGAGCCGGATCGACGCGAACGAGGAGATGACCGTCGTCGCGCCACCGGGATCGTCGCCGACCACGGCCACGCCACCGCCGTACACGGCGGTGTTGGAAACGATCGAACCGAGACCGGGCTGGCCGCTGCCGATGTAGGCGGCCGCCGCAATGCCGTTGCTGAGGACCATCAGGCCACCGCCGTAGCCCCCGCCGCCAATGCCTTGCGCCATGTTCCACATGATCACGCTGCCGGGTGCATGCATGCGGAACTCGCGAATTCCGTGGACGTAGACGCCTCCACCGCTGTGGCGCGCGGTGTTGAAGCCGACGATGACGTTCTCGCCGAACACGAGTCTGGCGTCATGGCCGGTGCCGCGGGCATAGATCCCGGCGCCGTAGCCGGCCTGGTTCTGGATGACCGAGGTATCGCTCAGCTCGAGCACGCCGTTGCCGCTGAAATAGATGCCGCCGCCGTCGGCGTCGCTGGACGGGTCGGCGTCGCGGATCATCAGGTGCTGCAGGCGCACGACACCGCCCCCCGGCATGCTGACACGCAGCACCTGGCGGGGGTTGCCGCCGGCGCCGCTGAGTGTCGTCATGCCCGAGGGCTCGCTGGTGGTGCAGGTGTCGAAGCCGCCGACGAGGGAGAGTTCCTGGCTGGTGTCGACCTGCAGTTCCTGCGCGGTCCAGGTCTGGCTGCGGGTGATGCGGACGGTGTCGGCACCGGGATTCGCCTGGGCGGCATTGATCGCCGCCTGCACGGTCGCATGCGTGCAACCGCTGCCGGTGCCGACCACGTAGACGGCTGCGCCAGCGGACGGCGCGGCGAGGACGAGGCCGATGAACGCGGGAGCGAGACGGCAATGAAGGAGGGAGGTGGATTTCATGGCTGGTCGCCTGTTCAAGGGTCACAGCATGAACAACGCCGTTGGGTGGCCCGGCCTGTCATTGGAGGCACGGCGGATGTACGCGGGTGTCAGTCGCCGCGGCCATCCCGGGCGATGCGCTCGAGGTTGACGAGCATTTTCGCGTTGGTGCCGCGCGGCTTCGGATCGATCGCGAGTGCTTCGGCGGCGACCGGCCTGGCCTCCTCGCCGCGCCCGGCGCGGGCCAGGGCACGTGCCTGCAGCATCAGCATCGAGAACAGCGTCGATTTCTCGTCGGGGGTCTTGGCCTTCTGCTCGGCGACGACGTCGCTGATCAACTCGAGGGTTTCGGCATTGCGCCCGAGCGCAAACAGGGCGAGCGCACGACGGAAGCGCGCATAGCGCACCTCCTTCGAGGCCAGCGTGCCGACGCGCGTGGAGATGGCGAGCACGCTGTCGGTCGTGCGCAAGACGTCCTCGTAGCGCTCGCGGCGGACGTCGACCTGGGCGAGGAATCCGAGTGGGGCGATGAGTTGCGGACTGTCGTCACCCGACAGCGCACGCTGCTCCTCGACTGCATGCGCGGCGAGTTCGCCGGCGCGTTCGACCTTGCCTTCGCCGAGCAGCATCAGCGACAGCGAGCCGAGCAGGCGCGGGCATACCGGGTGACGCACCTCGCCCGTTTGGCAGTGCGCGATGCCTTCCTCGAACGCCAGTCGCGCCTCGTCGCGGCGCGACTGGCCTGCGCGCAGCCGGCCGAGCGCGGCGATGGCATTGAGCGTGTCGGGATGAGTGTCGCCGAGCAGGCTGCGGCGCATGGCCAGGGCGCGTTCGATGTGCGGTTCGGCATCGGCATAGCGGGCATTGGCGACGAGGAAGCTGCCATAGGCACCGATCGCCCAGGCGGTATCCGGATGGGGGCGCGCATGGATGCGTTCGGCCAGCGTGATCGCCTCGCGATAGGCGATATCGGCCTTGTCGGGATGGCCGGTGGCGGAAGCCGCCGTGCTGATCGTCGCGAGCAGATCGAACATGCGCCGGTCGGCCGGTGCTCCCTGCGCGTTCCAGCGCTCGCGCGTGGCTTCGGCGAGCGCGAGCGCATCGTTGAATCGCTGGGCCAGGGCGAGCGCATCGGCTTCGGCGATGTCGACGCTGCGCACGGCATCGTCGCGGCCGGTGGCGAGCCGCCCGGCCAGCGCGCGCGCCTCGGCGAAAGTCGTGCGCGCGGCGTCGTGATCGTTGATGCCGCCTTCGGCACTGGCGCGGGCGACCAGTGCCTCGACGCCGCGCGGTTCGTCGCGCGCGGTCAGTACACGGTCGGCGCCGCCCAGCGCGGTCTTCGCCTCGGCCGGCTTCGATTCGTCGAGCAGCGCCTGTGCGCGCAACAGGCGCAGGCGCAGGCGTGCATCGGCGTCGTCCGCGAGGTGCAAGGCATCGGCTTCCGCTCCGGCGCGGTCGAGCAGGGTGTGCACGCGCGCGGTCGAGCCGAGCGAACGCATGACGCGTGCCAGGGTCAGCGCGAGATCGAGCCGTGTCGCCGGCGGCAGGCGAGTGTCGGCGAGCATGCGCTCGGCAGCCTCGTCGACCAGTTCCTCGATACCGGGCCGCTTCTCGCGTGGTACTTCCGGCTGGGCAGCATCGAACACCGAGACGAGGAAATCGCGCACGGATTCGGCGCGTTGCGTCTGCGTGTTGGCGCGGATGGCTTCGCCACGGGCGACATGCGCCTGCCACAGCGCCACGCCAAGCGCCGCGAGGATGGCGACGAGGAAGGCGAAGGTGCTGGCCACACCGCCCTTGTGGCGCATCACGAACTTGCGTGCGCGGTACCAGGTCGACGGCGGATGGGCGGTGACCGGTCGTCCCTCGAGCAGGCGTTCGATGTCGTCGGCCAGGGTGCCGGCCGAGGCGTAGCGCCGTTCCGGCTCGTCGGCCAGCGCCTTCATGACGATGGTGTCGAGATCGCCGCGCAACTGGCGGCGCGTGATCGGCACAACCGCGCCGTCGCCGGCGGTCATGCCGACGCGGCTGGACGGCGTGCGTCCGCTGCCGTCGTTGACGCGCTCGCCGGTCAGCAGTTCGCCGAGCAGGACGCCGAGCGCGTAGACATCAGTGGCGGTGGTGACCGCACCGCCGCTGCGCTGCTCGGGTGCGGCATAGGCCGGGGTGAAGGCCGGCATGAGGGTGCGGTGGTCCTCGTCGTCGCCTTCGAGCAGCTTGGCGATGCCGAAGTCGAGCAGCTTGACCTCGCCCTCGTCATCGACCAGCACGTTGGAGGGTTTGAGGTCGCGATGCACGATCAGCGCGCGATGGGCGGCATCGACGGCGCGGCAGGCAACGACGAACAGGCGCAGGCGCGCACGCAGGTCGAGGTTGCGCTGACGTGCGTGTTCGACGATGTCGCTGCCGCGCACGAGTTCGAGTGCGATGTAGGGTTGTCCCTCGCCGGTGACGCCGCCCTCGATCATGCGCGCGATGTTGGGGTGGTGCAGGGCGAGCAGGGCGCGCTGCTCGCGGCGGAACTGCTGGCGCGCCTCGGGGCTGTGCAGGCTGCGGCGCAGGAGCTTGAGGGCGACGTCCTGGGTCGCCCCGGCGACCTCGCGACGCGCATGCAGGACGGTCGAGAAGCCGCCCTCGCCGAGCAGGCCGAGGACTTCGAACGGACCGATGCGGTGGCTTGGGCGTGGCGCCACGGCGGGCATGTCGCCGATGTTCCCGGCGAGTTCACCGACGCGCGTGCGCGAGACCGGCTCGCCGGCGTCGGCATCGGCGCGCAGCAGCACGTCGAGCCGGGCGCGCAACCGCGCCGGGCAGTGGGCATCGAGGTAGTTTGCGCGCGTGGCCGGGTCGAGGTCGGCGACGGCCTCGAACAGTTCGCGCAGGAGGGCGGAGTCAGTGGTGCTCATGCCGACGGACAACGCCACACGGCGACCAGACCAGTCATCCGCCGAGCTCGGCCTTGAGGAAGGCGCGGGCGAAGCGCAGGTCGCGCGCCACCGTGCTCAGGCTGATGTCGAGCGTCGCGGCGATCCGTTCCTGGTCGAGGCCGGCGAACCAGGCCAGTTCGGCCACGCGGGCGGTGCGCGCATCGTCCGCTTCGAGCCTGCCCAGTGCCGCATCGAGGGCGAGCGCCTCCTCGGCGCTGTCCAGGACCAGGCGCTCGTCGCGTCCCGTCAGGGTCACGCGCACCCAGTCGCCGCCGGCGCGCTGGCGTTGGCGATCACGCGCGCGGTCGGCGAGCAGGTGGCGCATCGCGCGTGCAGCGTAGGCGAGGAACTGTTCGGGCCGCGCGAAGACGAGGTTGTCGCCATGGCCGAGGCGCAGATAGAGGTCGTGCACGAGCTCGGTGGTGTCGAGCGTGCCGCGCGCACCCCGAGCGAGCTGGCGCCCGGCCATCGCCTTGAGGCGGTCATAGACCGCGGCGAACAACGCGTCGGTGTCGCCTGCCGCTTCGTCGGGGGAACCCGGATCGCTCATCTGCGCACCCCGCCCGGGCGAGTCTAGCTCCAATGCGGCTGTCATTTTGCCATGACTGCTTCCGCGCGGGAAATCGCCGCAGGAAGCGGCCTCGGCCGCGATGCCGTAACCGCGCGACATCGCATGGCAAAGGGCATCGCGCCTGAAGGCGATCCGGGACAGCACGCTGCCACCTCGCGGGCGTCCACTCCAAGGATGGGTCAAAGCATCCTAGTGCGCTGCGGCTTGACCCGACCAGGCCGCAGGGACAGGCTTCCGACGCTTCCCCTGGGGTCATTGCGGAGACGTCATGAACTCGCTCATCAGCAAGATCGGCTGGCTCGCGCTCGCCATACTCGGAGCCTTCTGCCTCGGTACCGTGGCACTGCATCGCGGTGAAACGATCAACGCGGTCTGGCTCGTCACTGCCGCGGTGTCGATTCTGTTCATCGCCTATCGCTTCTACAGCAAGTTCATAGACGACAGGGCACTGCGGCCCGATCCGACGCGGGCGACGCCGGCCTGGCGGCGCAATGACGGCCTCGACTACGTGCCGACCGACAAGCATGTCGTGTACGGCCACCACTTCGCCGCGATCGCCGGCGCCGGGCCATTGGTCGGCCCAGTGCTCGCCGCGCAGATGGGCTACCTGCCGGGAACCCTGTGGATCCTCGTCGGCGTGATCTTCGCCGGAGCGGTGCAGGACTTCATGGTGCTGTTCTTCTCGACGCGCCGCGATGGTCGCTCACTCGGCGAGATGGCACGCTCCGAACTCGGCAACGGCGCCGGCACGGTGGCGATGATCGGCGTGACGATGATCATGTTCATCATCCTCGCCGTGCTCGCCCTGGTCGTGGTCAAGGCGCTGGCGGAAAGCCCGTGGGGCACGTTCACGGTGGCCATGACCATCCCGATCGCATTGTTCATGGGCATCTACCTGCGCTACCTGCGCCCCGGCAAGGTCATGGAGGTCTCGGTCATCGGCCTGGTCCTGCTGATGCTGTCGATCTGGCTTGGTGGTGTCGTTTCGCACAGCCCGGAATGGGCCGACGCCTTCCATTTCGACGGCCGCCAGCTGGCCTGGATGCTGATCGCCTATGGCTTCGTCGCCTCGGTCATCCCGATCTGGCTGCTGCTTGCACCACGTGACTACCTGTCGACCTTCCTCAAGATCGGCACCGTGCTCATGCTCGCGATCGGCATCGTCATCGTCATGCCCGAGATGCGCATGCCGGCGCTGACCAAGTTCGTCGACGGCACCGGCCCGGTGTTCGCCGGCAGCCTGTTCCCGTTCCTGTTCATCACGATTGCCTGCGGTGCGGTGTCGGGCTGGCATTCTCTTATCTCGTCGGGCACCACGCCGAAGATGCTGTCGAGCGAGACCGATGCACGCTACGTCGGCTACGGCGGCATGCTGATGGAAGCCTTCGTCGCGATCATGGCCCTGATCGCCGCCTGTGTGCTCGATCCCGGCGTGTACTTCGCGATGAACGCACCGGCGGCCCTGCTCGGCACCACGCCGGAATCCGCCGCCGCGGCGATCACCAACCTCGGCTTCACGATCACGCCGGAAATCCTCGTGCAGACCGCGAAGGATGTCGGCGAAGGCACGATCCTGTCGCGTACCGGTGGCGCGCCGACACTGGCGGTGGGCATGGCGCATATCCTCCACCAGGTCATCGCCGGCGAAGGCATGATGGCGTTCTGGTACCACTACGCGATCCTGTTCGAGGCGCTGTTCATCCTGACCACGGTCGATGCCGGCACTCGCGCCGGTCGCTTCATGATCCAGGACCTGGCCGGCCTGGCCGTGCCGGCGCTGAAGAAGACCGAGTCGTGGGCGGCCAACCTGATCGCCACCGGCCTGTGCGTCGCCTGCTGGGGTTATTTCCTCTACCAGGGCGTGGTCGATCCGCTCGGTGGCATCAACACGCTGTGGCCGCTGTTCGGCATCGCCAACCAGATGCTCGCGGCCATCGCGCTGACCGTCTGCTGCGTGTGCCTGATCAAGATGAAGCGTGACCGCTACGTATGGATCCCGGCCATGCCGACGGCCTGGCTGCTGGTCTGCACGCTGACCGCCGGCTGGCAGAAGATCTTCCACGACAACCCGAAGATCGGTTTCCTCGCCACCGCCAACCGCTATTCCGACGCGCTCGGCCGCGGCGAGGTGCTGGCGCCGGCGAAGTCGGTCGAGGAGATGGGCCGCATCGTGTTCAACAACTACATCAACGCGACCCTGGCGGGATTGTTCATGCTGATCGTGGTGATCGTGGTCGTGTTTGGCCTGCGTGCGGCGATCAAGGCCCGGCGCAGCGCCGAGCCTACCGCGCAGGAAACGCCGTACGTGTCGATCGACTCGGTGCGCGCCTGATGGCGGCGTTGGTGCGCGAGTCAGCGGAGGCGGGCGTGCAGCCCGTCTCCGTGCGCGTGCGCGCCATGCTGCGCGGGTTCTGGCGTCACGCCGTGCAGACTGCCCGCCTGATCATCGGCATCCCCGATTACGACACCTATGTCGAACACATCCGTCGCTTCCACCCGGAGCGCGAGCCGATGAGCTACGAGGCGTTTTTTGCCGAGCGGCAGGCGGCGCGGTATCGGGGTGGGGGTGGGCGTTGTTGTTAGGGATGTTCCGAGCAAATCCCTTCGCGGCTGAAGCCACCCCCACCAGGCCTTGATTCCGTCCAAGCGAATCCAGCCGTGCGGGCAAGATCGAAGCATCCCTGGCGGCGGCGCGGCCAGGGCGATGCCGAGTTCGTACACGCCGAGCGCTGCGCACCGTTCGTCGCCGCACGCACCGGGTTGTGCATGGTCGGTCTCCGGTTGGGTGCGATGTGCAACCCACGGCGGCGTCCGAAACGAACGCCGCCGCGAATCCGCGTCATCCATCCACAACGCGATCCGCTGCGCGAGGCGGCCAGGTGCCACCCGTCCGTGATGGTTTCGCAGGAGCCCGTTTACGGGCGACGATCAGCGCCGCGCGCGCACCGGCAGCGGCGTCTGCACGGGTTTCGCGGCGGGCGCCTTGTCGAGCGCTTCGAGCGCCACCGCGATCGCGCGGTCGAGTTGCGGGTCGCGGCCCTGGGCGACTTCGGCCGGCCACTGCTCGACCTCGATGTCGGGCGCCACGCCGACGTTCTCGACCGCATAGCCTTCCTCGGTGCGGATTGCGAGGTTCGGCGCGGTGACTCTGCCGCCGTCCATCAGGGTCGGAAAGCCGAGGATGCCGACCAGGCCGCCCCAGGTGCGCTTGCCGACGATGGTGCCGAGCTCGAAGCGGCGGAACATCCATGGCAACAGGTCGCCGCCGGAGCCGGCCGTCTCGTCGGTGAGCATGACCTTCGGTCCGAAGATCGCGCCGCGCGGGCTGACCAGGTCCTCGCCGTAGCGCATCTTCCAGTGCGCGATCAGCGGGCGGCGCAGGATGTCGATGTAGTAGTCGGCGATCAGGCCGCCGCCGTTGAAGCGTTCATCGAGGATGATGCCGGCCTTGTTCGACTGCGGATAGAAATAGCGCTTGAACGACTCGAAGCCTGCGGCTGCCGTGTTCGGCACGTGCACGTAGGCGAGGCGCCCGCCGCTCTTCGCGTCGACGTAGCGCAGGTTGCCCTCTACCCAGTCGCGGTAGCGCAGGCCGTTCTCGCTGGCTACCGGCACCACGGTGACCTCGCGTGCGCCGCTGCCGTCGGCGTTCGGACCGACGCGCAGGCGCACCTGGCGCTCGGCCTTGTTCTCGAACAAGGCGTACACGCTCATCGGTGCGCGCAGCTCGACGCCATCGACGGCGAGCAGGTACTCGCCGGCACGCACCTCGACGCCCGGCGTGCGCAGCGGCGAGCGCAGGTCCGGGTTCCAGTTGAGACCACCGAGCACCTTGCTGAAACGATAGCGGTCGCCAACGAGCACGTAGTCGGCGCCGAGCAAACCGACCTCGATCTTCTTCGGCTTCGCCGGGTAGTCGCCTGGGGAAAGGTAACTGTGGCCGACCGCGAGTTCGCTCAGCATCATGCGGATGACCGTGTCGAGGTCGGCGCGCGTGGCGAGGTCGGGCAGGAACGCGCGGTATTTCTCCCGCATCTTCGGCCAGTCGGCACCGTGGAAGTTGTCGGCATAGAAATAATCGCGGTTGATGCGCCAGGCGTCGTCGAGAATCTGGTGCCATTCCGCGCGCGGATCGACCGCGACGGCGATGCGCTCGAGGGCGAGCTTGCCGTCGCCAGGCTTCAACTCGTCCTTGATGTCACTGATCGACCAGTCCTTGCCGCTGAGCCAGGCGATGCGCTTGCCGTCGCTGGACAGGCGGTAGTCGCCGACTTTCCTCGCCAGCGTCTTCACCTCGCGGTCCTCGAGCCTGAAGCGCTTCAGTTCGGCATCGCCGGAGCCTGCGGAGGCGTGCGGGTTGGCGGTTTCGAGGAAGTAGATCTCGCCGCTGGTGCCAACGCGCAGTCCGCTGCGCCCGGCGCTGCCGGCGGGCAGGGCGACGATGCGGTCCTCGATGCCCTCGGCATCGATGCGTACGCGCACGGCCGGTTTGTCCTTCGCATTCTTGTCGGTGGCCTTCGTTTCGGCGGATTTCACCTCGACCTCGTCGCTCTGTGGCGGGATCGGGTGCGGGCCGTCGCGGCGCAGGGTGATCGCGTACAGGCCATGGGTCATCACGGCATCGCCATTGGCCTGCGAGAACCAGTCCTTGAGCGGGCCGGCATCGGTCGAGGCGAGCACGTAGAGGAACTCGCCGTTCGGATCGAATGCCGGTTCGACCATTTCCGAAAGACCATCGGTGAGGCGGATCGAACGGCCACTGTCGACCGACCAGGCGTACACGGTCTGGATCAGGCCGGCGTTCTGCACGGTGTAGGCCAGCCAGCGCGAGTCGGGCGACCAGTTCGCGCTCATCCGGTCGAGCGGCGAATAAACAGGTTCGGAGGCAATCTTGGCGGTGCGTCCGCTGGCGAGTTCGATGACCCACAGCGACTGACTGTTGTCCTGGAAGGCGATGCGCTGGCCATCCGGGGAGAACTGTGGGCTGTCGTAGTAGCCCGCGCCGTCGAGTTTGTACCTGCGTGGCGTGCCACTGCCATCCTGCGCGCCGACATGGAGCGCGTATTCGCCGTCGGCATCGGAGAACCAGGCGATCAGGCGGCCGTCGGCCGACCACGCCGGCGAGTGGTCGTTGGCACCGGGCGAGCGTGTGATCTGGCGAGGATCACCCTTGCCGGCAGGCACGGTGACGATCTCGCCGCGATAGTTCATGGCGAGGCGCTTGAGATCCGGCGAGCCGGCCACTTCGCGCACCCATTTGACGTCGCTGGCGATGCGCGGACGTGTTTCGGCGAGGTCGGACACCGCCGCCACGACCAGCCGCCGCGTCGTGCCGGAGCGCGTGTCGAGCTCGTGCAGCCAGCCGGCCTGTTCGAACACGATCACGCCGGCGGCATCGGCATCGGCGGAGACCACCGGGAAATCCTCGAATGCGGTCAGTCGCGTCGCCTGCTTCGTCGTCGCGTCGTAGCGGTACAAGTTGAACTCGCCATCGCGGTCGGAGCTGAAATACAGCGTGCCGCCGATCCACATCGGATCGGTGTCATTGCTGCCACCGGCCGGCTTGGAAACTTCGCTGACGGCAAGGCTGCGCATGTCCATCAGCCAGATGCGGCTCTGCGTGCCACCGCGGTAGTTCTTCCACTGGCGAAACGCCTCCGCGTTCGGCGAGTAGGCCAGGGTCGTGCCATCCGGCGAGAGCGCCGCCTTCGCGCCGCTCGGTACCGGCAGCCGCTTCGGCACGCCGCCGCCGACCGGCACGGTGTAAAGCGCGCTCAGGCGCCCGCTGAACTGACCTTCCTCGGACTGGAACAGCACCTCGCCCGCCGGGGTGAAGCCGCGCACGATGTCATTGCCCGGATGCCAGGTCAGGCGCTTCGCTTCGCCGCCGCCGGCCGGCATCACGTAGACGTCGACGTTGTCGCCGTATTCGGCGCTGAAGGCCAGCCAGCGCCCGTCCGGCGAGAAGCGCGGCACGAACTCGCGGCCTGGCGCCTGGGTCAGGCGACGCGCGCTGCCTCCGTCACGCGCGACCAGCCAGAGGTCGTTGTCATAGGTGAAGGCGATGCTGTCGCCGTGCACGGCCGGATTGGCCAGCATGCGCGTATCGCGCGGATTGGCCGCCTGCGCCATGGTGCCTGCGAGCAATGCGGCACACGCGCCCATGCCGATCAATGTCCTCATCGCGGGTTTCCCTTGCTGGGCTTCGACAGGCCGCGAGCATAGCGACCCGGCGGCATGGCCGCCCACGGACGGAAGTCACCGTTGCCGCCAGCGATCCGGTAGGAGCTCCCGCAGGAGCCGGTATACGGGCGATTCCTTCTCTCACCCCCGTGTCGACGAACAGGCCCGTGAACGGACTCCTACGACACCCCGCTCCTTCCGTGCAGGCGTCCGACGCGCACGCCGATCAGCGCAGCCGCGGCGAGCACGGCGGCGGCCATCAGCAGGCTCGTGCCGATGTACGGGATCGCCGCATCGGCGCCGCTGGAGATCGAGTAGATCCAGCCGAAGAACAGCGGCGACACCACGCCGGCGATGCTGGCCACGCTCATGTTGGCGCCCTGCAGCTGCCCCTGTTCGGACTCCGACACGCGCCGCGTCATCAGGGCCTGCAGGGTCGGCATGGCCAGTCCCCAAGCCGCATTCGGCAGCATCGACAGCGTGAACAGCACGCCGTTCGGTGCGAGGCCCATGCAGGCGATGCCGATCGCGCCGACGCCGAGGCCGAGCACCATTGTGCGGCGGTCACCGAGGCGTCGTGCCACCGGTCCGACCAGCAGCCCCTGCACGAGCATGTCGAGCGCCCCGGCCAAGGCCAGCACGAGGCCGACGTCGAGTGCGCCCCAGCCGTAGCGGTGCCCCGCATACAGCACGAACACGGCAGAAAAAACGTGGTGGGCGAAGTACAGTAGGAAGTTGACGACGGCGAGGCCGGCGAGTTCGGCATGCGAGCGCAGCAGGCGCAGCGCGCCGAATGGGTTGGCGCGGCGCCACGAGAAGGCCATGCGGTTCTCGGCAGCCAGCGACTCGGGCAGCACGAACCAGCCGTACAGGAAGGCCACGCCGCTGAGCGCACCGGCGAACCAGAACGGTGCGCGCGGCGACCATTCGCCGAGCATGCCACCAAGCATCGGCCCGGCGACGAAACCGCCGGCGAAGGCCGCGCCGATCAGGCCATAGGCACGGGCGCGTTCGGCCGGTGGCGTGATGTCGGCCATGTAGGCGTACACGGTGGTGAAGCTCGCCGAAGTGACGCCGGCGATGATGCGGCCGAGGGCGAGCCACCACAGGTCCGGGGCCAGGGCCATCAGCACGTAGTCGGCGGCGAGGCCGGCCGTGGAGATCAGGATCACCGGCCGCCGGCCGACCTGGTCCGACCACGCGCCAATCACGGGCGAGGCGATGAACTGCATGATCGCCCACAGTGCGACGAACACGCCGTTGATGATGCCGGCGCGTGCGTTCGAGCCGGTGAAGGTCTCGATCAGCGGCGGCAGCACGGGCATGACGATGCCCATGGCGATGATGTCGAGCGCGGCGGTGACGAGGATGAAGGCGATCGCCGCCTTGCGGCGCGATCCGGACAAAAAGGGCATGCGGCGCGCGCTCAAGCGCTGAGATAACCGCCATCGACGTTGAGCCAGGTGCCGGTCACATAGCTCGAAGCGGATGAGGCGAGGAAGAGCAGCGCGCCGGCCATCTCGGCCGGCTCGGCGACGCGTCCGAGTGGGATGTGGCCGAGCGCGCGCGCGAGGATTGCCGGGTCGTGGATCAGCGGGCCGGCAAACCGGGTGTCGGTCAGTCCCGGCAGCAGCGCGTTGACACGCACGCCCTGCGCTGCGCACTCCTTGGCGAAGGCCTTGGTCATCGACAGGATGGCCGCCTTGGTGATCGAGTAGATGCCCTGGCCGTCACCCGGGATCACGCCGTTGACCGAGGCGACATTGATGATCGAGCCGCCACCCTGCCTGGCCATGCGTTTCGCCGCCGCCTGCGACATCAGGAAGTAGCCACGGATGTTGACGTCGACGGTCTTCTGGAATGCGTCGATGCCGGTATCGACGATCGGCCCGAAATACGGATTCGCCGCAGCATTGTTGACCAGAACGTCGAGCCGTCCGTGCTGCGCATCGATCGTCGCGAACGTCGCCGCGATCGAATCCGGGTCGCCGATGTGGCAGGCCAGCGCCTCGGCGCTGCCGCCGGCTTCGCGGATCGACCGTGCGACCGCCTCGCAGGCCTCGATGCGCCGGCTCGACACGATCACATGCGCGCCGTGTGCGGCGAGCAGGCGCGCGCCGGCCTCGCCGATGCCGCGGCTGGCGCCGCTGACGAAGGCGAGCTTGCCATCGAGTTCGAACGTGGTGGGCATGGACATGGGCGTCGCTCCGGTCTGGGGACAGAGTATCGCGGCTGATGCCGCTCCCACAGAAGATGGAAATGGGAAACAGGGGACGGGGAGTGGAAAGATCAACAGCCTTGCTGCCGGCCGTTCCCCGTTTCCCAATTCTCCATTCCCGGCCATTGCCGGAGCCCGTTCACGGGCGATCGCGCGTTGCGATGAACGAAGAGCATCGCCCTCCTGCGTCGAATGAAGCGTGTGGCCTCTTCAGGTGCGATGCGCCCTGCCGCGCGCGTTGTGCACGACGATCCACGCCAGGGCGGCATGCACCGGCAGCAGCAACAGGATCCATGGCAGGTTCGCCTGCGGGAACCACGGCAGGATCTTGACGAACAGGGCGAGGCCGGCGAGCACGGCGATGAGCACGGCGATCACGCGGACGGGTTTCAGGCAATCCCAGGCGTCATGCCGCGCGCGCCAC
Source organism: Dokdonella sp. (assembly GCF_019634775.1). Lineage (NCBI taxonomy): Bacteria > Pseudomonadati > Pseudomonadota > Gammaproteobacteria > Lysobacterales > Rhodanobacteraceae > Dokdonella > Dokdonella sp. Next base: position 1,850,005 of record NZ_JAHCAS010000001.1, read on the forward strand.
CAGGCTGGCAGCAGCAGCAGGCACAATGGATTGAGCACCAGCAGGTTTTCGTTGGCCCAGGCCGGGCGATGCTCGGTGCCGAGCCAGAGCAACATCAGGATGATGCCGGCAACCGCACAGACCAGCGCGATCGCGCTGGCTGTCACGGCGAAAGCATGGCGGGCGACAACGCTGCGCCGGTGCGAGGCCAGGGCCAGCAGCCATGCCGCCAGCGCGAGGCCGGCGATGAAGAACGGCCAGCGCAGGTCCGGGGGCAGCGCCGGGGGCGCCGGCAGCCGTCCGAACGAGATCACGCGTTCGGCGGCGACGAGCGGGACGGAGGTGCCGTCCGGTCCCGGCACGTTCACCTCGCGCAGGTGGCCCATCAACTGCATCGGGACGAAGCTGTCTTCCCAGAATGACAGGCGCTGGTCGGCGTATGGGCCAAGGCCGGCGTCGAGCACGGCCATCAGCCACGGCTGCGGACTCATCAGCGCATCGGTCAGCATGCGGTAGGTGTAGCCGCGCGAGGGTGCTGTGAGCTGCGCCTTGAGCGCGCCACCGAGTGCCGCGTCGAGTGCGTCGCGCACGCGCGTCGAGCAGTTGGAAGTGAAGTACTCGTAGCGGTAGCGGGCGTTCTCCGGCTCGGCATTCCACTGCAGGAAACGCGCCAGGTTCAGTGCCTGCGTGTCGTTGAGGCGCAGGCGTTGCTCGACGACGGAACGGCCCTGTGCGCTGTACCAGTCGATGTCGTCATCGGCATCCATGGCGAAGGCCTGGTAGGTCATGCGGCCACGGGCGAAGTTGACCAGGAAATCATCTTCCTCGAAGTCGAAGGTGCCGTAGTTGTAGCTCGTCGCCAGGCCGCTCGAGCGATCGCGCACGACGAGCGCGTTGTGGCCGAAGCGTTCCCAGTAGACCTCACCGGGGCCGATGGTGAGCAGGCTGATCTCGAGTCCGCGCGTCGCCGCCTCCTGGGCCGGTGCAGCCCCGCAGGCGAGCAGCAGCCACACGCCGAACAACAAGCGCATCACGCCTCGTGGATCCGCACGGCGAACTGCTGCACGCGGCGTGCATCACCCTTGGTCACGCGGAACAGGAAGCCGCCGAGTGCGGTTTCCTCGCCCGGTTGCGGCACGTGGCCGAAGGCCGAGGTCAGCATCGCGCCGACGGTGTCGTGTTCGTCGCCGGGGAAGCGCGATTCGAAGCGGTCGTTGAAATCGGAGATCGGCGTGATCGCGGCGACCAGGAAGCGACCGTCCGGCTGCGGCTGGATCAGGTTCGGCGTTTCCTCGTCGTCGTGCTCGTCGTCGATGTCGCCGACGATCTGTTCAAGCACGTCCTCGATGGTCACCAGTCCGCCTACGCCGCCGTATTCGTCAACCACGATCGCCATGTGGTGATGCGAGAGGCGGAACTCCTTGAGCAGGATGTTCAGGCGCTTGGATTCCGGAATCAGCGCGACCGGACGCAGCAGCGGGCGGAAATCGCGCTTGCCCGAACCACTGAAACAACGCAGCAGGTCCTTGGCGAGCAGGATGCCGACGATCTCGTCGCGGTCGGCACCATGCACCGGGAAGCGCGAGTGCCCCGACTCGATGACCGTGTCCAGCACTTCCTCGAACGAAGCCGTGACCGGCAGCGAGACCATCTGCGCGCGTGGCACCATGATGTCGCCGACGGTGAGGTCGCTGACCTCGATGGCGCCCTCGATCATCGACAGTGTGTCGTTGGAGAGCAGGCCGTTGGCCTGGGCATCGCGCAGCTCTTCGAGGAGTTCCTCGCGGCTGCTGACTTCTCCGGAGAGGGCATGGGTGAGCCGGCCGAACCAGGATCGCTGGGGCTGGCTACTGGGAGGGTCCTCGCTCATCGATCGCCGGGACATGCCCCAAGGGGCGGGACCGCGAAGTGTAGCAAAACGATGTGAAGGTGCCGGGTGGGCGTGGATCGCCCCCGCAGAAGCCCCTGCAGCGGCGATCGGCCACCCCGCCAGTGTTTGACCACAACCCCCTCCACGGCTATCATCCGCGGTTCTTTTCGCCCCCGGGCCCGGCCCCGGAGCGCGATCAGAGGCAGATTCCAGAATAACTACAGAGGCATTGCCACCATGTACGCAGTCGTACTCATTTCCGGCAAGCAGTACCGGGTCGCCCAGGGTGAAACCCTGCGCGTCGAAAAACTCGCAGGCGAGGTCGACAGTTCCGTCGATTTCGACCAGGTCCTCCTCGTCGGCTCCGGCGAAGGCATCAGCATCGGCGCCCCGACGGTCGCCGGCGCCAAGGTCGCGGCGAAGATCAAGTCGCATGGCCGCGGCGAGAAGGTCCGCATCATCAAGTTCCGCCGCCGCAAGCACCACATGAAGTCGCAGGGGCACCGGCAGCATTACACCGAGATCGAGATCACCGGCATCACCGGTGGCTCGGGCAAGTAAAACGGGTCGAGGAGTCAAGTCATGGCACATAAAAAGGCAGGTGGTTCGACCCGCAACGGTCGCGACTCGAACCCGAAGTACCTCGGCGTGAAGGTGTACGGCGGCCAGGCGGTCAATGCCGGCAACATCATCGTCCGCCAGCGCGGCACGCGCTTCCATCCGGGCCAGGGCGTCGGCCTCGGCCGCGACCACACGATCTTCGCGATCGTCGACGGCGTGGTCGAGTTCAAGACCAAGGGCGCCGAAGGTCGCCGTACGGTCAACGTGATCCCGGCCGCGAACTGACCGCGGACGGCCACCGCGTGGACAGAGCCCCGCCTTGTGCGGGGCTTTTCATTGGTGGTGCCGGGATTCGGGATTCGGGATCGGGGATTCGGAAGATCAAGAGCTTCCGGCGACTCCCGAGCCCCGAAACCCCGCTTCGCCTGTACGCTTTACCCGAATCCCCAATCCCGAATCCCCAATCCCGCCCCCATGCAATTCGTCGATGAAGCCACCATCCATGTTCACGCTGGCAACGGCGGCAACGGCTGCGTGAGTTTCCGGCGCGAAAAATTCATCCCGTTCGGTGGCCCCGATGGCGGTGACGGCGCAGCCGGTGGCAGCGTCTGGCTGGTCGCCGACGAAGGCCTCAACACGCTGGTGGACTTCCGCCACCAACGCAGCTTCCGCGCCGAACGTGGCGGCAACGGCATGGGCCGGCAGATGGCCGGCAAGAGCGGTGCCGACACGGTCGTGCGCGTCCCGGTCGGCACCGTGGTCATGAACGTCGAGACCGATGAGCTGATCGGCGACCTCGTCGAGCACGGTCAGCGCCTGCTGGTCGCCCAGGGCGGGCGTGGCGGGCAGGGCAACATCCACTTCAAGAGTTCGACCAATCGCGCACCGCGCAAGGCCACGCCGGGAACGCCCGGTGAGGAGCGCGAGCTGCGCCTCGAACTCAAGGTACTGGCCGACGTCGGCATGCTCGGCTTCCCGAACGCCGGCAAGTCGACCTTTATCCGCGCCGTTTCGGCGGCCACGCCGAAGGTCGCCGACTACCCGTTCACGACCCTGCAGCCGCATCTTGGCGTGGTGCGCATCGAAACCGACAAGAGTTTCGTGATCGCCGACATCCCCGGGCTGATCGAGGGCGCCGCGGAAGGTGCCGGCCTCGGCATCCAGTTCCTCAAGCACGTTTCGCGCACGCGCCTGCTGCTGCACATGGTCGACATCGCCCCGCTCGACGGCGAGACCGATCCGGTCGAACAGGTGCGCACGATCGAGCGCGAACTCGCGCGCTTCGATCCGGCCCTGCTCGAACGCGAACGCTGGCTGGTCTTCAACAAGGCCGACCTGGTGCCGGAGGAGGAGCGCACCAAGCTGGCCAAGGCGCTGGTACGCAAGCTCAAGTGGAAGCGGCCGTGGTATCTGGTTTCGGCGCTGGCCCGCGAGAACACCTGGCCGATCTGCCTCGACATCCAGCGCTTCTTCGACGAGCAGAAACGCGCCGCCGCCGAGCGTGCGGCCGAGGCGCAGGCGCGCTGACGTGGCCGTGCGTGCGTTTCACGCGGGCACAAAAAAGCCGGCTTGCGCCGGCTTTTTCGCAGCGGCACCGCAGGCGGGATCAGGCCAGCGCGCGGATGCTCGCGGTCAGGCGGCTCTTGTGGCGGGCCGCCTTGTTCTTGTGGATCAGGCCACGCGCGGCGTAGCGGTCGACGATCGGCTCGGCAGCGCGCAGCGCGGCCTCGGCGGCGGACTTGTCCTTCGCGTCGATGGCCTTGACCACCTTCTTGATCGCCGTGCGCACCATCGAGCGGGCGCTGGCATTGCGCTGGCGCGCCTTCTCGGACTGACGGGCACGCTTCTTCGCAGACTTGATGTTGGCCAAGGGATGACTCCGGAATGCGGGTGGGGTGGAAAAAGGCGGGGGATTATGCCGATGCGGCGCCGCGCGGTCAATCCGGGAGCCGGGCCATGACCCGCCGCAGCCTGCTGCGCTCGATGCTGACCTTCAGCGGCGGCACCTTCGTCTCGCGCGTGCTCGGCCTGGTCCGCGAGGTCGTCATCGCCGCCGTGTTCGGCGCGAACGCGGCGACCGATGCCTTCCTGGTCGCCTTCCGCATTCCCAACTTCATGCGCCGGCTGTTCGCGGAGGGCTCGTTCTCGATGGCCTTCGTGCCGGTATTGAGCGAGTACCGGCAGACCCGCAGCCACGCGGAACTGCGCGAGCTGTTCTCGCGCACGGCCGGCACGCTCGGAGCGATCCTGCTCGTCGTCACCGCGCTCGGCGTGGTCTTCGCCGAGGTGCTGGTCGGCGGTTTCGCGCCGGGCACCCTGGACGAGCCCGAACGCTTCGGCCTGACCACCGACCTGCTGCGTCTGACCTTCCCGTTCCTGCTGTTCGTTTCGCTGACCGCATTGGCCGCCGCCGGCCTCAACAGCTTCGACCGCTTCGGCATCGCCGCGCTGACGCCGGTGATCCTCAACCTGTGCATGATCGCCGCCGCGCTGTTCCTCGCGCCGAAGCTCGACGTGCCGATCATGGCGCTGGGCTGGGCCGTGCTCGCCGCCGGCATCCTGCAACTGGCCGTGCAGTTGCCGGCGCTGCACCGCCTCGGCCTGCTGGTCTGGCCGCGTTGGGGCTGGCGCGACAGCGGCGTGCGCCGCGTGCTCAAGCTGATGGTGCCGACCCTGTTCGGTTCCTCGGTTGCCCAGGTCAACCTGCTGCTCGACACCCTGATCGCCTCGTTCCTGATCGTCGGTTCACAAAGCTGGCTCGGTTACACCGATCGCCTGCTCGAGTTTCCGCTCGGCCTGTTCGGCGTGGCGCTCGGCACCGTCATCCTGCCATCGCTGTCGCGCCGCCATGTCGCCGCCGATCCAGCGGGGTTCTCGAAGGCGCTCGACTGGGGCCTGCGCACGACCCTGCTGATCGGCCTGCCGGCCATGCTCGGCCTGGTCCTGCTGGCTGAACCGATCCTCGCCACGCTGTTCCAGCGCGGGCGCTTCACCGCGCACGACGTCGAGATGGCGGCGATGTCGCTGGCAGCGTTGTCGTTCGGGCTGCCGGCCTTCACCCTGGTCAAGACGCTGGCGCCGGCGTTCTATTCACGCCAGGACACGAAGACGCCGGTGCGCGCCGGCATCATCGCGATGGTGGCCAGCATGCTGCTCAATTTCGTGTTCGTCGGAGTGCTGTTCTGGCTGTGGCATCGCCCCGAGCATCTCGCCATGGGCTGGACCGAGGCGCTGGCCGACATCCCCGGCCTGCATGTGGGGCTTTCCCTGTCCAGTGCCTGCGCGAGCTATCTGAACGTGGCCCTGCTGTGGCGCGCGCTGCGCCGCGACGGTGTCTACACCGCGCAGCCCGGCTGGACACGCCACCTGCTGCGCCTCGCCGTCGCCTGTGTGGCCATGGCCGTCGTGCTGCTGGGCGGCCTGCAGTTCTGGAGTGAATGGACGAGCTGGAGCGAAACCACCCGCATCTGGCGCCTCACCGCCTTGGTCGGAGCCGGTACCGCCACCTTCGCCGGCGTGCTCGTTGCCGGCGGGTTCCGGTTGCGCGACCTCCGAGGACCATAGGTCACGACGGGTTGCATGTTCTGCGCAGGAAACGGCGCAGGAAACGGCGCAGGAAACGGCGCAGGAAACGGTGTAGGAAACGGTGTAGGAAACGGCTTTAGCCGTGATGCCCTGGCCGTACAACCCCGCAAAGCAAAGGCATCACGGCCAAAACCGTCTCCCACACGAAATCGAACGGCCGCTCCCGGCGATCGGGCGCCGCGTGGTGGTGGCCCGAGCCGCTATACTTCCGCGATGTTCCGGCTTTTCCGCGATCGTGAGGGTGCTTCGCTGGCACCCCAAGGCAGTGTTGCCTGCATCGGCGCGTTCGATGGCGTCCATTTGGGCCATCGCGCGCTGCTCGCGCGCGTGCGCGAACGTGCCGACGCGCTCGGCCTCGCCGCGCTCGCGGTCAGCTTCGAACCGATCCCGCGCGAGTACTTCGCCGGTGGCGAACCGGTGCCGCGCATCGACGACGCGCGCGGCAAGATCGCCAACCTCGCCGCCACCGGCATCGACCGCCTGCTCCTGCTGCGCTTCGACGCCGCGCTGACCGCGATGGACGCCGACGCCTTCATCACCCGCGTCCTCGTCGCACGCTGCGCGGTGCGCGAGGTCTGGGTCGGAGCGGATTTCCGTTTCGGTCGCGGGCGCGGTGGCGACGTCGCCCTGTTGCAGTCGCGTGGCGCGACACTCGGTTTTGCCACGCGCGTGTTCGAGGATTTCCGCATCGGCGGCGAGCGCGTGCGCAGCAGCACCATCCGCACGCGCCTGGCGGGCGGCGATTTCGATGGCGCCGCGAACCTGCTTGGGCGACGCTTCATGATCGGCGGTCATGTCGTGCACGGCCTCGCCCTAGGCCGCAAGCTCGGCTATCCGACCGCGAACATCCCGCTCGGTCGGCGCAGCTCGCCGGTGTTCGGCATCTTCGCGGTACGCGTGCACGGTGTCGGCCATGCACCGATGCCGGGCGTGGCCAGCCTCGGCATCCGCCCGACCATCGACGGCACCGAGCCACTGCTCGAAGCCCATCTGTTCGACTTCGACGGCGATCTGTATGGCCGCCGTCTGGACGTCGAGTTCGTCGCCAAGCTGCGCGACGAACTGAAGTTCAACGATCTCGACGCGATGGTGCGTCAGATCGACGAGGACGCGCGCCAGGCGCGCCACCTGCTCGGCCTGTCCGAGGCCGCCACCGCCGGAGCCCCCGCGTGAGCAAGGACTACAAGACCACGATCAATCTGCCGAATACCGGCTTCGCGATGAAGGCCGACCTGCCCGGGCGCGAGCCCGGCATGCTCGCCGACTGGTACGCGAAAGACCGCTACGCGCAGATCCAGCAGCGCACCGCCGCGCGCGAACGCGCCTTCATCCTGCACGACGGCCCGCCGTACGCGAATGGTGCGATCCATATCGGCCATGCGGTCAACAAGGTGCTCAAGGACATCGTGGTCAAGTCCAAGCTCATGGCCGGCCTGCGTGCGCCTTATGTGCCCGGCTGGGATTGCCACGGCCTGCCGATCGAGATCGCCATCGAGAAGGAGTTCGGCAAGGTCGGACAGAAGATCGATGCGACGACGTTCCGGCAGAAGTGCCGCGAGTACGCGGCACAGCAGATCGACTTGCAGCGCGCCGACTTCAAGCGCCTCGGCGTGCTCGGCGACTGGGACCGGCCGTACCGCACGATGGACGCGAAGTTCGAGGCCGACATGCTGCGCGCGCTGGCGAAGATCCACGCCAACGGCCACATCACCCGCGGCTTCAAGCCGGTGCACTGGTGCTTCGACTGCGGTTCGGCGCTGGCCGAAGCCGAGATCGAGTACGCCGACAAGGTGTCGCCGGCGATCGACGTCGCCTACGACGCGATCGATGCGAAGGCACTCGCTGCGAAGTTCGGCGTGACGATCGACGACGACACCATCGTTGCCGTGCCGATCTGGACGACCACGCCGTGGACGCTGCCGGCGAGCCTGGCGGTGTCGCTCGGGCCGGAACTCGAATACGTGTTGGTCGAAGGCCCGGCGCGTGCCGGCCAGCGCGTGCTGCTCGTGCTCGCCGAGGCGCTCGCGGCAAAGGCATTGGCGCGCTACGGCGTTGAAGGTGTGACCGTGTTTGGGCGCACGACCGGATCGGCGCTTGCATCGCTTCCCCTGCCGACTGGGGAAGGGGTCGAAGGCGCGGGCGTGCAGGCTGGCCTGAAGCACCCCTTCTACAGCCGCGAAATCCCCCTGCTCGTCGGCGACCACGTCACCGCCGAGGACGGTACCGGTGCCGTGCATACCGCGCCGGGGCATGGCGTGGAGGACTTCAGCGTCGGTCGCCAGTATGGCCTTGTCGACCGCTACAGCCCGGCCGAACTGAACCCGGTTGGCGGCAATGGCGTCTACATCGCCGGCACGCCGATCTTCGAGGGCCAGTTCATCTGGAAGGCGAATGACGCGGTGATCGATCTCATCCGTGGCAACGGCCACTTGCTCGCACTGGCGAAGCTCGAGCACAGCTATCCGCATTGCTGGCGGCACAAGACGCCGGTCGCATTCCGCGCCACGCCGCAATGGTTCATCGCCATGGACAAGGAGGGCCTGCGTACCAGCGCGCTCGAATCGATCAAGGCGGTGCGCTGGATTCCTGGCTGGGGAGAGGAGCGCATCACCGGCATGATCGCCGGCCGGCCGGACTGGTGCATCTCGCGCCAGCGCACCTGGGGCGTGCCGATCGCGATGTTCGTCGACAAGGCCACACAGCTGCCGCATCCGCGCAGCGTCGAGTTGTTCGAGCAGATCGCGCAGCGCGTCGAGCAGGGCGGCATCGATGCGTGGGCCACGCTCGACCCCGCCGAGTTGCTCGGCGACGAGGCCGCGCGGTATGAGAAGGTCAGCGACGTGCTCGACGTCTGGTTCGACTCCGGCGTCACGCACTACTGCGTGCTCGACCAGCACGCCGAACTGGCGCGCAAGCCCGGTGACCGCGTCATGTATCTCGAAGGCTCGGACCAGCACCGTGGTTGGTTCCACTCCTCGCTGCTGACCGCATCGGCCATGCACGGCCACGCGCCGTACGACGAGGTACTCACGCACGGCTTCACCGTCGACCAGCACGGCCGCAAGATGTCGAAGTCGCTCGGCAACGTCGTTGCACCCCAGAAGGTCGTCGATTCGCTCGGTGCCGATGTGCTGCGCCTGTGGGTCGCCTCGACTGACTACCGCAACGAGATCGCCGTTTCCGACGAGATCCTCAAGCGCGTCGCCGACGCCTACCGGCGCATGCGCAATACCGCCCGCTTCCTGCTCGGCAACCTCGACGGATTCGATCCGGCGACGCAGCTGCTGGCGGTCGAGGAATGCCTGCTGCTCGACCAGTGGGCCGTGCAGCAGGCGTACGATGCACAGGCCGCGATCATCGCCGCCTACGACCGTTACGACTATCCGGAAATCGTCCAGCGCGTGCAGAACTTCTGCACCAACGAGATGGGCTCGCTCTACCTCGACATCACCAAGGACCGCCTGTACACGATGCCGGCCGGCAGCCACGGCCGGCGCAGCGCGCAGAGCGCGATGTATCGCATCCTCGAAGCGATGGTGCGCTGGCTCGCCCCGCTCACCACGTTCACCGCTGAGGAGATCTGGCAGCACCTGCCCGGTGCGCGCGACGAATCGGTGCTGTTCGAGACCTGGTACGACGGCCTCGCCGCCACGCAGGCCTCGGCCGATGCGCGCGGCCGCTGGAACGACCTGCTCGGCGTGCGCGCGGCGGTGTCGAAGGTGCTCGAAGGCATGCGTGGCGCCGGCGCGATCGGCGCCTCGCTGCAGGCCGAGGTAACCCTCTACGCCGATGCCGACACCCGCGCGCGTCTCGACAAGTTCGACGATGAGCTGCGCTTCTTCTTCATCACCTCGACCCTGACCTGGCGCGACCTGGCCGAACGTCCGGCCGACGCCGTGCGCGCCGACCTTGAAGGCCGTGAACTGTGGATCAACGCCTGCTCCAGCGACGCCGGCAAATGCGTGCGCTGCTGGCACCACCGCAGCGACGTCGGCACCCACCCGGACGATCCAGAGCTGTGCGGCCGCTGCGTCGAGAACGTCAACGGCAACGGCGAGGTGCGGCGGTGGTTTTGACCGTCGCGATCGTCGCGGGAAACGGCCGATATATATGAGGCGCCGCAGGAAACGCCTTCAGGCGTGATGCCTTTTCTTTGCGGGGTTGTACAGCCAGGGCATCACGGCCTGTAGGAAACGCCTTCAGGCGTGATGCCTTTTCTTTGCGGGGTTGTACAGCCAGGGCATCACGGCCTGTAGGAAACGCCTTCAGGCGTGATGCCTTTTCTTTGCGGGGTTGTACAGCAAGAGCATCACGGCTGAAGCCGTTTCCTACGGGGGTTGTACGGCCAGGGCATCACGGCCTGTAGGAAACGCCTTCAGGCGTGATGCCTTTTCTTTGCGGGGTTGTACAGCCAGAGCATCACGGCCTGTAGGAAACGCCTTCAGGTGTGATGCCTTTTCTTTGCGGGGTTGTACAGCCAGAGCATCACGGCCTGTAGGAAACGCCTTCAGGCGTGATGCTCTTTCTTTGCGGGGTTGTACGGCCAGAGCATCACGGCTGAAGCCGTTTCCTACAAGCCGTTTCCTACGGGGGATTCCCACGGCGTAACGCCTTTCCGCGTCGAATGGCGGATTTCCTACACGCCGTCGGGACAATCTTCCGTTTTCGACATCGACGTACACGCCCATTCTTTGCGCATGGTCGACGTGCGCTATCCACCCCGCGGAAAATCCGCCCTGCGAATCGGGCGTACCAGCGAACCCGGGCGCGTTTACCTTGTCACCTTCGTGACGATGGCGCGCAGGCAGACTTTCCTCGACTGGAACGCGGCGTGCACGGCCTCCCTGGCCTTGCAATCGAAGCACGTATGGCGAGGCTCGAGCCTTCTCTGCTGGGTTTTGATGCCCGATCACTGGCACGGGATGATCGAGTTGGGTGACATGGACAGCTTGTCCAGCCTTGTCGGTCGCGTGAAAGGCACGCTTGCCCATGCCGTGAATGCGGCGATGGGGTCGCGCGGTTCGGTATGGGATGTGGGATTCCATGATCGCGCCCTGCGTTCCGAGGATGATGCCTTGGCGGTTGCGCGATACATCGTGTTGAACCCGGTGCGGGCAGGATTGGTGCCGCGGGTCGGCCTGTATCCGTTCTGGGATGCCGTGTGGGTCGACCAAGGGGCCGCATGATCATTGAGAGTTGCTGTAGGAAACGCCTTCAGGCGTGATGCTCTTTCTTTGAGGGTTGTACAGCAAGAGCATCACGGCCTGTAGGAAACGCCTTCAGGCGTGATGCTTTTTCTTTGAGGGTTGTACAGCAAGAGCATCACGGCCTGTAGGAAACGCCTTCAGGCGTGATGCTTTTTCTTTGCGGGGTTGTACAGCAAGAGCATCACGGCTGAAGCCGTTTCCTACAAGCCGTTTCCTACAAGCCGTTTCCTACAAGCCGTTTCCTACAAGCCGTTTCCTACAAGCCGTTTCCTGCCGCGGCATGTACCATTCGTTCCCTCGTCGCCCTGAACATCCCCATGCTCCCACGCCCCACCGCGCTGTCCTGGCTCTGGCTCTCGCTCGCTGTCCTTGTCGTCGATCAGGTCAGCAAACACATCGTGCTGGCCCACATGCGGCTGCACGAATCGATTCCGGTCATCGAAGGCCTGTTCGCGTGGACGCTGGCCTACAACGAAGGTGCGGCTTTCAGCTTCCTCGCCGATGCGGGGGGCTGGCAGCGCTGGTTCTTCTCCGGGCTGGCCGTCGTCGTCAGCACCATGCTTGTGCTGTGGCTGGCGCGCACGCCGCGGGGCGACTGGAAGACCGCGCTGCCGCTTTCGCTGGTGATCGGCGGGGCGGTCGGCAACGTGATCGACCGCGTGCGTTTCGGCCATGTCGTCGATTTCATCGACGTGCACTGGAACGGCTCGCATTTCCCCGCCTTCAATGTCGCCGATTCGGCGATCAGCGTCGGTGCAGTGGCGATGATCGTGCTCGGCCTGTTCGGTGGGAAACCCGCCGGCACTGGGCGATAATTGCGCGCATGCAAATCTTTCTCGCCAATCCGCGCGGTTTCTGCGCCGGCGTCGACCGCGCCATCGAGATCGTCGAGCGCGCCATCGACATGCTCGGCGCACCGATCTACGTGCGCCACGAGGTCGTGCACAACCGCTTCGTCGTCGATTCGCTGCGCCAGCGCGGCGCGGTGTTCGTCGACGAATTGGACGAGGTACCCGACGGCGCCACCGTCATCTTCAGCGCGCATGGAGTTTCGCAACAGGTGCGCGCCGAAGCGAAAGCGCGCGGATTGTCAGTGTTCGACGCCACCTGCCCACTGGTGACCAAGGTGCACATCGAGGTTGCACGCCACGGCAAGGCCGGGCGCGACGTCATCCTCATCGGTCATGCCGGCCACCCGGAAGTCGAGGGCACGATGGGGCAGTGGAGCCCGGCCAATGCCGGCGACATCCTGCTCGTCGAAACGCCGGAATGCGTCGCCACCTTGACGCCGCGCCATCCCGCGCACATAGCCTACGTCAGCCAGACCACGCTCTCGGTCGATGACACGAAAGCCGTCATCGAGGCCCTGCGCGCGCGGTTTCCGAAGATCCTCGGGCCGCGTCACGACGACATCTGCTACGCCACGCAGAACCGCCAGGACGCGGTGCGCGCGCTCGGCCAGACGTGCGACGTCGTCCTCGTGGTCGGCTCGCCGAACAGCTCCAACTCCAACCGTCTGTGCGAACTGGCCGGCAAGCAGGGTGTACCGGCCTATCTGATCGACGGTGCCGACGACGTCCGCCGCGAATGGGTCGAAGGCCACCAGCGTATCGGGCTGACCGCCGGCGCCTCGGCCCCGGAGAGCCTCGTCCAGGACGTCATCGCCCGCCTGCGCGTCTGGGGCGCCACCCACGTGCGCGAAGTCGACGGCAAGCTGGAGGACGTCACCTTCGCCCTGCCGAAAGAGCTGCGCATCAGGGTCGTGGCCTGAGTGCGGTGATGGCTGCGGCGGTTGCCGTGGCCACTCGTCTGGAAATCCGTACCTCGCGCGCGCGACGTCCTTGTCAGGTCCCGCAGGCTGCACTAGCGTGCCTCCTCACAGAACCGTTTGGAGTGGGGAACCATGCTTCCTGGATCGTTCAAGGCAGTCGTGCCGGTGCTCTTTCTCTGCGCGCTGGGTTCGTCGACGGCATCCGCCCAGGGTGCGTTCGCAGGCAGCTGGCGGGTGGTCGATTCCGTCCGTCCCGACTGGATCGAGCCGACCTCGCCCGAGCCGGTTGCCCCACTCAAGCAGGGCGACATGGTCACGTTCAAGGCCGATGCAGTGATCGCGGACAGTTACCTCGGTTGCCGAGATGCGACCTACGAGGTGCTGACGGTCGCGCCGGAGGGGCTGTTCCAGGGCGGAGTGGTCGATGGCGCCCAGCTTGCGTCGGCGCGTGATCGCTTCGGCCTGTCTGCGGCCACGACCACGCTCCGGGTCGATTGCGATCAGGGTGTCTTCGACTACCACCAGGGCGGCAAGGGGCTGGTGATCCAGTTCGACAACATGGTTTACGTGCTGGAGCGGGCAGGGCGCTGAGGGTCCGGCGAAATCCGCCGCGACCAGGGCGCGGTGCGCCGCCGATCCGGGAAATCCTGCCGCGCGCAGTCCAGGACCTTGCCGGCGTGTCTGGTGGCTCGGTAGCGTTGGGTGCAGGGCAGGCCCTTTTGGGGAAAAACATGTCGCTATTGCTTCCTGTGCGTCGTCCATTCCGTCGTGCCCGGCCGCGGGGATTCACCCTGCTCGAGCTGCTCATCACGATCGCGGTGGTCGCCATCTTGGCCGGTCTGGCATTGCCCAGCTTCCGCGAGTTCCGCATTCGCATGAATGTTTCCGACGCCACCAACGGACTGGTCCATGCGCTGAGCCTGGCCCGCACCGAAGCCGTCAAGCGCGGTCGCCCGATGTCGGTGGAGCCGGTCGTGGCGGGCTGGAGTTCGGGCTGGGTGGTGCGCTGCTATGCCTGCGCCGGCAACCCGCCCACGAGCGACGAACAGGTTTCCGAGTTCAACAAGGACCCCCAGTACGCGGTCACGTCGTCAGCCGCGACCGTCGAGTTCAACGCGGCCGGTGCACTCGTCGGTGGCGTGAATGTCTCCTTCAGGATCTGCCGGCCGACCGATGCGCCCGACCCTGCCGAGAACCGCATCGTCGAGGTGCAGGGTGGCGGCATCGTCAGCAGTCGCCGGCACGGCGGCAGCGACCCGACCACAGCCCCACCGGCGTGCCCGTGAGGACCCCACACATGCCCAAGATGCGCGGCCAACATGGCTTCAGCCTGCTCGAAGTGCTCATCGCGCTTCTCATCTTTTCGCTGGGCCTGCTCGGCATGGCCGCCCTCATGGTGGTGTCGGTCAAGGCCAACCAGAGCGCCTACGTACGCACGCAGGCATCGTTCATCGCCGAGGCGATGGCCAATCGCATGCGCGGCAATCTAGCCAACATCCCCAGCTACAACGACACCTATACGCCCGGTGCCGGATCGGATCCCTGCACCGGCGGCGTGCCATGCTCGACCTCGGATATCGTCGCGCGCGACCAATGGCTGTTCCAGCAACAGATGCAGGAGTTCCTGCCGAACTCGTCGGCGACGATTGACTGCGACGGTGTACTGCTCGGCAGCGGAGCGCAGGCGGCGTCGTCGCCCTTCGACGGGTTGTGCACGATCTCGCTGTCCTGGAGTGAAGCGGCGCTCGAGCGCAGCGCAGGCGGCAATCCCGATACCCAGACGTTCGCCTGGGTCTTTCAGCCCTGACGGAAGGCTTCCATGACTATCTCCAGAATGCGACATGCCAGCGGAGCCGTCCGGCGAACGGTTGGTTTCACCCTGATCGAGCTGATGGTCGCGGTGACACTCGGCCTGCTGCTCACGCTGGGCATCCTGCAGTTGTTCGACGGCACCAGTCGCACGAACAAGCTGCAGAACGGTTTGGCGCGCCTGCAGGAGAACGGCCGCTATGCAGTCACCCGCATCGAGGCCGACTTGCGCATGCTGGGCGGTCAGCGCTGCAGCAATTTCGCCGGCAATGCGATCACCGATGGCGCGGGAGGCAACAGCATCTGGTCGGCGCGTGCGCCGATTTCGTACGTGACCTCGCTGAGCGTCCCGGACATGGTGGCGCCCCTCACCGGCGCGACGCCGTACCGGGTCGACCCGAGCGTGTTCGTGCGCGGCTACGAATGTGGAGGGGGCGGCTGCTCGAACATCCCCGCGCTCGGCAGTTATGCGGCCGAGGGTCTGGCAGCAGGTCGCAGGGTCCCCAACTCCGATGTCCTGACCATCCGCTACCAGGCCGGCACCGGATGGCCGGTGAGGGTCGGCGGTTGCAGCGCTGCCGGTGACTTCATCGCCGACGGTGACGTGATCAACCTGGTCAATCAGACGGGCAATGATCCCGCCCCGGCGACCACGCCCTCGGCCATTCTCGTTTCCAGTTGCGCCGGTTCGGCAATCCTGCCGGTCAGCGCCATGACCGGGGCCGCACCGAGCCAGCCGTCGGCGTTCACGATCGGCCCGGCCGGTTCGCTGTTCGCCAATGCCGCACCGTCCGGCTTGTGCCAGGGCAATGCGACTACCGACGTGCGCGCGTTCAGCATGGACGATTTCGTCACCGTGTCGTACTTCCTCGTGTACCGCCAGAACAGCGACCCCGATGCCGGAGTGCGCAGCCTCGTGCCCACCCTCGTGCGTCGGGTCAACGGTGGCCCGGCCCAGGATCTGGTTCAGGGTGTCGATCAGCTTGATTTCGTCTTTGGCGCACTCACGGCCGATGGATCGCTGCGCTTCCTGACCGCCAACCAGGTCGATGCCGAGCCCGGATCAAACTGCACGCCGCCGGGCGACGGCGTCGCGAACGGCCCGGGTTGCCTGTGGCGCGACATCCGTACCGTCGAGGCGCACCTGCTGGTCAATTCGGGCGATCAGGTGTTCGGCCTCGACGACATCAGCCGCTCGTTCCGCTACCAGGGCACCACGACGGCCGTGGCAGCGGACGGCAGCACCCTGCTGCCATCCGGCCAGGTCGCCGGCAGCATGCTGCGTCGCGAGTTCATCGCGCAGACGATGATTCGCAACCGCAATCCGTGAGCCAGGAGCATCCGATGACTCTCTGCAATGCCAAGAGCCTCCCCCGGCGACAGGTTGGCGCGGTTCTCTTCGTCGCGCTGGTCTTCCTCATCCTGCTGACCCTGCTCGCCCTGACCGCCACCGGTACGTCGATCCTGCAGGAAAAGATGACCGGCAACCTGCGCAACCGGCAGCTGGGCCTGATGGGAGCGGAAAGCGGCGCCCGAGGTGGCGAGCAATATCTGTGGCAGTTGAGCTTCGACCACACAACCGGTCAGCCGCTGCCGCCGTGCGCAGGCAACAGTGCTTCGGCATGTGTGTATCGGCCCCTGCCGGAGGGTGGACTCGATGCTTCGATCCAGACCTTTCGAACCTCGAAGAACTGGGTGACGGCTCCGCCCAATCAGCCCGGCTACACGAAGGTCATCAGTGGCAATATCGAGGCATCGCAGACGGCCGGCATCGCCGCACAGCCGGTGTTCGCAATCGAGAACCTCGGGCCGGATGTGCCGCTCGGCAGTGGCAAGCAGGACGGAATCTACGATCCCGAAACGACCACGCTGGCCGGCAAGCACGAGTTCTACCGCATCACATCACGCAGCCAGGGTGGCAGCAGCGCGGTCCAGCGCATCGTGGAAAGCGTGTACTCGGCCATCGACCTGACCAATACCGGGACCAATCCTGGCTCGGCTTCCGGGCCGTGACGACAGGCATCGACAGGAATCTCCATCATGACTAGCACTCACAACCTTGCCGGTTCGCTTCGCCTCACCGCACTCGTGGCGACGATTTGCGCGTCTGCCGGGCTCGGGATGATTCCATCTCCGGCCCAGGCCGCCGCCGATGGAACGGTCAACCTGCTCGCCACGCCGCCCGAACTGACTTCGAGCGTATCGCCGAACCTCATCCTCACGTTCGATGACTCGGGTTCGATGGGGCGCAATTTCATGCCCGACCAACGACCCTACGGCGGTGGCGGCTGGGGTGCGACCGATCAGCAGAACACCAGCAGCAGCCAATCGTTCGCTAGCGGGGCCGGACCCTTTCTCTGTGCCGGGCTCATCGACCCACGCGTCACCGATCCTGCGGATCCGCGTTCCTGGGCGATGAACGGCGTCTACTACAACCCGAACGCAACCTATCGCCCGCCGCTCCTCGCCGATGGCATCACCGAGATGCCGAATGCGCCCTTCTCGGCGGCCTGGGACAACGGCATCCATCCGAACCGGCCGGATTCCCCGACCACGAGCACGACGCGCAATCTGGGCACCGACGCCCGTTTCTGCGGGAACACAGCAGGGTACTACCGGCTGCGGACAGGCGTTGCCCTGCCAATCGACGCGGCCACCGGCACGTTCACTCCCGCTGGGCGCAGCGCGCTCTTTACCGCCGCCAACTGGGAGTGGGTGCCGCTGCCGGCCGCCGAGCAGCAAAACTTCGCCAACTGGTATTCGTACTATCACACGCGTCATCTTGCGGCGAAGACGGCGGTATCGCGTGCCTATGCGCCGTTCGATGAAAACATCCGCGTGGCCTGGCAGAACATCAACCAGAACCAGATCGTTGCCGCCACGAGCTTCTTCAAGTTCCGCGATGTCCCGGCCAGCCCGGCGGTCGGCCAGCGCACGGTACGCACCCGGTTCTACAACTGGCTGTTCGCGTCGCCCGTGTCGGGGGGTACGCCGAATCAGCCGGCCACCGTGCGCGCCGGCAACCTGTTCACGCGCAATACCGGCAGTGTCGACAGCAATCCCTACTGGGACCGCGACCTCAATCGCGAGTTGAGCTGCCGGCAGAACTTCCACATCAACATGAGCGATGGATTCTGGAACAACTCGACGGCATCCACCACGCTCACCGACAGCTCAGCCGGCACCTTGCCGGATGGCCGCCAGTTCTCGCTCAGCGACCCGGAAAGCTCGATCGTCTGGAACCAGCAAAATGCCGGCCAGCGCACGATGGCCGATATCGCCTACCACTACTGGGCGACCAACTTGCGCCCGGATTTCATGGGGAATCCCGCAACGCGCCTCAAGGTGCCGGCCTTCATCCCCGACCGGTCGACGAACCTGTTCGGCAATCCGCTGGCCAGTGGCCAGGACCCGCGCGACAACAAGGAGATCTACTGGAACCCGGCCAATGATCCGGCGACCTGGCCGCACCTCGTCCAGTTCAT
This sequence comes from Dokdonella sp., assembly GCF_019634775.1. Lineage (NCBI taxonomy): Bacteria > Pseudomonadati > Pseudomonadota > Gammaproteobacteria > Lysobacterales > Rhodanobacteraceae > Dokdonella > Dokdonella sp. The sequence continues at coordinate 1,868,272 of NZ_JAHCAS010000001.1, forward strand.
GATCGGCTTCGGCATCTCGGGAACGATTCCGCGCAGTGACGCCAACTACGAGCAGCTGCGGCGCGGAAACATCCTCTGGCCCGCGCTGCAGGGCAGCTCGCCGTACAGCGATACGTCCGAGAAGGTGGATGACATCTGGCATGCGTCGGTGAACAGCCGCGGCAAGTTCTTCGCCGCCAGCAATCCCGAGGAACTGATCAGCGCGCTCAGCGAGATCATCGCCAGCATCATCGCGCGTCGCGGCGCATCCACCGCGATGTCGGTGTCGCTGCCGCTCATCACCGATGGCACGACCGGCTACTCCGCCGGCTACGACACGACCGACTGGTCGGGTTTCGTCACCCGCAACACCCTTGATCCGGTCACCGTCGAGGCCATCGGCGTCGAATGGGATGCCGGATGCAAGCTCACCGGTGGCCCGTGCCCGAGCATGCCCAACACGACAAATCCGGTCCGCGATCCGAACTCCCGCAACATCATCACATCGCGGGGTGACCCCGGAACCGGCATGCCGTTCCGCTGGGCCAACCTTGCGCCCGCGCAGCGGGAAATGCTCAACATCGAACCATCGAGCATCCGCCTCGACCTGGCCGCATCGCCGCGCTCGAGCTGCGGTGGCGCCAGCAGGCATTGGGAATGCGATGCCTATGGCGAATCGCGCCTCAACTACATCCGTGGCGACCGCACCCACGAGACCACCGCGACACCGCAGTTCCGTGCGCGCAGCTCCGTGCTTGGCGCGGTGATCAAGGCGCAACCCGAGTACGTCTCCTCGCCAACCAGCGGCTATCGCGACATCTATCCGCTCGGCTCGCCCGAGCGCACGGCCGCCATCTCCGGCAATTCCTATGCGGTGTACCAGAACGCCCAGCGCAGCCGCACGCCCACGCTCTATGTCGGCTCCAACGACGGCATGCTGCACGCATTCAATGCGCAGACCGGTGTCGAGACCTGGGCTTATGTCCCCAACATGGTGATCGAGAATACCCGTCTGGTGAAATCGACCCAGGTCGAGGTCGGCCTCACCCCCGGCGTCGATGCCGCGCCCGGTGAGATCGACGTGTTCTTCGGTGGCCAGTGGCGGACGCTGTTGCTCGGCTCGATGCGCCTTGGTGCGCGCGGCATCTACGCCCTCGATGTCACCAACCCGGTTGTCACCGAGGCCGCACCCACGGCACCGCTCTGGGAGTTCACCAGCGGTCCGCGCAACCAAGGCCCGGACAGCGGGGCGCCGTGCGCGGCAGGCGCGCGCTACTGCCGTTCGCTCGGCTATACCTATGATTCAGTCAATGTCGCGCGCCTGAACTACGGCGTCGGCGGCAATCACTGGTTCGCCATCGTCTCCAGCGGCTATTTCCCCACGGATACGCTCGACCCCAGCAGCAACGAAATCGCTGCCGGGCGGACCTCGTTGCTGGTCATCAACCTGGAGACTGGCGAGCTCGTGCGCGAGATCCAGACCAGCGAGGCACCGCAGGCGCTGCCGTCCGGATTCAAGACCTTCGGCCTGTCGACCGCCGTGGTGTATGACTCCCAGTCGGACCAGATCGGTGATTTCGCAGTCGCCGGCGACCTCGCCGGCAACCTCTGGCGTTTCGACCTGACGTCCAGCAATCCCGCTGACTGGTCGGTGGACCTCATGTTCGCCAACTACGGCAGTGGCGGTGCCGCCGCGGTCGGTGACCAGCCGTTCTCGTTCATGCCGACCGGCCTGCGCGACCCGCAAACCCTGCGTCCGATCTTCGTCATCGGCACGGGCAAGTACCTCGGCCTGCCGGATCGTACCAGCCTCGTTCCGCAACAGGCCTTCTACGGCATTCGTGACATGGGCAGCAACAGCCCGTGGTATCCGATCCGGGTCAATCAGCTCGTCACCCAGCACATGACGCAGACCAGCGACGCCCGCGAGATCACCGGCTGGTCGCCGCCCGCGTCGGTCCCGCCGGCCCCCGCGCCGGTCATGACGCTTGGTGATACCGACGCCGGTGGCAACCCCATCCTCACCCAGGTGCGCGCGCTTGGCTGGCGCCTGCCGATCAACATCGGCGGCAGCAGCGTGGCGCCCGGCACGCCGGAGCCGGGTGAGCGCGCGCAGCGTCGCGTGGCGCCGCTGTTCTCGGCCAATCTGGCCCTGGCGTACACCTTGATCCCGAAGGGCGAGGATCCCTGCGATCCCGGCGCGCGCTATGCGCTGATGGTGCTCGATGCCGCGACCGGTGGAGCCCGCGTGCGCACCAACCAACCGTCGGGTGCGGTGCAGGGCATCGGCATGATCGGCGGCGTGGTCGGCCTCACCACGCCACCTGGCAATCCGGTCACGCGTCCTGGCGGTGGTGGGCTCGCCATTCCCGGGTTGCCGCCGAGTCTTGCCGACGAGGTCAAGGATGCGCTCGAAGCGGCGCTGGCCGACGACGTCTGGCATCGCAACGCCTGGCGCGAACTGCTTGATCTGTTGCTCTGAAGAGCCGGGGTTACTGCATGGATCGGCGCGGCCAGCGCCGGTCCATCGCGACATTCACATCGGGGGCGTTTCAATGAACAGGAATCGTGGCTTCACCTTGCTTGAACTGATGATCGTGGTGGCGATCATCGCCGTACTCGCCGCCCTCGCCTACCCGAGTTATACGCGCTATGTCGAGCGCACGCGCCGTGCCGACGGGCGCGAGTTGCTCATGCGCATCTCGGCGGCACAGGAACGCTTCTTCACCAACCGCAACCGCTATGCAGCGACCTTCACCGACCTCAGTGTCAGCGACACGAGCGAAAAGGGTTACTACCGGGTGACCATCGGTGGGCTCGGAACCAACAACCAGACCTATACGCTCACGGCGACGCCACAGGCGCCGCAGAACAACGATTCGTGTGGGGCGCTGACGATCAACAACACCGGCTTCAAGGCGGCGCCCAGCGACACGGGCAGCAATGGCGCATGCTGGTAACGCCAGCCTGCCCCGCGCGGGCCGATGCGGGCATTGGGTGACCCCAGCGGACACCCATTCCCGCCGTGTCCCTCGCCGGGGCGGGGCCTGAATCCCCGGATTCAGCCGCGCCTGCCAGCCGTGCAGGCTTGTCGCTGCCATGGCGAGTTCCTATAATCCGCGGCCCTGCGTTGCCGGAATAGCTCAGTTGGTAGAGCGCGTCATTCGTAATGATGAGGTCGTAGGTTCGATTCCTATTTCCGGCACCACTTCTTTCGCATCCGTGGGCGGTTAGCTCAGCGGTAGAGCACTGCCTTCACACGGCAGGTGTCGCAGGTTCGATCCCTGCACCGCCCACCATCCCCTCTCGCTCCCCCGCAGGAGCCCATTCAGGGGCGATGCTTCGAGGCTCCGTGGAAAGCATCGCCCGTGAACGGGCTCCCACGGAAATCCCTCGCGCCGTGCTCACCCCGCGTAGAACCACCCGCGATACCACGCGCCGAGCACGTCGCCGAACACGAACCATGCCCAGCCGGCCGCGGCGATGAAAGGGCCGAAGGGGATCGGAGTTTCACGGCCCTTCTTGTTCACCGCCAGGATCGCGCCGCCGATGATCGCGCCGATCAACGACGACAGCAGGATGATCGGCAGCAGCGCCATCGCGCCCATCCACGCACCAAGCGCGCCGAGCAGCTTGAAGTCGCCGTAACCCATGCCTTCCTTGCCGGTCAGCAGCTTGAACGCCCAGAACACCAGCCACAGGCTGGCCCAGCCGATCGCCGCACCGAGGATCGCGGTCGGCGCATCGACGAACAGCGGCACCAGCGAGACCAGCAGGCCCAGCCAGAGCAGCGGCAGGGTGAGCTGGTCCGGCAACAGTTGTGTGCGCGCATCGATCCCGGCTGCGGCGATCAGGATCCAGGTGAACGCGAGCGCCGCCAGCAGCGGCCAGCCGAAGCCGAACTTCCACGCCAGCACCATGCACGCCGCCGCGCTCAGCGCCTCGACCAGCGGGTACTGCCATGAAATGGCCTCCTTGCAATAACGGCAGCGCCCACGCAGGGCCAGCCAGCTCAACAGCGGGATGTTGTCCAGCGGCGACAAGGCATGCCCGCAATGGACGCAATGCGAACCCTTGAACACGAGGTCGGGCGGCGCCTGGTCATCGGCCGGCGCGTCCTGGGCAAGAAACTCGCGCGCCTGCGTGCGCCACTCGTGCTCGAGCCGCCGCGGCAGGCGCAGGATCACCACATTGAGGAAGCTGCCGACCAACAGGCCGAGCACACCGACCACCGGGATCAGCATCACCGGCTCGTGCAACCACGAAAAATCCATCGACCTGCCCCTGCTGCGGATGCACGGCATTGTGCATGTCGCAGGGCAGGGCGCAAAGATGGATGAAAGGTGGACCCGCAGGAGCCCGTTCACGGGCGATCGGGTGTCGTGACGATGCGGAAAACGCATCGCCCCCGAAGGGGCTCCTACGGGGGTTCCGGCAGGGGCGCGGCACGGGCCGGCGCCGGTGGCGCGCGGCCCGTGCGGGTGAGGCGGGGATCGGTCAGCCGACGACGGCGCCGAGCTTGAAGATCGGCAGGTACATGCCGATGACCATGCCGCCGACGAGTACGCCGAGGATGACCATGATCAGCGGCTCCAGCAGGCTCGACAGCGCATCGACGGCGTTGTTGACCTCCTGCTCGTAGAATTCGGCGATCTTGAACAGCATCTTGTCGAGTGCGCCGGACTCCTCACCGATCGCCACCATCTGCACGACCATGTTCGGAAACAGGTTGGTCTGGCGGATCGCGAGCTGGAGCTGGTGGCCGACGGCGACGTCCTCGCGGATGCGCTTGACCGCATCGTTGTAGACCACGCTGCCGGTGGCGCCGGCAACGGAGTCGAGGGCTTCCACCAGCGGCACGCCGGCCTTGAAGGTCACGCCGAGCGTGCGCGCGAAGCGCGCCATCGCCGATTGGCGAAGGATTTCGCCAACCACCGGCAGCTTGAGCATGCCGCGTCCGACGAGGTGGGCAAACTTGTCCGAGCGCTTGTACAGCAGAACGATGCCAACGATCACCGCACCGGCGATACCGAAGACCAACCACCAGTACTGCACCATGAACCGCGACATGTTCACGAGCATCTGCGTGAAGGCCGGCAGGTCGGCACCGAAGCCCTGGAACACGTTCTCGAACTGCGGGATCACGAAGATCATCAGGATCGACGAGACGAGAATCGCCACGGCGATGACCATGGCCGGGTAGAACATGGCCTTCTTGATCTTGGCCTTGATTGCTTCGATGTTCTCCTTGTACGTGGCGATCGTGTCGAGCACGGTGTCGAGCACACCAGCCGACTCGCCGGCACGGACGAGGTTGCGGTACAGCTCGTCGAACTGAACCGGATACTTGTTGAGCGATTCGTTGAGCGAGGAGCCGCCTTCGATCTCGGTCTTGATGTCGACCAGCATGTTCTTCATGCGCGGGTTGTTCTGGCCGCCAGCGACAATGTCGAAGCCCTGCACCATCGGCACGCCGGCCGCCATCATCGTGGCGAGCTGGCGGCTGAAGATGGCGATATCGCGCGGTGCAATCGTCTTGCCAGCCGCGCCGAACAGGGGCTTGGCCTTTTCCTTGACCGTCTGCGGATTGATGCCCTGGCGGCGCAGTTCGGCCTTGACCAGGCCGACGCTCTTGCTCTGGTACTCGCCTTTGATCTTGTGGCCGCGCTTGTCGAGGCCGACCCAGGTAAAGGTGCTCAACTGGCTGATCTGGGCGCGTGACTTGCCCGCGCTCTGCTTGATGCCGGCCCGTGCGGTTGCGGTGGTTGCCATGGCTTAGTCCTTGGTCACGCGGTTGATTTCGGCAAGGCTTGTAACACCCTGCTTGACCTTCAACAGTGCGGAAGCACGCAAATCGTTGATGCCGATGCGCTTGGCCTCGGCGGCGATCTGCAGGGCGTTGCCGCCGGCGAGGACGATCTTCTGGATCTCCTCGCTCATCGGCATCACCTGGTAGATGCCGGTACGGCCCTTGTAGCCCTCGTTGCAGCCCGAGCAGCCGACCGCCTCGAAGAGTTCGATGCCGGCTTCGACATCGGCCTCGCTGAAACCTTCGGCCAGCAGGGCGGCCTTGGGCAAGGGCGGGTTCATCGGTCGCTTGCAGTCGTGCAGGCGGCGGGCCAGGCGCTGGGCGATGACGATGGTCACCGACGAGGTGATGTTGTACGGGGCGATGCCCATGTTCATCAGGCGCGCGATGGTCTGCGGCGCGTCGTTGGTGTGCAGGGTCGACAGCACCATGTGGCCGGTCTGCGCCGCCTTGATGGCAATCTCGGCGGTTTCCAGGTCGCGGATTTCGCCGACCATGATCACGTCCGGGTCCTGGCGCAGGAACGAGCGCAGCGCCGCGGCGAAGGTCATGCCGCGCTTCTGGTTCTGCTGCACCTGGTTGACGCCGGGCAGGCGGATTTCGACCGGGTCCTCCACCGTGGAGATGTTGCGGCCCTCGGTATTGAGGATGTTGAGCGCGGTGTACAGCGACACGGTCTTGCCCGAGCCGGTCGGGCCGGTCACCAGCACCATGCCGTAGGGTTTCTCGATGGCCTCCAGGAACAGCTTCTGCTGATCCGGCTCGTAGCCGAGCTTGTCGATGCCGAGCTTGGCCGCCGAGGCATCGAGGATGCGCAACACGATCTTTTCGCCGAACAGGGTCGGGCAGGTGCTGACGCGGAAGTCGATCGACTTGGTCTTGGACAGGTTGAGCTTGATGCGCCCGTCCTGCGGCACGCGCTTTTCGGCGATGTCGAGGCCGGACATGACCTTGATGCGCGAGGAAATGCGCGGGGTCAGCTTGACCGGCGGCGAAGCCACCTGCTTGAGCATGCCGTCCATGCGCAGGCGCACGCGGTAGTTGTTCTCGTAGGGCTCGAAATGGATGTCCGAGGCGCCGCGCTTGATCGCATCGACCAGCACCTTGTTGACGAAGCGAACCACCGGCGCGTCGTCACCGCCCTGGGCATCGACGCCGCTGCCGCCTTCGTCCTCGCCGGAGGTATCGGCAAGGTCGAGGTTGTCGAGACCTTCGGCATCGTCCATGCCCTCGATCGTCGTGCTGCTGGTCGCCTGGGCCTGCTCGATCGCACGTTCGAGCTGGTGCTCGTCGACCAGGATCGGCTCGATGATGTGGTTGGACTGAAACTTGATCTCGTCCAGCGCGCGCAGGTTGGTAGGATCCGACACGCCGACGAACAGGCGGTTGCCGCGCTTGAACAGCGGCAAGGCCTTGTGCTTCTGGATCAGCTCTTCCTTGACCAGCTTGAGCGGCACCTGGCTGAGGTCGAGCGCGGCGACGTCGAGCAGCGGCACGCCGAACTCGAAGGCCGAGGCCAGGGCCAGGTTGGCGCTGGAAACCAGCCCGTTCTCGGTCAGCCAGGCGCCGATCGGAATCTTCTGCTTGCCCGCATCCTCGACGGCCTTGCGCGCGTCCTGCTCGCCGAGCAGGCCTTCGGCCACCAGGCGACGGCTGACGCCACTCAGCCCCGTCAAGGAGGGGGTATTCATCTGGGTCGCCATAGGAATGTCGCGTAAGCCCCCGAAACTCCACGCGAATCTACAACAAAAGCGTTGCTGAATGAACACCATCCGGGCAGGATGGGGAACCCACTCCCGGAAAGGAGGCGTCAGGCCGTCAGGCGGCTTCGACCCCACGCATGATCAGTATCGTCCTCCCCGCCAAGAACGAGGCCGCTGCGCTGGTCGGCCTGCTGCCCAGGCTGAAAGAGGCCCGGCCCGATGCGGAAATCATCATCGTCGACGATGGCTCGACCGATGACACGGCCGAGGTCTGCCGGGCCGCCGGCGTTACCGTGCTGAGCCGCCCGTACTCGATGGGCAATGGTGCCGCCATCAAAGCCGGTGCCAGGGCAGCCCGCGGCGACACACTTGTTTTCATGGATGCCGATGGCCAGCACGACCCCACCCTGATTGCCCGGCTGCTCGATAGGCTCGATGAGGGCTATGACATGGTCGTCGGTGCCCGTGATTGGGCCGGCCAGGCCGGGGTCAGCCGTGGCATCGCCAACACGTTGTACAACTGGCTGGCCAGCCGCATGACCGGCTTCGACGTGAAGGATCTGACCTCCGGGTTCCGCGCGGTCCGGGCGGACAAGTTCCGCGAATTCCTGCACCTGCTGCCGAACGGATTCTCCTATCCCACCACCTGCACGATGGCCTTCTTCCGCAGTGCCTATGCCGTGGCATATGAGCCCATTCCGGTTGCCAGGCGCATCGGCAAGAGCCACATCAAGCCGATCAAGGACGGCATCCGCTTCCTGCTGATCATCTTCAAGATCGCCACGCTTTATGCGCCACTCAAGCTGTTTGCCCCCATCTCCATCGCCTTCTTCCTCACTGGCCTGGGCTGGTACGGCTACACCTTTGTCACACGCCACCAGTTCACCAACATGAGCGCGCTGCTGTTTTCCGCAGCGGTGATCATCTTCCTGATCGGGCTGATCTCCGAGCAGATCACCAATTTGACCTATCGCCGAGATGGTTGAACCGGCACTGGCAGCCGGCTGCGTGGGTGCAGGACCTTGGGCAACGCCAGTCCCGCTGGATAAACTGGTCCAGCCAACGGGAGCAGGTAATGCGATTGAGCCACGAACACAGACAGGCGTTGAAGATGCTGGCCCTGGAAGAGGCCGGGCCGGGCGCGCGGCTGCGGCTGTTTGGTTCACGGCTGAACGATCATGCCCGTGGCGGCGACGTTGACCTGCTGCTGGAGATGGACACCCCGGTGGCGCAACCGGCACCGCTGATGGCCAGAATCGCCGCGCGCGCAGGCCGGGTCATGGACGGTCGCAAAGTGGATGTGCTGCTGCTGGCCCCGAACCTGCTGCGATTGCCGATCCACGATATCGCGCTGAAAGAAGGGGTGCTGCTGTGAGTGCGGATGCAGCGCTGATTCATCGACTGCGGTTTTTGACCCGCGTCGTGCAGCGTGAGCGCAAGCACCTGCTGGCAACCGATCACCGGGTGTTTGCGCAGGCATTCACCGTGGAACGCGCCAAGGCGCTGGATGCCGATATTGAACAGGCGGAACGGGTCGAGGCCTTTGCTTCCCGCTTTGCGCGTCTGCAAGACACCTTGGGCGACAAAGTGATCCCGACCCTGCTGCACGCGCTGGGTGAGCCCGTGGGTGTGGCCATTGACAACCTCGATCGCGCCGAGCGGCTGGGCTGGCTGGCGTCAGCAGACCAATGGCTGGCCGTTCGACGGCTGCGCAACCAGATGGTGCACGAATACATCGAAGATCCTGCAATTCTGGCCAGCGCCCTGGAGGCCGCGCATGAACAGGTGCCGATGTTGGTCACCACCGCTGAGGCGTTGCTGGCGGAAATCCAGGCGCGCGGCTGGGCGGCGGCGTGAACGACCGGTTGGCGCCAGCGGCACGCCCTCGTATCTTGCTCATCACTCGCAACCTGCCCCCGTTGGTGGGCGGCATGGAACGGCTGAACTGGCATCTGGCGGAAGAACTCGCCAAACAGGCACAGGTGCACATCGTGGGGCCCAGAGGCTGCGCAGCGCTCGCCCCCACCGGCGTGATCATGACCGAAGTGCCGCTCAAGCCCTTGTGGCGGTTTCTGCTGCTAGGTGGTCTGGCTGCATGGCGAGTGGCCAGGCGCTTTCAGCCGGATGTCGTGCTGGCAGGAAGCGGATTGACTGCACCATTGGCGTTGTTCGCTGCGCGTCGCAGTGGCGCCCGCGCCCACGCCTATGTGCATGGCCTGGACGTGGCAGTGCGGCACCCCATATATCGGGCCATTTGGCTGCGAGCACTGCGCAGGCTGGATGGCGTGATCGCCAACAGCGGCCCCA